>NZ_CP060718.1:2192500-2417654 GCF_014396785.1 Sphingomonas lutea | reverse complement strand
CGGGGCATCTGTCGCACCCGCCCCCTGTGGAAATCGGGGACGAGTCTGGCCATCACTGGAATATAGGCATTCCAGCGCCAAACACCAGTAATTGCGTCATTCCCCCTCAGCGTTGCTACATATTGTGCCTCAACCACGGCGAGACGCAAGCGGGAATTTTATGGTTAACGATTATTTGCTGTGAATGTGTCGGGGGCGTAACGGTTGCGACGCTACTTCCCCCGGCCGGCCTCAACTTGTGCGGCTAGGCGTCCGATACAAGCTGCCCGATGCACGTCTGAGGCGGCAAGCTTATCCAAGTTAGCCCAGATGCGCTTCGCTTCCGCGTGATCGAAGCGCCAATAATTATGTCGGTCGGTGAACGAGATGCCGAGGGCCGCCCAGCCGGACGTCGTGCCTTGCACGGCATTTGGAAATTTCGTTGTCGCGACAAGCCGGTAAACATCGTCGCACCCATGCGGTTCGACGTCCACGCGATCGAAACGAATTTCCCCGGGGCCGCTTGCCGACGGCCTGAATTCCGCAATAGTTCCGTAATTGGAATGGTCGGTGGTCGAGCCGATGTTGAGTTCTGTGACGAACAAGCGTTGCCGCGCTTCGCCGCAGCTCCGTCTTAGGCAGCCCACATCGAAATATTCCGACTGCACGGAATGGCGGGTATTTTGCGTGTGAGCCGAGATCCAAAAGCCGGCGATCTGACGGGCGATTCTAGGCTCTCCGCGTGTGGTGAACAGGTCGGCAAGGTTCCAATCGAGGCTGGACAGTTTGCCGAACGGGCCCGCCTTTTTCGTGAGACTGGGGAGATCGTAGTGCGTGAGGGCGACCCGCATCGGCACATCGTTCGCTGTCGTTTGCTTGAACCAGCCCATTTGCGACGGGACCCCGTTATCGTCCGCACCGACCGACACTCCGCCCCAAATTCCAAGTTGTTCGAAGCCCCGGATTCGCGCGCGAAATGTGTTTGCCCAATCCGCGGTATCGAGCAGGAGAAACTGGATCGGCGTCGACCGGTGCCGGTGATCGACGGTCGCCGCTAGATAGCAGCCCCAAGTGCGATGTTCTGGCCGACCCCCTGTCCGGCAGCGCCGCTCGGTTTCGCCGGCAACGTAATTCGACCGGTAAACCCAGGCCTGGGTCAAAGTATCGTTCTGGCGGTTGAACTGGTCGGCGAGCGCAATGACTTCGGACTTATAAAGCAGGCGGTTGTCGCCGCCGTCCTGGTCGGCGCAAAAGGCTTGCCGTCGCGCGGGATCAGACGTGCTGCCGGCCCCGAGGAGATCATGATTGCCAAGGACAAAGTATACGGGAATGTTGGCAGCTCGGCGGAAATCATCAAGCTCCGCCAGCAGGCCTCTTTCATGGCGTGCAGGATATCCCGGCAGCCCCGCCGCCAACTCGTCAAGACACCCGTTGTTCGCGCCGTCCCCAAGGTAGAAAACCGCGCTGACCTTTCGCGATCGAAGAGTTTGCAGACTGGACCGCAAAAGCGCGCGCGAAGCCCAGTCCAATGCCGGTGGACGAATGCTCACCGGTATCGCCCAATCTTCAAGCCGACCGCGATAGCCGCGTACGAGCGCGAGGTTGCGTAAGGTCTGAAACTGCGAGTCCGCCACAAACCCGACGAGCACTCCGTCCGAGACGGGCTGCGCGGGCTGAACCAGACCGGAGAGGTTTCGCGGCGGAAGCGGCATGGGTGCAACGCAACCCGCCACCAAAAGTGCTGCGAAGGCGGTGAGGACGGCTTTGAACATCAAGCTACCTTTCGAGATCCACGCCGGGAATCGGGTCCTCCGCGAGATATTGTTCTTCGAGAAAGCGGGCGATCGCCTCCAGGAGCACCACGCGTGGAAACTCATTGCGCGTTGCGAAGAACTTGGAACGGAACGGCGCTTGCAGTGAGAACGGCAGGGTCAACGCCCAATGATCGGAGTTCGCGTAACCGAGTAGGGTGCTTCCGGGGAGCACGCTGTCGTGGAAGATGACGTTCCCATCATTGCGCGGGTCGATGCGCGACAGCTGCACATGCGGATTGCGGAGATAGGAGGAGATGTTGTCGCGCGTTGTGAAAGCGGGCAGCGAATAATATCGGAACTTCCCGGGAAGGGGATGCTGCTCCAGATAATTGAGGCGGTGCTTGCGGGTCAGGCTTGCGACGCCCCCACCGTCACCGGGCTGGCAAGATGGAAACGGGACCCACCAGAATTTCCGGTAAAGGCGCTCGCCGCCGTCCGCGATCGGCGTACCCGCAACGACACCGGTGACGGAAATGATCGATGAACCTGCGGGGATGACATCATCCGCACCTGCGCCGAGCAATTCGATAATATCGCTCATGCCCTTGGAATAGCCGATGAGCACCAGCTTCTCTGTCGGCCCAAGCTTGATCGTGCGAAGCTGCGCCCGAATCTGCTCGGCGTTGGCCTTGCTGCTCGAGCGGCCGTCGACGCGTAGAGGCTGCACCGTCCAACCCAACTTTGCGAGAGGTGCGATGGCATCCTCGAACGGCTTCGCCATTCCTTCCACGCACTCGCCGAACACCCCCGGAATTGTCAGTATCCGAAGGGCGACGCGCCCTCGGCCCAAGTAAACGGGATTTCCACCAGGCGAGGCTTCGCCTGCGAGCTTGTGCAAAGCTTGTGCGCAGGGGCGATCGTAAGGATGGCTAGCGCCGTGATCAGCCTGAACAGCGCAGTAGATTTCACGGAATCGCGCGCGTTGATCGTCGATGGCCGCGGCCGACGCGGGGGCCAAGATCAGTGGCGGCATGTCGAGAGAATAGGATTGGCTGGTACCGCCACATCCGCCGGCCGCCAGTGCGCTCAACGCCGCAGCGACAACCCACCCGGGCGCCAAACGCATTACCGCTATCTCCCCGCATCAACAGGCAGACCGAGCAATCGACAGATTATCCGCCATGGCGCACAAGTAAATAGCGGTTTAACGATCCCGGGCAGGGCCGACCGCACGGCAGCCCGATCAAAGCACGGCTGCGTCGAAAGCGGACTTACGCCGGCTCGTGCGCGAACTCCTTGAGCGTTTGTACATCGCCTTTCGCAAGCGCGGGCTTGAGGACGATCTTGGTGTATTCGTTCTGGTCGTCGTGCCAGTGCTTATACATGTCGGGCGCGTCCTCGATGCTGGCGTGGTGCGAGATGAGGAAGGTGGTGTCGAGCTTGTCCTCAACGATCATCTGAAGCAGCTTTTCGGAGTATTTCTGGACGTGCGTCTGGCCCTGCTTCACGCTCAGGCCCTTTTCCATCATCTGGCCGAGCGGGAATTTGTCCGCGAACCCGCCATAGACGCCGGGGATCGAAACGCGGCCGCCCTTGCGGCAGGCCATGATCGCCTGGCGCAGCGCATGCGGGCGCTCGGTGCCGAGGAAGGTGTGGGCCTTGGCGGTGTCGACAAGATTGTCGATGGCGATGCCGTGGCTTTCCATGCCGACGC
This sequence comes from Sphingomonas lutea, assembly GCF_014396785.1. Taxonomy (NCBI): domain Bacteria; kingdom Pseudomonadati; phylum Pseudomonadota; class Alphaproteobacteria; order Sphingomonadales; family Sphingomonadaceae; genus Sphingomonas; species Sphingomonas lutea. The sequence goes on along the minus strand of NZ_CP060718.1, from coordinate 2,414,207 downwards.
AATCGATCACCGCGTCGGGGCCGATGCCGCCGGTCATCTCGGTCAGCGCATCGCGTACGTCGACCTCGCGATAATCGAGGATCTCCGCGCCCATCTGCTTGGCGAGCATCAGCCGCGCCGGATAATGGTCGATGGCGATTACGCGGTGCGCGCCCATGATCAGCGCCGACTGGATCGCGAACAGGCCGACCGGGCCGCAGCCCCAGACGGCGACGGTATCGCCCGGCTCGATCTCGGCATTTTCCGCCGCTTGCCAGCCGGTCGGCAGGATGTCCGACAGGAACAGCACCTTGTCGTCGTCGAGCCCGTCGGGGATGACGATCGGGCCGACATCGGAATAGGGCACGCGCAGATATTCGGCCTGCCCCCCGGCATAGCCGCCGGTGAGATGGGCGTAGCCGAACGCGCCGCCCATCGGATGGCCCATCATGATTTCGGACGCGTCGGCGGTTTCGGCGGGATTGCTGTTGTCGCACGCGCTGAACTGCTTCTTCGAACAGAAGAAGCAATTGCCGCAGCTGATGGTGAAGGGGATGACGACCTTCTGTCCCTTCTTGAGGCTGCTCTTCGCGCCGACTTCGACCACCTCGCCCATATTCTCATGGCCGAGGATGTCGCCGGCGCGCATGCCGGGGATGTAGCCGTCGTAGAGGTGAAGGTCGGACCCGCAGATCGCGGTCGAGGTGATCTTGATGATCGCGTCGCGCGGATTGACGATTTCGGGATCGGGGACGGTGTCGACGCGAACGTCGTGACGGCCGTGCCAGGTGACTGCGCGCATATATATTCTCCTAGATCCTGGCTTCGGTCGGGGTTTCTGACGGGCGGGCGGAGGGCGAGGCGTTGACCGTCACTTCGCCGGTTTCCATCAATTGTTTGAAACGCCGGAGATCACGCCGTGCCTGGATGCTCGGCTCGCGCTGGAGCAGCTTGGCGATGCCGCGGCCGATGGCACCGCCGGGCGGATCGTAGCTCATCATCAGGCGCACATAGGTGCCGCGTCCGGGCGGCGCGTCGGTAAGCTCGACGATGCCCGCCGTATCGACGTCGGATTCCTCTTCGCTTTCCCAGGCGATGCGCTCGCCGGGCACGTCCTCGACGATGCGGGTGACGAGCTCGACGTTTTTCCCGCCGGGGCCCTTGATGGTCCAGCGCGAACGCTTGTCGTCGAGCTTCTCGACGCGTTCGACATTGTCCATGAAGTCCGGGAAGCGGGTGAAGTCGCGCCAGGCGTCGTAGATTTCCCGGCGCGGGCGGCCGATGGTGACGGTGCGCCCGACCAGAGTGCCATCGCCCTCGACAGCGTCCCGCGACTTGCCGCGCAGCACATGGTCCGGGGCGTCGCTGATCGTCTCGCGGTCACCGTCGCCGCTCGCCTTATGCTTCCAGATGAAGGCCGCGCCGACGGCCGCGGCGGCGACTCCCGCGCCGATCAGCGCGCGCTGCTGGGATCGCTCATTGGGGGATTTGCTGGGCATTGGGGGCACTCCTGTCGCGCCCCTCAACCCAGGCTGCGCCCGGCAGTTCCTATTGTTGCGCCCCCAGAATTTCGGGCGGGCTAGACGCAGTCGACGCGGGTTAGCGGCGGCGGGGCGTTTGCGCGCAGGCTGATGCGCGGCGTCAGCGCGGCGAGGCGGCGGACGTAGGCGTCGGTGAAGACGGTCGCGCACTTGCGGCTGAGGTGCGATACGCCCGACGTCGAACTGTACGGCGGCGTGTCGGTTCGTTGCTGACCTGCGGCGGGCGCGCGCATGACGCCGCACCCGCCAACCGGTCCCGGATCAATCTTTCTTGTTGGCGCGCACGCAATCCGAATAGGAATCGTAGAACAGGTAGAACAGGGCAGGGTTGATCTCGAGGAATGCGTCGCAATCGTGCGACGGGAAGCCGTTCTCGTTGACGATCACGTAGCTGACGCATTCGCCGAGGTTGGCGCTCGGAAGACTGGGCAGGAGTGACCTGCAAAATTCAACAGCGCCGCTTTTGCCGGACTCCGGCGGGGCAGGAAGCGCCGGGGTGGCGAGCGTTCCGGCGACGAGCACGAACAATGCGGTGAAATGACGAGTCATGGCTACCTCCCTTCGATGCACAATGCGGCTTCCCAGACGGCAAGCGCGCAGGCGGGTGCGAAGCTGATCCCGGGTGTTGAAGGGGAAAATGGCGCGGCCCTGATTTATTCCTGATTTCGCAGGGTTGGGCGGACGCTTGGGCGCCTAGGCGGGCGCATGCTATATCGGTGCGGGGGAGGCGCGATGGACGCCTTGAGGATGAGTTCGAACGGTCGTGAAGCGCCGTTTCGCTTGGGGTGCGCCGAGATCGATCCGGCGTCACGTGAAGTCTCCTTCGGCGGCCGCCGAGAGCGCATCCAGGACAAGCCGTTGTGCGTGTTGCTGCTGCTTCATCGACGACTGGGGCAGGTCGTCACGCGCGATGACATTGTTGACCAATGCTGGGACGGCCGGATCGTCGGCGACGACGTCATCAACCGCGCGGTGTCGATCCTGCGCAAGCTGGCGGGGCGCGCGGGCGGCTTTCGCATCGAGACGATCCCTCGCGCTGGCTATCGACTGATCGAGGTCGACAGCGCGGCGGCGCCCGGCCGGGCGCGCCGGACATGGGGCATCATGGTCGCGGCGGCAATCCTGGCCGGCGTCGCGGTGGGCATGTTCGCGACGTCCCGTCGCCCAACCGCGTCAGCCGTGACGGTCAGCATCCTGCCAGTCACGTCGGCCGGCGGGCCGGATGCGCGCCACCTCGCTGATCGGCTCGGGGGCGTGCTGAGCACCGCCTTGACCGAGGCCGGCGTGCAGGTCGTCCCCGCAGGCCGCAGCCCGTGGACCGTGTCCGGCGCGGTAACGGGCGAAGCGGGCACGATGCGCGTCGATATGGCCGTGATCCTTAGGTCCGGGCGAAAAACCCTAATGACGCGAGTCTTTGAGAGTCCCCGATCGCGGGCCCAGAACCTGGACCTGCAAGTCGCCACGGCTTTTGCGGAAACCATGTCCGTCATGGGCCCTCTCCTCGCCCTCGATGGCCGAGACGCCGATCCCGTGATTGCGGCACGGATGTTCATGGCATTGGACGCCGCGCTTCAAGGAAATGCCCTGCGCGCATACGAGATCACCCTGCGCACGTCGCGCGAGCATCCGGACTCCATCTCCACGCAAATGGCGCTGGCGATCACGTCCGGCGCGACGCTCGAGTCCTTTTCCGTCCCGGAGCGTCGCGAGCATGTCCGGATCGCGCGCGAAATCCTTGAGCATCGGAAGCAATATGCGCCGCGGTTCCCCGATTACGGGCATGCCTGGTGCCTCCTTCGCCCGCGCTCGTGGCTGGCAGATTGCGAGCGCCAATTGCGCGCGACTCTCGACGATGAAGTTCCGGGAAATTCCTCCGCACAGCGATTGAGCGAATTGACCGCAGACGTCGGCCGGATTGAAGAGGCTGCAATGCTTGCCCGCGTGGCAGCGGCGCGGCACGCTCACTCGGCCGACGATATCGGCGTTCTCCTGCAGCTGCTCGAGACTGAAGGGCGGCATCGCGAAGCCGAAGCAGTTTTCGCGGACGCCGTTCGCAAATGGCCGAGCAGCTGGGCGCTGCGCTGGAACCGTATCGTCGGCTTGGCGGCCCGCGGCGACTTCGCGTCACTCGAGCGTTTCGCTGCCACCATCCCGCGAAGCGACTTCACCTTCGACGCGGAAGTTTTGCAATCGGTCCTGACTGCTTATCGCCGGGGCGACCGAGCCGGCATGATCCGCTTGTGCACGCAGGACAATCTTCGCGGATCGACGCGACAGCTGTGCATCGCCGCGCTCGCTGCGATCGGTGAACTCAACACCAGCTTTGCCATCGCCCGCGACCTGTATCCCAATCAGGTTGGGCGCACGCGCGCCGAGGATGAAGCGATGTGGCTCGAGCAGCCGGCCTATTTCACGGTGGCCTTATTGTCGGCCAATGCGGGCGCACCACTTCGCCGCGACCCGCGCTTCGTCCAGCTCGCCGAGCAGATCGGGCTGCTGCGTTATTGGCGCACGGGAAAGCTGCCCGATTTCTGCACCCGCGGACGGCCTGAGCCGGTGTGCGCAAAACTGAAGCCGGCGGGCTAGACGCAGTCGACGCGGGTTAGCGGCGGCGGGGCGTTTGCGCGCAACCTGATCCGCGGCGTCAACGCGGCGAGGCGGCGGACGTAGGCGTCGGTGAACACGGTCGCGCATTTCCGGTTGAGATGCGACCATTCGGGCAACGTCAGATTCTGCACATCGGGCGGCAGGTCGTCGGCGTGGACGCCGACGCTTTGCGTGTTGGCGATTAGGCGGTCCCAACCCTTGGCCCTGGGGACTTGGGCTTCTTCGTTGACGCGCAGCTCGGGCGCCGAGGGCGGGCGCACGAACACGACGTCGCCGCCGCGCGCGCGGATCGTTTCCACCGCCGCCTTGGCGCGCGCATGGCCCTTGGCCATCAGCTGCGGGGTGTAGGGGAATTTCTCTTTGAAGCCTTTCCACGCCCAGCGCGTGCGGGCGCGATATTCGGGATCATATTCGACGCGCGGCCACATCCACGTCGCGCGCTGCTCGCCCACCTGGCTGACCTTCCAGATGTCGTGCTTGGGCCCTTCGACGCCGGGGCGAAAATCGGGGTCGAGACGATGTGCTGCGACGCTTAGACGATGGTTGGAATCGAGGAACGCCAGCCGGCGCTGGAGCATATGGTCGATCTCGATCCCGATGCGGCCGGAGGGCGAGGTGAAGTCACCGCGGCGGCGGACATATTCGCCGTAGCCGTCGAACGGCTGGAAGAACATCGTGTCGGCCAGGCCGACGATCAGCAGTCCGCGGAAATTGGGGTTGCTCGCCGCATCCTCGAGCAGGGTCAAGGCGCTGGTGCCGTGGATCGCGAGCTGGACCGGACGGGTGCCGGTCAGTGCCTCGAACCGGTCGAGGTCGGTATCGAACAGAATGCGCGAGTCGCCGACGATGGCGACATCGGCGTTTTCCGAGCGAACTCGCTCCTTGACCCACGCGACTTCACTATTGTCGAGGTCGCCGGCCTCCAAGCCGAGGCGGCGGGCGTTGAGCTCGAGCGCGGTCACCCCGGCGACGAGCGCCACCGCGACCGCGGCGAGGATGCGGCCCCACGGCTGCTTTGGGACGTCGCGGGTCGGCACCGGTTGCGCCTGGCCCGGGCGGTCGGACGCGGTGAGGCGCAGGCCCGCGGGAAGCGCGCCTTCCTTGCGGACGATGCCCTTTGGCGGATCAGAACTGGAAGTAGATGAAGGCACTGCCTTTCCCCTGTTCCGCAACGACCGCGATGGCCATGATGGAAAGCAGCCCGCCGACGAGCCAGGCGGGCGTTCGCTCGACCGCAATCTCCAGCGTCTTGTCGCGCATCGCCCAATGGGTGGCGACGATCCCGCCGACGATGACCATCGCGTAGATCATCGGCAGAAGCGCGATCATCGGCACCGGGTTGGCGGCCATGCCGGCCATCGAGGTCAACATGGTCGAGGCCACGGTGAAGTCCTTGGCACGGAAGAACACCCAGGTGATGTTGACGAGAACATAAGTGAGGATGCCGAGCGCGAAGATCGACGCCGGGCCGGGCGTCCAGCCGCCGAACTTTCCGCGCAGCCAGCGTTCGACGCCGAGGTAGAGGCCGTGCAGCCCGCCCCATACGACGAAGGTCCACGCCGCGCCGTGCCACAGGCCGCCAAGCAGCATCGTCCCCATCAAGGCGGTGTAGGTGCGCACCGGGCCGTGGCGGTTGCCGCCGAGCGGGATGTACAAATAGTCGCGCAGCCAGCTCGACAGCGTGATGTGCCATCGTCGCCAGAAGTCGGAGAAGCCGACCGCGGCGTAGGGGAAGCGGAAATTGTCGGGCATGGCGAAACCAAGGCCCATGGCGACCCCGATCGCAGTGGTCGAATAGCCGGCGAAATCGCAGAAGATCTGCCCGCTGAAGGCGAGCGTTGCGACCCAGGCGTCGAGCATCATCGGCACGCCTTCGCGCGCGTCGTAAACCTTCTCCACCACCGGAGCGAGGAAGCCGTCGGCGAGCACCACCTTCTGGAACAGGCCGAGGATGATGAGCGCGAAGCCGAAGTAGAGCTGGTGCGCGGTGGCGCGGCGCGGTTCGGCGAATTGCGGCACGAGCTCGGTCGGGCGCATGATCGGCCCCGCGACGAGGTGCGGGAAGAAGGTCACGAACAAAGCGTAATCGAGGAAATGCTGCGCGGGCTTGGCGCGCTTCAGATAGACGTCGAGTGTGTAGGACAACGTCGCGAAGGTGTAGAAACTGATCCCGACGGGAAGCACGATGTCCCAGCTGGGTGGTTGGTAGGCAATCCCCATCGACGCCGCGAGAGCGGTGAAATTTTGCAGCAGGAACTCGCCATATTTGAAGTAAGCGAGCATGCCCAAATTGACGACCACGGAGATGATCATCCACGCGCGGCGCGTGCTGTCGCGCTTGGAGCGGACCATCCATTGCGCCGCCCACCAGTCGACCACCGTCGAAATCCACAGCAGGATGACGAACGGCGGATTCCACGCCGCGTAGAACAGATAGGACGCAACCAGCAGGTTGATCTTCTTCTGGTGCCAGCTGAACCACGGCGCATAATGCAGCGCGAGCACGACCGCGAAGAAGACCACGAAGGTCAGCGAATTGAAGATCATCGGCGCGTCCCCACGCGCGCCGCGACTGACAAGCGCATTCCAGCTCCCCCAAGCCGAACGCACACAGGCCGGCGGATGCGCCGACGCAGCGAAACCTAGCGTAACCCGCGCTCGGCGCAAGGCTACGGGCAAAATCCGGGGTTGAACTTTCGCGCGGGCAACGCATTTAAGGGATGCGGACCGGGCCCCTCTGGCGGCTGCCTCACAAGGCAATCGTGATGTCGGACCGCATCGGATGATCCGGTGCGTGGACGGCCCCTCTCCCTCCCCAACCACCGCCGGATCTCCGATCAAACCACGGTTTGAAGAGGAGACAGACGTGAATCCCCGATTGTATCGATTGACCGAAACGCTGCAGCGCATCGACCGCGCGCTCCGGCGCGAGGAGCGGCAGGCCCGCCCCGACGCCGCCACCTTGATCGGCCTGCGCCGGTTGAAGTCGCGCGCCAAGGCGCTGATCGGCCGCGCGCTGCGCCGCCCCGCGACCGCCTGACGCGCCGCCAACAGGGGACATCATCATGGAATTTCTGACGGCCGACTGGCTGGGCACGCCCGCCTGGTTCTGGCTTGCCTTCCTGGGCATCGTCGCGGCGCTAACCGCATTCGACCTCGGCTTCCTTCACAAGGAAGACCGCGAGATGGGCATCGGCGAAAGCCTGAAGCTGTCCGCATTCTACATCGGCATCGCGCTGGCGTTTGGCGGCTGGGTGTGGGCGGCCAAGGGGCCTGAGCCGGGGATGCAATATTTCACCGGCTTCTTCATCGAAAAGGCGCTGTCGATCGACAACGTGTTCGTCATCAGCCTGATCTTCACCTACTTCGCGATCCCGCCGAAATATCAGTATCGCGCGCTGCTTTGGGGAATCCTCGCGGTGATCGTTCTGCGCGGGCTTATGATCGCGGGCGGCGCGGCGCTGGTCGCCGAGGCTTATTGGGTGCTCTACATCTTCGCCGCGTTCCTGATCGCGACGGGCATCAAGATGTTCTTCGCCGGCGACACGCCGATGGACGTCGCCAACAACCCGGCGGTGAAATTCATTTCGCGGCACATGCGCGTGACCAAGGAATTGCACGCCCAGCATTTCTTCGTGAAAGTGCCCGACGAAAAGACAGGCAGGCTGGTGACCGCGGCGACGCCGCTGTTCCTGGCGCTGGTGGTCATCAACCTCGCCGACCTGGTGTTCGCGGTCGACAGCGTTCCGGCGATCTTCGCCATCACCACCGACACGTTCATCGTCTACACCAGCAACATCATGGCGATCCTGGGCTTGCGTGCGCTTTACTTCGCGCTCGCGGCGATGGTGCATCGCTTCCACTATCTGAAATATGCGCTGGCCGCGGTGCTGATATTCATCGGCGCGAAGATCTTCGTCGCCGACTTCCTGCTCGGCGGGGACAAGTTCCCGCCGGTGCTCAGCCTCGGCGTCACCTTCGCGCTGATCGCGGCGGGCATCGGCTATTCGCTGTGGAAGACGCGCGGTGCGGAGGAGGCGGACTGGCCAGCGGCGCGCGGCTAGGCGTGAGATAGGATCGCTTCGGGGGCGGGTTGCCTGGGTCCGATGGACAGCGGCCGCGCCATGGTGTCAGGTAGCGGCGGGGGTACGGGTATGCGTTTGATCATCTTCGCCGCGCTTGCATTGTCGGTCACCGGCCAGTCGTCGGCGCGGCCCGCCCCGACCACCGGAATCGATCCGATTTTCACCGCGCTCATTCGCAACGGTGCGCCCGGGTGCACAATTGGTGTCTCGAGCCGCGGCGTAGTGATCAGCCGCGCCTATGGCTTGGCGGAGCTCGAACATCGCGTGCCGATGACCGCGGACACGATCATCGAGGCGGGGTCGGTGTCGAAGCAGTTCACTGCCGCTGCGACCCTGTTGCTCGTCGTGGACGGAAAATTATCCTTGGATGACGACGTTCGCCGGCACATCCCCGAACTCCCCGATTATGGCCGGACGATCACCATCGATCATTTGCTCAACCACACCAGCGGCCTGCGCGATTGGGGCATGGTCGCGCAACTTGGGGGCTGGCCGCGGACGACGCGTGCCCACACGCAAACGGACGTGCTGGACATCATCCGCCGCCAGCGATCGCTCAACTATGTGCCGGGCGCAGAATATAGCTACACCAACAGCGGCTATAATCTGCTGACCGAGATTGTGCAGCGCGTCAGCGGCAAGAGCCTTGCGCAATTCACGCGCGAACGGCTGTTCGTGCCGCTGGGGATGACGCGCACCAGCTGGCGCGACGACTTCCGCCGGGTCGTGCCCGACCGCGCCGTGGCCTACGCCCGCACCGAGACGGGATTTGCGCAGGAAATGCCGTTCGAGGATGCGTATGGAAATGGCGGCCTGCTCACGACCGTCGGCGATCTGCTCACCTGGAATACGGCGCTGTCCGCCAATCGGCTCGGCAAGGAGATGACGGCGCGGCTGCAACAGCCGGCCACGCTGAATGATGGCACCCCGATCACTTATGCCCGCGGTCTGTTCGTCGAACGCTATCGCGGCGTTCGCGCGATCGTCCACAGCGGATCGACCGGCGCCTATCGCGCGTGGCTGGGCCGCTTTCCCGACCAGCAAATGTCGGTCGCGGTGCTGTGCAATCGGAGCGACGCGCCCGCCAGCCAATTTGCCAAGCGAGTCGCCGACCTGTTCCTGCCCGCGCAACCTGCCGCGTCCGCACCGTCGCCTTACGACGGGCCGAACCTGAGCGGCCTATTCGTCAATCAACGGACGGGCATGTCCACGCCGTTCGTGACGGCGTCTGGCGAAGTCACGTTCATGGGCACGCCGTTCGTCGCGTCCGGGCCGCAGCGGTTCCGTAGCGATGTTGGCGAAATCGTCTTTTTGGGTTCCGACCGGTTTCGCTGGAACGACCTTCAAGGGCAGTCGGTCGAATATCGCCGGATAGTTCCCGTCTCACCATCCGCAGTCCGGCTTGCGGAATATTCCGGGCGCTATGCCAGTGACGAGGCCGACGTCACCTACGTCGTCAGCCCTTACGGCCACGGGCTTGCGATACGGCTCGACCGGCGGCCGCACATCGTAACCCGGGTCAAGCCGACCTATGCCGACGCGTTCGAGTCCAACGACTTTGTGGCGCGATTCCGCCGGGACAGAGCAGGCAGGATCAGTGGCGTCGGCATCGGTACGTCGCGCGTCCGCGACCTGTTTTTTACCCGTATGCCCGACGGCCAACCAGCTGCTGCATCCAACGCCAGCGCCGTCCGTTGAGGCGGTGCAGGTTGGGAGAGGGTTAAGATGACAAGGACATTCGCGGGCGTGGTTCTGCTGCCGATGGCGCTAGCGCTGAGCGGGCAAGCCGCGCCGCCGGCGATCGATGCGCAGCGCATGTCGGAGATCACGCGCGTGCTGGCTTCTGACGACTTCCAGGGTCGCTCGATGGGCACGCCGGGTGAAGAGAAAACGGTTGCTTATCTGATCGAGCAATTCAAGGCGGCGGGGCTCGAGCCGGGCGGCGAGAATGGCGGGTGGACGCAGGCGGTGCCGCTCATCCGCACCAAGCTGCAGGCGCCGCGCGTGTCGCTTTCGCAAGGCGGCGCGGCGATCCCGCTGCGCTTCCCCGAGGACATTTACCTGAGCACGACGCGCGCGGTCGATCAGGCGCGCATCGCCAACGCGCCGATCGTCTTCGTCGGTTACGGATCAAGCGCGCCCGAGCGCGGTTGGGACGATTACAAGGGCGCCGACCTGACCGGCAAGATCGCGCTGTTCCTGGTCAACGACAATGATTTCGAAGCCGCCGCGGGCGAGCCGGTCGCGGGCAAGTTCAACGCCAAGGCGATGACCTATTATGGGCGCTGGACCTACAAGTTCGAGGAAGTCGCGCGGCGCGGGGCGATCGGCGCTTTGATCGTCCACGAGACCGAGGGCGCGGGCTACGGCTGGAACGTCGTGCAGAGCGCGATGGGGGAGAATTTCAATATCGTCCTTCCGCCAGGCGCGCGCCAGCCGGTGCTTCTGCAAGGCTGGATCCAGCGCGCGGCGGGCGAGGCGCTACTGAAGCGCGAAGGGCTCGATTACGAAACGCTTAAGCGGCAGGCGCGTACGGCGGCCTTTCGCCCGATCCCGCTCAAGGCGACCTTGTCGGCAGAGGCGGGCGTCGACCTGACCCGCATCATGAGCAAGAATGTGATCGGCAAGCTGACCGGCTCGGCCTATCCGGACGAGACCGTCAGCTATGGCGGGCATTGGGATGCCTATGGCGTCGGCGCGCCCGATGCGCAGGGGCGCACCATCCGCCCCGGCGCGGCCGACGACGGGCTCGGCACCGCGGCGATGATCGAGATCGCGCGCAAGTTCGCCGCCGGGCCGCGGCCACAGCGCACCCTTGTCTTCGCATCATGGACGGCGGAGGAGCGCGGGCTGCTCGGGAGCGAATATTATGCGCAGCATCCGATCTACCCGCATGAGAAGATGGCGGCGAACCTGACGCTCGACACGCTGCAATGGGCCGGGCCGACGCGCGACACCTTGCTCATCGGCAAGGGCCAGAGCGAGCTCGAACGCTATCTCGAGGAGGGCGCGCGGGCGCAGGGGCGCTACGTGACCGTCGAGGGCAATCCCGAGCGCGGCCTGTTCTACCGCGCCGACCATTTCACGCTCGCCAAGCGTGGCGTGCCGGTGCTGCTGAGCATGGCGCTTGCAGGTCCGTACGATCTGCAGAGCGGCGGGCGCGAAGCGGGCAAGCGCTGGCTCGATGCGTTCACTGCCAGCTGCTACCACCAGACCTGCGACGCCTGGGCGCCGACCTGGAACCTCGGCGGCGCGGTGCAGGAGACCGAACTCTATTACGAAATCGGCAAGCGCATCGCCAACAGCCGCGTTTGGCCGGCGTGGAACGCGGGCAGCGAGTTCAAGAAGGTGCGCGACGAAAGCACAGGCGCGCGCGGCGCGGCGCCGGACAAGGGTGAGCGCGGCTAGGCACTTAGGGCCGTCACGGGAATAAATCCCGTGACGTCGATCCGGTCGCTCGGCGCCGGTCGGCCGGCCTTCGCAGGCTCTTCGACATAAGCCGATCTTTGCGATGCAAAGCTCAGCTTATGCTTGGCTGCTCAAGACCTTCTTCACGCCCCGCGCGGCCTGCCGCAGGCGCTGCTCATTCTCGACCAACGCGAGCCGGACATAGCCTTCGCCTTCCTCGCCGAAGCCGACGCCGGGGGCGACGGCGACGTGGGCCTCGGTCAGCAGGCGCTTGGCGAATTCCATGCTGCCCAGCGCGCGGAATTGTTCGGGGATCGGGGCCCAGGCGAACATGCTTGCTTGGGGCACGGGAATGTCCCAGCCGGCGCGGCCGAAGCTTTCGACCAGCACGTCGCGGCGCTTCTTGTAGAGCGCGCGATTGTGATCGATGATGTCCTGCGGGCCGTTCAAGGCGGCGCAGGCGGCGGCCTGGACGGGGGTGAAGGCGCCGTAGTCGAGATAGGATTTGACGCGGGTCAGCGCGCCGATCAGCCGCGCGTTGCCGACCGCGAAGCCCATCCGCCAGCCGGCCATGCTGTAGGTCTTCGACATGCTGGTGAATTCGACCGCGACGTCCTTCGCGCCCTCGACCTGCAGGATCGACGGGGTGGGCGTGTCGCCGAAGTAGATTTCGGCATAGGCAAGGTCGGAAATGACGATCAGCTCATGCTCGCGCGCAAAGGCGATCAAACGCTCGTAAAAGGGCAGGTCAGCGACATAGGCGGTCGGATTGCTGGGATAGCCGACAACCAGCACCTTGGGGCGCGGCACGGTGTAGCGCATCGCCATGTCGAGCCGCGCGAAGAAGTCGTCACCGGGCGCGGCGGGGATCGATCGGATCGCGGCGCCGGCGATGATGAAGCCGAAGGTGTGAATGGGGTAGCTGGGGTTGGGGGCAAGCACGACGTCGCCCGGCGCAGTGATCGCCTGGGCGAGGTTGGCGAGGCCTTCCTTGGAGCCCAGCGTGACGATGACTTCGCTGTCCGGATCGACGGTGACTCCGAAGCGGCGCTGGTAATAAGCGGCTTGCGCCTTGCGCAGGCCGGGGATGCCCTTGGACGCGGAATAACGGTGCGCGGTCGGCTTGGCCGCGACTTCGGCGAGCTTGGCGATGACGTGCGCGGGCGGTGCGCCGTCGGGGTTGCCCATACCAAGATCGACAATGTCCTCACCGCGTGCGCGGGCGGCGGCCTTCATCGCATTGACCTCCGCAAAGACATAGGGCGGCAGGCGGCGGATGCGGTAGAATTCTTCGTCCATGACGCGACGCCATGACGGCCATTGTGCGGTGCATCAAGCCGTGGGTCGACCTTGCGTTAACTTCGCGCTAAAACGAGGCATTGCCGAACAGGCATCACGAGGGGGCAACCATGAAAAGAATTCTGCTCGCAGGCGCTGCGCTGGCGCTGATGACGACGCCGGCGGTGGCGCGCGACAACAGCGCCTATTTCGGCATCGAGGTGGGCCCGATGTGGGTGTCGGACGTCGACGCCGAAGTCGACGGGGTCGAGGAATTCGAAATCACGCACAAGCTGGGCGTCGATGGCGACCTTATCGCCGGCTACGATTTCGGCCTTCTTCGCGCGGAAGTCGAAGGCGGGCACAAATGGGCCAAGCACGACGATTATTCGGACGGCGTGGACACGGTCCCGGCGTCGGGCCATTCGCGCGCCTGGTCGCTGATGGGCAACGCCATGATCGACCTCGGCAATAACGAAACGGTCAATTTCTATGCCGGCGCGGGCGTCGGCATCGCCTGGGTTCGTCACTTCGTCGAAGAGGGCGACGACGACCTCGACGATGGCATCGGCGTGTCCGATCAAAAGCTTGCATGGCAGTTCATCGCGGGCGTGCGCGCGCCGGTGTTCCGGCACTTCGACGTCGGGGTGAAGTATCGCTATTTCAACGCCGGCAAGATCGAGGAAACGATCGACGACGAAGTGTTCGAAGGGCGTTTCCGCAGCCACAGCCTGCTCGCCAGCCTGATCTACAATTTCGCAGCGACCGCGGCGCCGCCCCCGCCGCCACCGCCGCCACCCCGCCGCCGCCGCCACCGCCCGCGACGCAGACGTGCCCGGACGGGTCGGTGATCCTGGCGACCGACAGCTGCCCGCTGCCGCCGCCCCCGCCGCCACCGCCGCCACCGGCGCCGGAACGCGGCAACTAAGGCCGGATCAGTCCCAGCGTGCGGCGGAACGCATCCTGTTCCGCCGCACGGAAAGCCGTGCCGCGTCCGCGCGGCGGATCGGCCGGAAGACCGGTGACGAAATAGGCGATGCCGTGGCCCGCGGCGCGATCGATCCACAAGCCCGAACGCACGCCATAGGCATCGCCGGCATGGCCGACGAAGGTCGCGCCGCGCGTGCCGGGATTGTCGGCGCAGCCCGCGCCTGAGGTCGGGATCTGCCGCGTGGCGAGGCCGTAGCTGCAGTAGAAACCGTCTTCGGTGTCGCCGTTGCGCCCGTCGAAGCGCCACACCTGCGTCAGCAGGGTATCGACCGACTGGGGCGACAGGATGCGCACGCCATCGAGCGTGCCGCCGCCGAGCAGCAGCCGCCCGACCCGCGCCAGGCCGCGCGCGGAAATGCGCAGGCCGCCCTGGGGCGAGAACAGCGATCCATTGTCGCCCAGCTTCCAGCGCGACAGATCGCAGGCCTCGCCATCGCGCACGAACACGGGACAGTCGGGCCGCTTGCCCTGCAAGTCGTCGCGCACGACCTTGCCGTCCTGACGAAGCACGACCGCGCGCGCGACCGCGGCGTCGCTGCACGTCGGCCAATTGAAACAGGCGTCGATCTTCATGGGATCGAGCACCTCGCGGCGCATCCAGATGTCGAACCGCTCACTGGTCATGTGCTCGATGATCTCGGCGACGATCGGGAAGTTCATGTTCGAATAATGGAACCGCCGGCCCGGCGGATTCGAAGTGTCCCACGAGGTGCGCGCCACCATCGCGGCTTCGACAGTTTCGCCCAGCGGAACAGCATATTGATCATCATGATCGCGCACCGAACTGGTGTGCGAGAGCAAGTGCCGCAGGCTCACTTTGTGGTCGGGATAAGCGGGATTGGTCGGCGTCCAGCCGAGATAGACCGAGACATCGGCATCGAGATCGACCGCGCCCGCCTCGACCAATTTCATCACGCCGATGGCGACGACCAGCTTGCTGATCGAGGCGATGCGCACGGGATCGTCGGGCGTCACCGCGCGGCCGGCGGCGGGGTCGGCAAGGCCCTCGGCGAAACTGCTGATCTCGCCATCGCGGGTGAAGGCGATTCCGACCTGGGCGTCGGGCGGAGCGGTGGGCGGTGTCATGGTGGCGCAGCCTGCAAGGAACGGGATCAGGAGGAGGGCGGCGCGCATGGTCGCCAGCCTAATCGCGATAGGCCGGCAATGACCAGCCGCGCGCAATCGCCGCGCCGCGCAAGGCGAAGCCGGCGATGCCCGCAACCAGCGCCGCGACCGGCACGGCGACGCCCACCAGCGCAAGCGCGACGAACAGGCCGGCGGCAAGCGCGGCGGCGGTGACGTAAAGCTCGGGCCGCATCAGGATCGACGGTTCGCCGGCAAGCACGTCGCGGATGATCCCGCCGGCGCAAGCGGTGAGGATGCCCATGCCGAAGGCGGGGACGGGCGCCACGCCGAACGCCAGCGCCTTGGCCGCGCCGTAGGTCGCGTAGGCGGCGAGGCCGGCGGCGTCGAACCACAGAAGCGCGCGCCCGGCGAAGCGGTCCTTGCTCGTCAGCCACACGAGCAATGCAGCGACGATGCAGATGAGCAAGGTGGCGTTGGTGTGGACCCAGAACACCGGCGCGCCGATCAGCAGGTCGCGCAGTGTCCCGCCGCCGATGCCGGTGACCGCGGCGAAGAAGATGAAAGTGACCAGCGTCTGGCGCTTCTCGGCGGCGAGGAGCGCGCCGGAGATGGCGAAGACGGCGATCCCGAACAGGTCGAGCCAGACGAACGCGGAGGGGAGGGTAGAGGCCACAGCCCAACGTAACCGTTCGTCCCGAGCGAAGTCGAGGGACGCGCTTGCCACGTGTCTCGACTTCGCTCGACACCAACGGAGGTTGGGGTGGAATTCTTCGTCGGGATTTGGGTTGACTGCGGCAACGGTCTACATGCCGCCCCATGACCAACGACACCAACACCAACACCACCCCCACCCTGCCGACGCTCGAAGACTGGCAGCATTGGACGCTTGTGATGGGGCGCGCACAGCAGATGATGATGGAATATTGGGCCGAGCAGATGAGCCGAGGGCAAAAGATGCCCGACTGGTCGTCGCCGGCGTTCGGTTTTGGCGCGCAGCCAAGCGGGGGCGCGAACGACCCGATGGCGCTGATGAGCGCGGGGGCGCAGGCCTGGGCCAAGGGGCTGGAGACGTGGGGCAAGATGATGGGCGGGGTGGTTGCCGCGCCGCCGGCGAGCGACACGCCGATCCGCGACCGCCGCTTCGCCGCGCCCGAGTGGCAGGAGAACCCGATCTTCGACACGATCCGGCGGAGCTATCTGCAAATCTCCGACCAGCTGCTGGGCCAGGTCGAGGAGGTCGAAGGCCTCGATCCCGACGCGCGGCAGAAATTGCGTTTCGCAACGCGCAGCTTCGTCGATGCGATGGCGCCGAGCAATTTCGCGGTGACCAACCCGCAGGTGCTCAAGCGCACGCTCGAGACGCGCGGCGAGAATTTGCTCAAGGGCCTGTCGAACATGCTGCGCGACCTTGCCGCGGGGCAGTTGACGCAGACCAAGCCGGGGGCGTTCGAGGTCGGGCGCAACCTGGCGACCACGCCGGGCAAAGTGGTCAAGGAAACGCCGCTTTACCAGCTGATCCAATATACGCCGACGACCGATGAGGTGCTGCGGACGCCGGTGGTGATCTTCCCGCCGTGGATCAACCGCTTCTACATCCTCGACCTCACGCCCGAGAAAAGCTTTGTGAAGTGGTGCGTCGACCAAGGCATTTCGCTGTTCATGGTCAGCTGGAAATCGGCCGACGAAAGCATCGCCGACGCGGGGCTCGACGATTATGTATTGAACGGCCAGGTCGACGCGATCGACACGATCCGCGACTTGCTCGATGTCGAGAGCGTCCATGCCATCGGCTATTGCGTTGCGGGGACGACGCTCGCGGCGACGCTCGCCTACCTCCAGGCCAAGGGGCAGGCCGACAAGGTCAAGTCTGCAACCTTCTTCACCGCGCAGGTCGACTTCAGCGAAGCGGGCGATCTCAAGCTGTTCCTCGGCGACGAAACGATGGGGCTGCTCCAGCAACTGACGGCGGAGAAGGGCTATCTCGACGGGCGCTACATGGCCGCGACCTTCAACCTGCTGCGCGGCCGCGACCTCATCTGGTCCTACGTCGTGAACAATTATCTGATGGGCGACGAGCCCGCGCCGTTCGACCTGCTCCACTGGAACAGCGACACGACCAACCTGCCCGCCGCGTGGCACCGCAATTATCTCGACACGCTCTACAAGGGGAACAAGCTGGCGGAGAAGGGCGGGATCTCGGTCGCGGGCACGCCGATCGACATCGGGTCGGTCAAGACGCCGAGCTACATCCAGGCCGGGCGCGAGGACCATATCGCGCCGCCGCAAAGCGTGTGGAAGGTGATGGACCATTTCGTGGGCGAGAAGCGCTTCGTGCTCGCGGGATCGGGGCATATCGCCGGGGTGGTGAACCCGCCGTCCGCGGGCAAATACCAATATTGGATCAACGACGAGCCGGCGGCGACGCTCGACGCCTTTGTCGCGGGCGCCAAGGAGCATGCCGGCAGCTGGTGGCCCGACTGGCGCGCGTGGCTCGAGAAGCAGGACGGGGCGAAGGTGAAGGCCACAGGCGCGCGCGTGCCCGGCAAGGGCAAGCTCAAGCCGATCGAAGACGCGCCGGGGAGTTACGTGCGAGCGCGGTAGCGAACCTCCCCGTTTCGGGGAGACGTGCTCTTAAATGATGCCGCCGCCGAGCATCAGGCGGACGACGCCGATCAGGATCACGAACAGGTTGAGGTTGCGGCCTGAATTGCTGCTCGACAGCATGCCGACCACCGCGCCGATGATCGCCAGCGGGATGATCAGCCAGTTGGCCCAGCCGAGCAATGGCAGAAAGGCGATCACCGCGAAGATCAGGGCGACGGCACCGATGAGGAGGGAGGCGATGTTGAGCATGGCTCGCGCTTCTACGCGTCCGGCGGCGAAACGCTAGTAGGCGGTCTTAACCGGCGAAATGCGCGCGAGCGTCTGGCCGTGGCACATGACGCTGACCGCGCCGACGTTTTGCTCGCTCGGCCAGCTGCCGCGGACTTCGCGCGTGACCGGGACTTGTGCGCCCATGCCGCTGCTGGTTGCGTCGAGTTCGACCACCACCTGGACGGGATAGCTTTCCATCACGCGGCTTCCGACGAAGCGCGCGGTCCAATCGGCGCTCGGCAAGGTGACATTGCCCTGGACGTGAAGCGTCGGGCGGCTGCCGGGGCCGGGCATGGCGTTGACCCAGGCGCGCCAGTCGCTCGACGACATCACCGGGCAGGGCGGGGGCGGCGGCACGGTCGGCGGCGGTGCGGGGACGGCGGCGCAGGCGGCGAGGGCCGCGGTGACGGAAAGGGTCAAGAACAGGCGCATGGAGGAGAAAAAGCGCGAGGTCGCCTTAGGTTTCCGCGCAAGCCAGATCATCCTCCCGGACGCGGTTGAGCCGCGCTTCGCGGACCAAAGAGAAGACGTAGAGCACCAGCGCAGTCCAAATCGCGCCGAAGGCGATCGCGTGGGCGGTGCCGAACGGCTCGTCATAGAGGAAGACCGCGCACAGGAACTGAAGCGTCGGCGCGAGGAATTGCAGCATGCCGAGCGTCGAATAGGGGATGAGGCGCGCCGCAGCAGTGAACAGGATCAGGGGGATGGCGGTCGCCGCGCCGGACATGATGAGGAACAAGGTGATCGTGCGATTGTCGCCGAACAGTGGTGCCCCGGCGAACGCATGCCAGGCGAGCCAGGCGATCGCGAGGGGCAGGAGAAGCAATGTCTCGACCGTCAGGCCGGTGACGGCATCGACCGGCGCGAGCTTGCGCAGCAGGCCGTAGGTGGCGAAGCTGACGCACAAGGTGAGGCTGATCCACAATTGCGCGAGCGCGCCGACGGCGAGCGCCGACACGCCCGCCGCGGCGATGGCGATGGCGGCCCATTGCAGGCGCGACAGCCGCTCGTGGAGGATGAAGCGGCCGAGCAGGACGTTGGCGAGCGGATTGAGATAATAGCCAAGGCTGCCGGCGAGGATGTGCCCGCTGGTCACCGCGTAGATGTAGAGCAGCCAGTTGATCCCAATCAGCGTCGCGGTGAGCGCAAGCCAGGCGAGGGTACGGCGATTGGCCAACGCCGCGCGCAAGTCCGCCGTCTTGCCGCCCATCAGGAGCAGCGCGAGCAGGAAGGGCACTGACCAGAGGATGCGATGGGCAACGATGCTGACCGACGGGATCGCGGTCAGCTGCTTGAAATAGATCGGGAGGACACCCCACAGGCTGTAGGCCCCAAAGCCGTATAGGAAACCGCGCCGCGCGTCGGGATAGTCTTGCGGCGCGGGGGCGGGCGATTCATTCGCCGTGGACCTAGCGGGGGTAAGGCGCGGGTGAAAGCCTATGATCAACGCGACTTTAGTTGAAACACGGCGCGGGCGCTGCCACTCTGCGTGCGGGTTCAAGGAAAGGTCGGCGTGCCAGTGGCTCGGATCAGCAGCGCAATGATGCGAACTGCGGCGGTCGTCGCGACCTTTGCCGTGGCGGCCGGCTGTCGGACGGCGCCCAAGATCCCCGACGGTGTCAGGCCCAGCGTCGAGGTCGCGCCGCCGGCCAAATCCGAAGGGTGGAAAGAGGTCGCGACCGATGCCGACGAAAGCCGGCTGGCGCGGCTGAGCGCGGCGTGGGCCGAGGGACTGAGCGAGACGCGCCGCAATTATGCCGGTGAAGTGCGCCGTGAAGGAATCCTGCTTCGTCCGGACGCCGCGCTGCCGCGACCCGCGCCAACGCCGGGGAGCTATAATTGCAGGCTGATCAAGCTCGGCCGAGCAACGCCCAAGACCCGTGCCTATGAAAGCTTCAAACCCTTCTTTTGTTACGTCGAGGTCGAAGGCGACCTTCTGACGATCGTCAAGCAGACCGGTAGCCAGCGGCCCGCGGGGCGGTTGTGGGAGGATGACGACCCCAATCGCCTGATCTTTCTCGGCAGTTTGGCGCTGGGCGATTCCCAACCGCCGATCGCTTATGGCGACGACCCGAAGCGCGACATGGCCGGGGTGCTCGAACGGATTGGTCCGTTCAAATGGCGGCTGACCATCCCGTGGCCGCAAAGTACTTCCAAGCTCGACGTGTTCGAACTGACGCCGGTCACGCGCCAACCGCAATGAGTGAGGGGGCGGGGCTGCTCGCCGATCCGCACGAAGTGCGCGCGATCCTGGTTGCGTCGGCCAAAGCGGGCGAAGCGATCACTTATTCGGAAGTGCTTGCGTTGCTCGGCCACCATTTCACGCGGCCCAAGATGCGCGCCTTGTGCAAGGTGCTGGCGTTCGTCGACGATGAGGCCGAGGCGCGGGGCGAGCCCGAGCTGGCGGTGCTGGTGGTGCGCCAGTCGGATCGGCTCCCGGGCCAGGGCTGGTGGGTCGGCGGGGCGAAAAAGCATGGACATGCCGGACCCTGGGAAGGACCCAAGGCGGCGCGCCTGATCCGCAAGCTGCAGCAAGAGGCGTTCGATTTCTGGGCGGAGGGCTGATAGGGGCCTCGCGTGAGCGACCCCCGCACCTTTACCGTGACCGACGACGACGACGGCATCCGGCTCGACCGCTGGTTCAAGCGGCACATGCCCGACGTCAGCTTCAACATCGTCTCGCGCTGGGCGCGGACCGGGCAGTTGCGGGTGGCGGGCAAGCGCGCCGCGCCGGGCGACCGCGTCGAGGCGGGGCAGGAAATCCGCGTGCCGCCGGTCGAGGTCACGCCGGCGCGGAGCGCGCGGCGGACGCCTGAGCGCAAGGCGCTGACGCCTGAAGAAGAAAGCTATGTTCGCGACATGGTGATCTTCGAACAGCCGACGGCGTTCGTGCTCAACAAGCCGCCGGGGCTGGCGACGCAGGGCGGGACCAAGACCACGCAGCATCTCGACCGTCTGCTCGACGGGCTGGCCGACGAGCGCGGGCGGCCCAAGCTGGTGCATCGCCTCGACAAGGATACGTCCGGCGCGCTGCTGGTGGCGCGTACGGCACGCGCGGCGGGCCATTTCGCCAAGGGCTTTTCGGCGCGCACGGCGAAGAAAATCTACTGGGCGATCGTCGCCGGCGACGTGCAGGGCGAGGATGGGACGATCGACGCCCCGCTCGCCAAGCAGCCGGGCACGGGCGGCGAGAAGATGCATGTCAGCGAGGAACATGGCCTGCCGGCCAAGACCCGCTGGCGGGTGATCGACCGCGCCGGCAACCGCGCGGCATGGGTCGAGCTGCAGCCGCTGACGGGGCGCACGCACCAGCTGCGCGCGCATATGGCGGCGATGGGCAATCCGATCGTCGGCGACGCCAAATATGGCGGGCCCGAGGCCTTCCTGACCGGCGGGATCAGCCGCAAGCTTCACCTTCACGCGCGGCGGCTCAAGGTCGATGCGCCCGAAGGCGGCAAGATCGACGTGACGGCGGAATTGCCACCGCATTTCGCCGAAAGCCTGACGACGTTGGGCTTCCAGCAAGCGGCGGGCGACGACCTGCCGCCGATTGCCGCGCCGCCCGCTCCCGGCAAGGCGGCGCGTGCGCGGATGTCGAGCCGGCGCGGCGAGCGCCGCTCGCGCGCCACGGCGCCCAAGGCAAAGCGACGATGAACCGCCTGGCGATCTTCGATTGCGACGGGACGCTCGTCGACAGCGGGGCGCCGATCTATGCGGCGCTCAAGGCCACATTTCGCGATGCCGGGCTCGCGCTGCCGCCGCCCGAAGTGTCGCGGCGGGTAATCGGGCTCAGCCTGGTCGAGGCCATGGCCGGGCTGACGACCGACATTGCGGACGTCGACCATCTGGCGCTGGCCGAATCCTACAAGCAGCATTTCATGGCCCTGCGCGCGGCCAATCTGGTCGAAGAACCGCTGTTCGACGGCGTGCTCGAGCTCCTCGACGCGCTCGAGGGCGACGGCTGGCTGCTCGCCGTCGCCACCGGCAAGTCGGACCGCGGGCTCAAGCATTGCCTGGAAAAGCACGGCATCCACGCGCGCTTCGTCTCGCTCCAGACAGCCGACCGCCATCCATCCAAGCCTCACCCGTCGATGGCGATCGAAGCCATTGCCGAAGCGGGGGCAAGCCCGGAAACGAGCTTCGTCGTCGGCGATACCAGCTTCGACATGGGCATGGCTGCGTCGGCCGGCGCAGTGCCGATCGGCGCCGGCTGGGGCTATCATGAGCGCGGGGAGCTGGTGGCCGCCGGTGCCGTCGCGGTGGCCGACCAGCCGCGCGACGTTCTCGAGCTTGTCAGGGAGCACGTCCATGCATGACGACAGCGTCTATCGGAACCGGCTGCTCGCCTACACTGCCGCGCGCGCCTTCGGGCTGGCGATCATGATCCTGGGGCTGGCAATCATCTATTCGGACCTGGTGCGCGAAGGCGGCTGGCCGCAGCTCGGCGCGATCGTCGCCATCATGGGCGTGCTCGACGCCTTGCTAGCGCCGCGGCTGCTCAAGAAGATGTGGGACGAAAAGGATGCGGCCGCAGCGAACGATCCGCCCGGTGCGTGAGCAGACGTGAAGCGTTTCTGGAAAGAGGTCAGCGTCGAGACCAGCGGCGCGGATTGGGGCGTGGCGCTCGACGGCAAGCCGTTGCGCACCCCGGCGCGGGTGGCGCTTAGCGTTCCAAGCCGCGCGCTGGCCGAGGCGATTGCGGGCGAATGGCGCGACTGCGGCGAGACCATCGACCCGCGTGCAATGCCGCTGACGGGCCTGGCCAATGCCGCCATCGACCGCGTCGCCCCCGACCGTCCGGCCTTTGCCGCGGGGCTGGCGCGCTACGCCGAAGCCGACCTTGCCTGCTATCGCAGCGAATGGCCGCCCGATCTGGTCGAGCGCCAGGTGGCGGCATGGGATGCGCTGCTGGCGTGGGCGCGGCGCCGCTTCGATGTCGACTTCGCGTCGACTTGCGGGCTGATGCACGTGGCGCAGCCGCCGGCGACGGTCGAGCGGCTGGCGCATGAAGTCGCGGCGCTCGATGCGTTCCGGCTGGCCGGCCTGTCGCCGCTGGTCACCGTGGGTGGATCGCTCATAGCCGGGCTTGCGGTTCTCGACGGCGCGCTGACCGCCGCCGAAGCGTGGAACGCTGTGAGCATTGACGAACGCTGGCAGATCGAGACCTGGGGCGACGATGCCGAGGCCGTTGCCGCGCTCGACAACCGAAAGCGCGATTTCATGGCCGCAGCGAGCTTCCTCGCGCTGCTCGACCCCGACCTTACTGGCCGGTGAGCGCGCGCACCGAGGCGACGAGGTTGGTCTGGCGATCCTTTTTCAGCCGTTCGGCGGCGACGATCGCGCGCACCTGCTGAAGGCAGGTTTCCACGTCATGATTGACGAGGACATATTCATATTCGGGCCAGTGACTGATCTCGGCCGCGGCGCGGGTCATTCGGTCGGAAATGACGCTGTCCGAATCGGTGCCGCGCGCGCGCAGGCGGCGCTCCAGCTCCTCCATCGACGGGGGCAGGAGGAAGATCGAGACGAGATCCTCCCCCATTGCCGCCTTGAGCTGCTGCGTGCCTTGCCAGTCGATGTCGAACAGGATGTCGCGTCCGTCGCGCAGCGCTTGCTTCACCGCGCCTTTAGGCGTGCCGTAGCGATAGCCGAAGACCGGCGCCCATTCGACGAACTCACTGCCGTCGATCATCCGCTGAAACGCAGCATCGTCGACGAAGATATAGTCGCGGCCCTCGACCTCACCCGGCCGCTTGGGGCGCGTGGTGGCCGAAACCGACATGGCAATGTCCGGGTCGGCTTCGAGCAGGCGGCGCGAGATCGTCGTCTTGCCGGCACCCGAGGGGGAGGAAAGGACGATCAGCAACCCTCTGCGCTGGCGGGGCGGCGGCTCGGTTGGGGCGTCCATGACTGCTCTTGCTTCGGGCGAGCCGTGGCCGTCAAGCGGCGGAATGATGCACTGCACAATTTTTCTCTTGAAATGGTGCGGCGCAATGCATATTGTGCACTGCAACATAATTACAGATTTGAGGAATTTGACGATGGCAGACGAAACCAAGGTTCAGGCGGAAGCCGCCGCCAACGCCCCGGCCAAGCTGGCCGACACGGTTGCCAAGACGGCCGAGAAGGTCGTTGCGGAAACCAAGCAGGTCGCCAAGCGCGAGCGCGCCGCTTCGAAGCGCCGCGTGAAGCGCGTCGCCGCTGCTGCCGAGAAGACCAATGCGCGCCGCACCAAGACGGCTCGCCGCAACACCCGCAAGGCAGTCCGCCAGACGACTGCTGTCGCCCAGAAAGGAATCGAAACCGTGACCAAGACCAACTTCTTCAACGGCTTCGACGCCGTTCCGGCGTTCGCGCCCTTCCAGTCGATGTTCGCCAATGCCGGTGAGCGCAGCCAGGACATGACGCAGCGCACGCAGCGCGTCGCCGAAGAACTGGCCGACCTCACGCGCGCCAACATCGAAGCGATGGTCGAAGCCGGCCGCGTTGCCGCCGAAGGCGCGCGCTCGATCGGCCAGGACGCTGTCGCTTCGGGCCGTGACGGCGTCGAGCAGGCTGCGGACGCGATCCGTTCGCTCGCCGAAGCCAAGTCGCCGACCGAGTACATGCAGCTTCAGGGCGAGTTCGCCCGCGCCTCGTTCGACCGTGCGGTCGCCGAGACGTCGAAGCTGACCGAAGCGATGGTCAAGCTGGCCGGCGAAGCCTTCCAGCCGCTTTCGAACCGCGCCACGGCCAATGCCGAGCGCTTCAACACGCTCGTTGCCTGACCCTCTCCCCTCCTAAAGTCAGGTAACGGACTGCGGCGGCCGCTCCTTTTTGGGGCGGCCGCCTTTTTTGTGCGCGACGAAAAAATGCCCGCCCTTGCGGCACCTTTTCAACTTGCCATATTTTAAGACGCTGATGGTGACACGCTTCCACATGATGGCGAACGGCCCCGATGACGACGGACTCGACGATCACGAGACCGGTGTCGCAACGCGCACGCGGCCCAAGACCAAAAAGCCGTCCAACTACAAAGTGCTGATGCTCAACGACGATTATACGCCGATGGAATTCGTCGTGCTCGTCCTCCAGCAATTCTTCTCGATGGGGATCGAGGATGCGACGCGGGTCATGCTTCAGGTCCACCAGCAGGGCGTCGCGGTGTGCGGCGTGTTCACCTACGAAGTCGCCGAGACCAAGGTCAGCCAGGTGATCGATTTCGCGCGGGAGAACCAGCACCCGCTGCAATGCACGCTGGAGAAGGCGTAGGTCTTTCCGTCATTGCGAGCGAAGCGAAGCAATCCGGGCCCATGGATTGCCACGTTGCCTTGCGGCTCCTCGCAATGACGGCCGCTTGTAACCGTTTCGTCACTCGCTAAAGCGCGCCGGTGGACAGTATCTGGATCAAGGGCGGAGCTCGCCTGCAGGGGGAAATCCCGATCAGCGGAGCGAAGAATGCGGCGCTGACGTTGCTGCCGTGCGCGCTGCTCACCGAAGAGCCGCTGACGCTCGGCAACCTGCCGCGCCTGGCGGATGTCGACACCTTCGCGCACCTCCTCAACCAGCTTGGCGTTTCGACCAGCGTGGCGGGGGTCAAGAAGGGCCAATATGGGCGCAAGATGACGCTCCAGGCCAACGACATCGCCTCGACCGTCGCGCCCTACGACATGGTGCGCAAGATGCGCGCGTCGGTGCTGGTGCTTGGGCCGATGCTGGCGCGGGCGGGCGAATCGACCGTGTCATTGCCGGGTGGCTGCGCGATCGGCGACCGGCCGATCGACCTCCATTTGAAGGCGCTCGAGGCGCTCGGCGCGACGATCGAGCTGGCCGCGGGCTATGTGAAGGCGAGCGCGCCGCGCGGCCGGTTACGGGGCGGCGACTTCAGCTTTCCGGTGGTGTCGGTCGGCGCGACCGAAAATGCGCTGATGGCGGCGGTCATGACCACCGGCCGGTCCAACCTCTACAATGCCGCGCGCGAACCCGAGATCGTCGACCTGTGCAATCTTCTGGTGGCGATGGGCGCGAAGATCGAGGGCATCGGTTCGGGCCACCTCATCATCGACGGCGTCGAAGGGCTGCACGGCACCGAATATGAGGTCATGCCCGACCGCATCGAAGCGGGCAGCTACGCCTGTGCTGCGGCGATGACGGGCGGGTCGATCAACCTTATCGGCGCGCGTCCCGAAGAAATGAGCGCGACGCTCAACGCCCTCGCCCATTGCGGGATGATCATCGAATTCCACGCCAAGGGCGTGCGTGTCAGCGCCGATTCCAAGATCCGGCCCGTTTCGCTTGCGACGTCGCCTTATCCGGGCTTCGCGACCGACATGCAGGCGCAGATGATGGCGATGCTCTGTTTGGCGAATGGCGACAGCATCCTTGAAGAGACGATCTTCGAGAACCGCTACATGCACGTGCCCGAGCTTCGCCGCATGGGCGCCGAAGTGGACATCCACGGCCGTTCCGCGATCGTGCGCGGGGTCGACAAGCTGACCGGCGCAAGCGTCATGGCCACTGACCTGCGCGCTTCGATGAGCCTGGTCCTCGCCGGACTTGCGGCAGAGGGCGAGACCGAAGTGCTGCGCGTCTATCACCTCGACCGCGGCTACGAGCGGCTGGAGGAGAAGTTGTCCGGCGTCGGTGCGACGATCGAGCGGCGGAGCGCGGGCTAGCATCATCCTCCCCGCGAACCCGCGGGGAGGATGAAAAACTAATCCACCTCGCTTAGCACGCGTTGGCCGGCGAGTTTGTGGACGCGGCCGTGCTTCATTACGAAGTCGACGCTTTCGAGCTCGCGGATGTTGGCCAGCGGATCGCCGTCGACGGCGATGATGTCGGCATCCTTGCCCGGGGCGATGGTTCCGATCGTGTCGGCTTTGCCGAGCAAAGTCGAGGCATCGACCGTCGCCGCGCGGATCGCGGCCATCGGCTGCATGCCGTTCTTCACCATCAGCGCAAATTCCTGGGCGTTGTCGCCGTGCTTGGACACGCCGGTGTCGGTGCCGAAGGCGATCTTGATGCCTTCGCGAACCGCCCGCGCGAAGCTTTTTTCCGCATTACCGGCGGCCTGGCGCGCCTTCTCATATTGGGCGGGCGTCAGTGCGCCGCGCTGGCCGTCGGCCACGGCCGCGGCGGGGGCGAGCAGGGTCGGCACGTAATAAGCGCCGGTCTGCTTATAGAGGCGGAAGGTTTCGTCATTGGTAAAGGTGCCGTGTTCGATCGACGCGACGCCGGCGCGAAGCGCGGAGTTGATGCCGTCGACGCCGTGCGCATGGGCGGCGACCTTGCGCCCGAACATCCGGGCGGTGTCGACCACCGCCTTCATCTCATCGTCCATCATCTGCTGCGCTAGGCCGCCGGCGACATTGCTGAGCACGCCGCCGGTTGCGGCGATCTTGATCACCTCGGCACCCAGCCCGACTTGCTCGCGCACTGCGCGGCGGCAGTCGTCGGGGCCGTTGCAGGTGTTGATCATCTTCGCATTGGCGATCTCGTAAAGGTCGCGGTTGAGGCCGTTGCGCGGGTCGCCATGGCCGCCGGCGACGCTGATGCCATTGCCCGCGGCAACGATTGTCGGCCCCGCGATCATCCCAGCGTTGATGGCGTCGCGCAGGGAGAAGATCAGGCGCGGGTCATTGCCGAGGTCGCGGATCGTGGTGAAGCCGGCGAGCAGGGTCTTGCGCCCATTGACCAGCGCAGTGAGCACCTCATCCTCATTGTCGCGCGTGTTCTGAAGCAGCCGTGCCTGCATGCGATCGTCGAGCCCGCGCAGGTGGACGTGCATGTCGACGAAGCCCGGCATGACCGTGCTGGTGCGAAGGTCGACAACCTGCGCGCCCGGCAGTTCAACGAAGCCGGGGCGGACTTCGGCGATTGTCCTGCCGCGCACGACAACCGTGGCGTTACGCATCGGCGCTTGCCCGGGCTGGGCGATCAGCGTGCCCGCATGAATGACGGTCACTCGCTCTGCGGGCTGGGCGAAAGCAGATGTGGTGATGGCTAGCGCCGCGCAGGCGGCGAGCAGACGCAATTTCATGACATGGATCCCCTTGTCGTTGCCCAAAGCGTAGCGCCGCAATTTGGCGGCGCAACCGCAACCTAGGGGGATTTGGCGAAGCGAATGCTGGTGCGTTCATACCCCATGTGGCGGTAGAAGGCGTGCGCGGGGCCAAGGCGATCGTTGCTGGTGACCTCGATAATCTTGCAGCCGGCTTCGCGCAGGCGGACTTCGCATTCTTCGACCAGTTTCCGGCCGATTCCCTTGCCGCGCAGATCCTTGGCAACCACGAGGATGTTGATGCGTCCGACGGGCGCGTCGCGATGGATGGCGTGCATGATGTGCAACCCGCACAGGCCGATTACCTTCTTGTCGAGCGCGGCGACCAGCGGCGCTTCGCCAAGCCTGGCGAGCCGCGCCACATTCGTGCGCGCCATCTTCTCGTCGATGTCGTGATTCAGCAATTGCATGAGGTCGGACAGCGCTGCGGCATCGGCGGGCCTTGCATCGCGAATCGTGAGCTTGGGTTCCGGTCGCGGCTTGGGCGGTCTGGGCGCGTGGCGGGGCGTGGCAGGCGATCCATGATCGCGCGCCGCCGCCTTCTTCGGCTTGGACTTGCGCAGCGGCTCTGCGACGTCGAGCGACGCGCCCCAATCCTGCGCGCCCATGTTGCGCAGATAATCGGCGACATCGTCAGGCGTTGCCGACGGGCTACCATCGGCCAGTCCGAACACGGCCGTTCCCTTGGCGTCGGTCAGGCCGACTTTGCCGAAGCCCGGCTTGCCTTCTTTCCGAACGCGCGAGCGAACCAGCTTCAACCCGCGGAAACGGGCCGAATCCGCCAGCGCGTCGATCGCGGGATCGCTCACAGCCCGTCGAGCAGGTGGAGGACGAGGCCGACCATCCCGCCGACCAGCGTGCCGTTGATGCGGATATATTGGAGGTCGCGCCCGACCGCGGCTTCGAGCCGGCCGGTGACCGTGTTGGCGTCCCAGCCGCGGATCGTTTCCGACACCAATTTGACCATTGATCCCCCGTAGCTCGCCGCCATGCCGACCGCGGCGCGGCGCGCGAACTGATTGATCGCGGCGCGGATGCGCGCGTCGCGCTCAAGCGTCGAGCCCATCGCCTTCATGACGTCGCCAAGCTTGCCGGCGAGGACGGCATCGGGATTGCGCGCGGCCTTGATCATCGCCTCGCGGGCGCGTTGCCAAAGCGCGTCGATCCACAAGCTGACCGATTGATTGTCGAGCAGTTGGTCCTTCATCTCTTCCACGCGGGCGCGGGTTTCCGGCTTGGTCTGCAAGTCGTTGGCGAGCTGAACCAGCGCTTCTTCAATCCTGATCCTCACCGGGTGGGCAGGATCGGTGGACATTTCCACCGTCAGTTTCTTCAGACCGTCGATGATTGCGTCGGCGAGCTTGGTGTCGAGCGCGGCCAGCTTCAGCACCCAATTGGCCTTTTTGTGCACCATGTCGCGGATGAGCGGCTCATTGGCGTCAAGAGCGCGGGCCATCCAACGGATCGCGGCTTCAAGCATGGGGACGTGCCGATCCTCGTTGATCGCCGAGGCGAGGGCATGACCAAGCAGCGGTGACAC
Organism: Sphingomonas lutea; assembly: GCF_014396785.1. Taxonomy (NCBI): domain Bacteria; kingdom Pseudomonadati; phylum Pseudomonadota; class Alphaproteobacteria; order Sphingomonadales; family Sphingomonadaceae; genus Sphingomonas; species Sphingomonas lutea. The sequence goes on along the minus strand of NZ_CP060718.1, from coordinate 2,384,780 downwards.
CTCCATCTTGCGCAGGCGGGTGGCGATGGCGCCCTTGACGATCCCGCCGAGCCGTTCGTCGTCGAGGCTTTCGAAGATGTCGGCGATAAGCCGCGAGGCACCCGCTCGGATTCGGTTGCCCTCCCCTGCCGGGGTCTGGAGGAAACGGCCCGCGGCGCCGGCCACGTCGATATTCTGCATCCTTCGCGCGACGACGGCGGGGATGAGGAAATTCTCGCGGATGAAATTGGCGAGGGTTTCCCCGATGCGGTCCTTGTTGCGCGGGATGATCGCGGTGTGCGGGATCGGCAGGCCGAGCGGGTGGCGGAAAAGGGCGGTGACCGCGAACCAGTCGGCGAGGCCGCCGACCATCGCCGCTTCGGCGAAGGCCTTGACGTAGGCAAGCGCGGGGTAGCGGTCCTCATAGGCCCGGGCGAGGGCGAACACCGCAGCCATGACGATCAGCAGGCCGGTCGCCACCCGCTTCATGCCCGCTGCGCCCGGCTGAACCGGGTTGAAACGCGCGAGCGGGTTGGCGGTCATGCGAACCATTGCAGCTCAATAGACGAGCTGCGCGCAAGGTTCATATGGGCCGTGTCACTCCGCCGGAACGGGCGTGCCGCCCTTGTGCGCATCGTCGCCGATGAAGCGGCGGAACAGACGTCCGATCCGCGATTCGAAGGAGATGGCGATCGAGAAATAGGCCGGCACCAGCAGCAAAGTGAGGATGGTCGAGAAGATGAGGCCGCCGATCACGGTCACCCCCATCGGCGCACGCCAGCTGCCGTCGCCGGTCAGCGACAAGGCAATCGGCATCATGCCCGCGACCATGGCGATGGTGGTCATGACGATCGGCTGCGCGCGCTTGTGCCCGGCTTCGTAGATCGCTTCGTCCTTCTCCATCCCGTGGTTCATCATCTCGACCGCGAAATCGACCAAGAGGATCGAATTCTTGGCGACGATGCCGAACAGCATGAGCACGCCGATCAAAACCGGCAGCGACACAGGCTGACCCGCGATGTGGAGCGCGATCGCCGCCCCCAGGGGCGCCAGCAGCAGCGAGCCCATGTTGACGAACGGGGCGAGGAAGCGGCGGTAGAGCAGCACCAGAACCGCAAACACGAGCAGGATTCCGGCACCGAGCGCGAGCAGGAAGTAATAGATCAGCTCGCCCTGCCATTTCTGATCGCCCAGATTGAGCTTCGACACGCCCTGCGGCAAGTTCTTGACCGTCGGCAGTTCGTTGATCTTGGGCCAGATATCGCCGCTGACGAGCCCCGGGCCAAGGTCGGCGCCAACCGCAATGCGGCGCACCTGGTCGGTGCGCTGGACGGTGGTCGGGCCCGAACCGAAGCCGATTTCGGCAACAGACTTCAGAGGCACCGACCCGCCGCTGGAGGTTGGGACAGGCAGATTCTCCAGCACTTGCAGGTCGCGCCGCGAATCTTCCGACAAGGACACGAGGATCGGGATCTGGCGGTCGGCGACGGAGAATTTGGCGCTGTTCTGTTCGATGTCACCAAGCGTCGCGATACGAATCGTCTGGCTCAGCGCGCCGGTCGTCACGCCAAGGTCGGCAGCCAGGTCGAAGCGCGGCTTGATGAGGATTTCGGGCCGCACCAGGTCGCCGCCGACGCGCGGCGCGCGAAGGCCGGGGATCGTCGCCATTTCTTCAGCGATCTGATTGGCAACGGCGTTGAGCTTCACCGGGTCGTCGCCGCCAAGATAGAGCATGATGTCGCGGCCCGCGCCGTCGGGGCCGCCGCCGCCCTGGCTCTGGAAGCTGACGCGCGCGTCGGGGATTGCCGCAAGCGTTGGGGACAGGTTGCGCTCGAACTCGGTGCTCGTCACGTCGCGGTCTTCCTTGAGCACTGCAATGACGCGGGCGTTGCCGACGCGCACACGCTCGAACACCGTGCCCGTGCTGGGATCCTTCCTGATGATCTCGGCCACGTGATCGGCGACGGCTTCGGTCTGTTGCAGGGTAGTGCCCGGCGGCAGGCTGATGTTGACGAACGAGAAGGGCCGGTTGAGCGGCGGCTGGAAGGTCATCGACAGCGTGGCGAAGAGAATCCCGCTTAATACGAGCGTCGCAAGGCCCGCGCCGACCATGTACAGCCGGTGGTCGCGGAAGATCGACATCACGGCGCCGCGGAACCCGGGGTGACGGGCGCGATAGGCATGCGCCTTGCTGGTATCCAGGCTCCACCCCAGCATGCGCAGATAAGCGTGCATCCACTTGAAGTCGGCGTGCGGCTGGGCGCCTTGCGACTTCAGGAAATAGGCCGCCATCAAAGGCGTGATCATGCGCGCGACGAGCAAGCTCATCAGCACCGAAACGACGACGGTGAAGCCGAACGCCTTGAAGAACTGACCCGAGATGCCCGGCATCAGCGCGACCGGCAGGAAGACGGCGACGATCGCCATCGTCGTCGCCAGAACGGCGAGACCGATTTCGTCCGCCGCGTCCATCGACGCCTGGTAGGCCGATTTGCCCATGCGCATGTGGCGGACGATATTTTCGATCTCCACGATCGCATCGTCGACCAGCACGCCGGCAACGAGGCTCATCGCCATCGTCGACATGAAATTGAGCGTGATCCCCAGCATGTCCATGAACCAGAAGGCCGGGATCGCCGACAGCGGAATGGCCAACGCCGAAATCAGTGTCGCGCGGATGTCGCGCAGGAATAGAAGGACGACGAGAACGGCAAGGATCGCGCCTTCGATCAAGCCTTCGATCGCCGAATGATATTGGCCCTTGGTGTAGTCGACCTCGGTGAACACCTCGTTGAAGCGAACGCGCGGGTTTTCCGCCTGGATCTTGCGCAATTCCGCCCACGACTGGTCATAGGTGGAGACTTCGGATTCGCCCTTGGCGCGCTGGATTTCGAACGTGACGACCTGGCGACCGTTCATCTTCGCCAGTGTGCGCTGCTCCGAATAGGCGTCCTTGACCTCGCCGATGTCGGCAAGGCGGACGAAGCGCCCGCCGGGCAGCGAGATCTGCGTTTGCGACAGCGCATAGGCGTCCTGCGCATTGCCGAGGACGCGGACCGATTGTTCGGACCCAGCGATTTCCGCCCGGCCGCCCGCGGCGTTGATGTTGCTCTGCCGCAGCTGCTGATTGACCTGCGCCGCGGTGATCCCCTGCGCCTGCAGCGCGGCGGGATCGAGAATGACGCGGATCGAACGGTCGACGCCGCCGGTGCGCGTGACGGTCGCCACGCCGGGCACCGCAAGCAGGCGGCGCGCCACGGTATTGTCGACATACCAGCTCAATTCCTCGACGCTCATGTCGGTGGTTTCGGCGCCGAGCGTGACGATGGCATCGCCGCCACCGGCATCGACGCGCGTCACCTGTGGCTCGAGGATCCCGTCGGGCAGGCTCCCGCGGACTTGGGCGATGGCATTGCGGACATCGTTGACCGCGACGTCGGTCGGGGTGCCGATTTCGAACTGGACGAACGTCTCGCTGACGCCTTCGCGAACCGTGCTGTTGATCTCGTCCACGCCATCGACGCTGCGGATCGCCGATTCGATGCGCTGCGTGATCTGGCTTTCCATCTCGTTCGGCGCGGCGCCCGGCTGCGACACGACGACGATGGCCGCCGGGAAGTCGATGTCCGGGAAGTTGTTCACCTGCATCTTCGAGAAAGAGAGCAGTCCAGCCAGCATCAGGCCGACGAACAGGACGATCGGCGGAACCGGGTTGCGGATGCACCAGGACGAGATGTTGCGAAAGTTCATGTCAGCTTGGCTCTCTTGGCTGGCGTCCTGTGATCAGCGCGCGGCCGCCTGTCGCCGCGGATTGACCTTTTGCCCCGGGTTGAGGAACGGGCCGGCGGAAAGGACCACCGCCTCGGTGCCCGACAGGCCTTCCGCGATGGTCACGCCGTTTCCGTCGACCGTCCCGATCTTGATCGAGCGCCGCTCGATCTCGTTCTTGCCGTTCACGATGTAGACGTAATTGCCCTTGGAATCGCTGAGCACGGCGCTTTGCGGCAGAAGCGGTGCCGTCGTCGCGCCGCCCGAGATGCGCGCTTCGGCAAAGCCGCCGGGACGGATGCCTGGCGCATATGGGATGGCGATGCGTACGTCGCCCAGGCGCGTCTGCGGATCGATCACCGGGGCGACCTGCCAGACCGAGCCCGAGATCGCTTGATCGGACCCGATCAGCGTGACGCTGGCGGGCATGCCGACGCGGACGAAGGCCAGATCCTGCTGCGACATCTGCGCGCGCAGCTCCATCGCGCCGCCTTCGGCCAGCCGGAACAGTGCGCCGGAGCCCGCGCCGACCACCTGACCGGCTTCGATGCTGCGCGACAGGATCAAGCCGCTGGTCGGCGCCGTGACGTTGAGTCGTCCGATCTCGGCGCGGGTCGCTGCGAGCTGCGCCTGGGCCACGCGTACCTGCGCATTGGCCGCGTCCCGGGTCGCCCTCTTCGAATCGATTTCGGCCTTGGACACGAAACCGCGCGACTGGAGCGCCAGCGCGCGCTCGTAATTATTCTGCGCCAGTGCGGCATTGGCGCGGGCGGCGTCAATCTGCGCGGCCAGTTGCGCCGCCTGCTGCGACTGTACCGAACGGTCGACAATCGCGAGCACCTGGCCTGCGCGCACCCAGCTGCCGGCATCGACAAGGACGCGGACAACCTTGCCACCACCGCCGGCAATGCCGATCGGCTGATCGCGCCGCGCCGCAAGCGGGCCGCTGGCGACGATCGTGCGCCCGACCTGGCTGCGCCCGGGAACGACGACGGTCACGGTCGGGACCTGCCCGCCGCCGGCTGCTGCGGCGCCCGGCGCCGCCTCCTCACCGCCGCGCATGAACATCAGCATACCGATCGCAAGCAACGCGATCAGAACCGCGGCGACGATGACCATCCTGCGCTTCCGGCGGGAATTGTCGGTCACCACGAGAGTATCTGAAGTACGGATCGAAGTTTCCCGGTTCATCATTCCCTGCCCAATTTCGCGACTCTTGCCCCACGGGTCGGGAGCTGTATTAGTCCAATAAGTCACCGAGCGCAACAGACGGTACCTATAGCGCCCCCGCCACCGCTTTTCGACCAACGACGGCACTTGTCTGGCAAGCGCGCGTTGGCGCAGTCTGGCGCCGGCAACGTCGACGCGCGCGGCGACACATTCAAGAGGGGACACGCAATATGATGGAAGACTACGGAATTCTCGCCTGGATCGTCATCGGCGGCATCGCCGGCGGCATCGCCAAGCTGCTGATGCCCGGCAAAGATCCGGGCGGCTGCATTGTCACCATCCTGCTGGGTGTTGCGGGTGCGCTTGTGGCGGGATGGCTGGGACGCCTGGTCGGCTGGTATGACGCTGGCGACCAGGGGGCGGGCTTCATCGCCGCCATCGTCGGCGCCTTTCTGATCCTGCTGATCTACCGCGTCGTCGCGGGCCGCCGACGGGTCTAGCCGCCGCCCGTTCAGGAAACAGCCATGGGCCGCGGGCAAGCCTCGCGGCCCCATTGCTGTTTCAAGGAGCGGAAAGATGACACGTGTTTTGCTGGCGGCGGCGGCGGCGGCGCTTGGTGCGCTCGCGCTCACAAGCGGGGCGAACGCACAGCCGACCGCGGCGATCGCGCAGAGCATCAGCGGAACACGCCTCGACGTCAGCGCGACCGGCGATGCGACGCGGGTTCCCGATATCGCCAATATCAACGCCGGCGTGGTGACCCGCGCGGCCAGCGCGCGTGCCGCGCTGGCGCAGAACGCTGCGCGCATGGAGCGCGTGCGTGCCGCCTTGAAGCGCGCCGGAATCGCCGACCGCGACATCCAGACGAGCAACATCAGCCTCAACCCCGAATATCGCTACGTCCAGGACCGTGCGCCGACGCTGACCGGCTACACTGCGTCCAACCAGGTCAATGTGCGCTTCCGCGACATCGCCAAGACCGGCGACATCCTCGATGCCTTGGTCGCCGAGGGCGCCAACCAGATCAACGGCCCGACGCTGTCGATCGACGAGCCCGAGGGCGCGCTCAACGAGGCGCGGACCAAGGCACTGGCGGCCGGCCGCGCCCGCGCCGAGCTTTACGCCCGTGCACTGAACATGCGCGTCGTGCGGCTGTTGTCGGTGAGCGAAAGCGGCAACCGCGGCTTCCAGCCGCCGGTGCCGGTGATGATGGAAGCGCGCGCGGCGAGCAGTGACGCCTCAACCAAGATCGATCCGGGCGAACAGAAGCTGTCGATCACGCTCGGGATGGTGTTCGAGCTTCAGTAACGCGGATAAGAATAGGGCCGCGCGGCTCATGCCGCGCGGCCCATCTCACGTCCGAACTTTTGTCGATCTAGCGGACCGAACCGCGACGGACCAAGTTGACGATCGCCAAAAGGATCACGGCGCCAAGCAAGGCGTAAAGGAAGCTTTCGATCGTGACCCCAGCGTTCATGTTCACGCCGAACAGCAGTCCGGCAATCACGGCACCGATGATTCCGACGATCACGTTGAGGATGATTCCCTGCTGAGCGTCGGTGCGCATGATTAGGCTCGCGAGCCATCCGCAAATACCGCCAACGATCAGCCAGATAATGATTGCCATGAGCTTCCCTCCTGTTTCCAAGCCGCCCTGGTAAGCAATGAGCGACTTTCCGGCACCACAGACGCGTGATGCCAGTCAGTTGTTCCGGATTCGCAAGGGTCTGTCCAGTTTTTCGCGCGGAAATTGCGCACTGGAGGACAGGAAAGCTTGAGGAATACGATGTCGAAACGACCCTCTCTCGAGGGTTCGGCGCCTAGTAGCGCTGCTGCTTCTCGTATTGGTCGCGATAGTGCTTGATCCGCGTGACGCGCAGGCCCGGCATGCCGCTGCGGTCGACCGCCCGCTGCCAGCTGGTGAATTCCTCGAGGCTCAAGGTATAGCGCTTGCAGGCTTCGTCGACGGTAAGAAGACCGCCCGCAACCGCGGCCACGACCTCGGCCTTGCGACGCACGACCCAGCGCGTCGTTCCAACCGGCGGCAGGCTGTCCAGCGTCAGCGGCTCGCCGAGAGGTCCGATGACCTGGGCCGGTCGAATCTTCTGGTTCTCGAGCATTCCCGTCACACCTGCTTAATCATTGCTACTGCGGACTTCTTAAGTCCCCGGCGTTGAAAATATTCTGAAACGCGCTGGTTAACGCGGTGGTTAGCCCGGCTTACGCTCCTTTAACTCTTGGCCCCCGGCGCGAAGGCGCCGCCGAGCTTTTTCACAGCGTCCCGCCAGCCGTCACCGGCCGACAGGTAGCAAGCGATGGCATCCTGCCGCGCACGATCGTCGCCCCCTTTCTCGCCGCGCAGAAGCGCGGTGAGGTCTTCAAGGGTGAGCGGCGCCTCCACGTTGTTGCGGAAGTCCCTCTCGTGACGCGACAAAATGGAATCCCCTCACTCGTTGCCCTGCAACGCCCGACCTAGCGGGGATGAGTGAAATTCGAGTAAAGAACGCGCGGCTCATCCTATGCAGATCGATTTCGACCTCGAAGCGCCCGAGCGCGCGCGCATCGTCGTTGCCATGTCCGGCGGCGTCGACAGCTCGGTCGCGGCCGCGCTCGCCGCGCGCACCGGGGCCGAGGTGATCGGGGCGACGCTCCAGCTTTACGATCATGGCGAAGCGGTGAAGCGCAGCGGTGCCTGCTGCGCCGGGCAGGACATCTACGATGCCAGCCAGGTCGCCGAGCAGCTCGGCATCGCGCATTATGTGCTCGACTACGAAAGCCGCTTTCGCAGCGGGGTGATCGACAAGTTCGTCGAGGAATATGCGCACGGCCGCACGCCGATTCCCTGCGCCTTGTGCAACCAGGGGGTGAAGTTTACCGACCTGATTGCCTTCGCGCGCGAGCTAGGCGCGGATTGCCTGGCGACGGGTCATTATGTGCGGCGGATCGTTGCCGGCGGAAGGGCGGAGCTGCACAAGGGCGCCGACGAGCGTCGCGACCAGAGCTACTTCCTCTACGGCACGACGCGCGACCAGCTCGACTTCCTGCGTTTTCCCCTGGGCGACCTGCCCAAGCCCGAAGTGCGGCGCATCGCCGCCGAGGTCGGGCTGGAGGTCGCGGCCAAGCCCGATAGCCAGGACATCTGCTTCGTCCCCGACGGCGACTACGCCGGCCTGGTCAAGCGCATCCGCCCCGAGACCGAGGCGCCGGGCGAGATCGTCCATGTCGACGGGCGGGTGCTGGGCGAGCATCGCGGGGTGGTCCATTTCACCGTCGGGCAGCGGCGCGGGATCGAAGTCGGCGGGCAGGCCGAGCCGCTCTACGTGGTCGGGATCGACCCGGCGCAGCGCCGGCTGATCGTCGGCCCGCGGCAGGCGCTCGCCGTGGCCGCGGTGCGCGTCGCCGAGTGGAATTGGCTGGGCGAGGACCAGCGGGACGTGATGCTCAAGGTTCGCTCACTCGCGCGGCCCGTGCCGGCGATTCGGGATGCCGACGGCTGGGTGCGCTTTGCCGCGCCCGAATATGGCGTCGCGCCCGGTCAGGCGGCGGTTGCTTACGACGGGACGCGGCTGCTCGGCGGCGGCTGGATCGAGGAAACGGTCGCTGCCGACGCGCGCGCCGCGGCCTAACCACTTTCGCCGCGCGGGCCGCTGGCGCACAAGCTGGCCCGATGAAACTTCCGATTCTCCTGCTGATTGCCGCCGCGCTCGCGGCAACCCCCGCCGCCGCCGCGCAACCCGCCGCGCCCGCAGCCAAGAGCTGGGCGACGAGCGAAGGCACGGTCGTCCTCAAGGACTTTGCATTCCGTTCGGGCCAGCGCCTGCCGCAGCTTCGCATGCGTTATCTCACGCTGGGTCAGCCGCGGCGCAATGGGCGTGGCGAAATCGACAATGCCGTGATGGTGCTCCACGGCACCGGCGGAAGCGCCGAGCAGTTCCTGCGCCCGCAGTTCGCGGACGAGCTTTACGGGCCGGGTCAGCCACTCGATATCCGCCGCTACTTCATCATCCTCCCCGACAATCTTGGCCACGGGAAATCGTCGAAGCCGTCGGACGGTATGCGGATGGCGTTTCCGAATTATGATTATGACGACATGGTCGAGGCGCAGCGACGCATGCTGGCCGAGGGGCTGGGGATCAAGCGGCTGCGGCTGATCATGGGCACGTCGATGGGCTGCATGCACATCTTCGTCTGGGGACAGACGCACCCCGCCGTCGCCGACGCACTGATGCCGATGGCCTGCATGCCGGTCGAAATCGCCGGTCTCAACCGCATGTGGCGGCAGCTGGCGATCAACGGCATCAAGTTCGATCCGGCGTGGCAGAACGGCAATTACGGCGCGCAGCCGCTGCAGGGCCTGCGGACCGCCCAGTCGCTGCTGGTCGTCGCCGGATCAGCCCCGCTTTACTTCCAGAAGGAATATCCGACGCAGGCGCTGGCCAGTGCGAATGCCGAGGAGCGCGTGGCAAGCGCCCTGCCGCAGCTTGACGCCAACGACCTCATCTACCAGCTCGACGCGTCGCGAACGTACAATCCGCGGCCGCGACTGGAAGCCATCACCGCGCCGACGACGTGGATCAATTCCGCCGACGATTTCATCAACCCGCGCAACTTCGGCTTTCCGGCGCAGGCGGTCAGGCGGATGGGCAATGCGACGTTTCGGCTAATCCCCGAAACCGACGCTACGCGCGGGCACAGCACCCATACATGGGCCAAATTTTGGAAGGACGACCTCAGCGCGCTCCTCGTTCGGACCGCGCGCTAGTCGGTTCGTCGTAGGCGGACACGTGGTTCATGGTGATGAGCCACCGTCCTCCCATCTTGCGGAACAGGCGGGTGTTGATCCCGTGGGTCACCCGGCCCGGCCGATCCATGCGATATTTGCCGACCAGCATCGCCGCATCCGGCGCTAGAAGCTCGACCGTCATGTCGTAGAATTTCAGCGTGCCGCGACGCTCGGGCCCGCCGCCATAATCGCGCACATATTGGTCGAGGCGGCCCTGCCAGCCGTCGAGGAACCGCCCGCCCGAAACGAAGACCGCGTCGGGCTTCTTGAAGCCGGACATGTAGCCGGGAAAGTCGCCGCGATTCCACGCTGCCTCCATGCGTTCGATCGTGGCAAGGATGGCCGCGCGGTCCTGCTCGGCAGGATCTGCAGCGGGGGCCGCCATCAGTGCCAGGGCGATAAGGACCGGCTGGATCATGGCGTCTTGCCTCGCGCGAATGTGGCCAGGGCGTAGAGCAGCACGCCTGCGACAGACAGAATGCCGAGCGTCAGCCATGCCTTGGCGTCGGCCTGCGCGGCGGCCCAGACGCAAACCAGGATGCCGGCCGCACCGATCGCCCAATGTCCCGCCGTCACGCGCGGCTTGCCCGGCGCACGAGGCAAAGCGGCGATGGTCACGGCATAGATGATCATCCGCGCCAGCGTGCTCACCACCGCCAACCAGACGAAGCTGCCGCTGACCGCGAGCGTGCCGGCAAACAAGGCGAAGAACAGGATCGAGTTGGCGGGCGTCTGATATTTGCGCTGCACGCGGGCGAACCAGGCGGGGAGGTCGCCGCGCTCGCCCATTGCCGAGGTGACTCGCGGGACTGCGGCCATAATGCCGTGCAGATTGCCGCCGAGCGAAGAGATGGCGGCGACCATCAGGATTGCCGCGCCGGCTGGACCGGCGAGGCGGCGGCCGAGGTCGATCAGCGGCGCATCGGCATCCGCGCCGCCAGTGGGGAACATGGTGACGAAGGCGAGCTGGACGAGGAAGTAGAGCGTGGTCGTAACGAGGATCGACAGCAGGATCGCACGCGGGAGCGTCGTCGCAGGCTGCTTGGTCTCACCCGCCGGAACGACGAGATTTTCGAATCCGACGAACGCGTAGAAGACGAGCAGGGCGCCGGCCTCGAACTCGGACAGGGCGGGCGGGGCGCCCGGCGCGGGGATCGGCGCGAACAGCACCAGCGCCGCCAGCGCCGCGATGAGCAGCGGCAGCGCCTTGAGCAAGGTCAGCCCGGCGAGCAGGCGCAGCGCGCGCTCGACCCCGACGAGGTTGGCGATGGCCAAGCCGAGCGTGACGACGGCAAGGATGGAAGCGCGAATGACGCCCTGCTCAACCGCGGGCACCCAGCGGCCGAGATAGGCGATGAGGACATTGGCGTTGGCGGCAAAGGCGGCGGCGCGCGCGACGTAGAAAATCCAGCCCAGCTCGAACCCCGCGAATCGTCCGAAGGCACGTCCGTAGGTCGCGGGGCCGCCGCTTTCCGGAAAGGCGGCGACGCTGCGCGAAAAGGGCCAGATGACCAGCATGGCCCCGATCGCGATCAGCGGAAACAGCCAAGGCGAAAAGGCGCCGAAGTCTGCCGCAAGCGTCGCCGGCAGCGCAAAAATGGCCGCGCCGACCGCGCCGTTGAACGACAGCATCACCGCGCCGCCGAGCCCGATGCGGCGCTCCAGGCGCGGCGGCGTGTCGTTCAAAGCTGGAACTGCCCGACGATGACCGTGTGGCAGCGCCCGCCAAGCACCACCCGATCCCCCTCCAGCCGGCAGTCGAGCAGGCCGCGGCGCTTGCTCGCCTGGAGCGCGGTGAAGCGCTTGCGCCCCAGCCGCTCGGCCCAGAAGGGCACGAGCGCGGCATGTGCGGCGCCGGTCACTGGATCCTCGTCGATCCCGACATTGGCGGCGAAGACACGGCTGGCGATGTCCTGCTCGTCGCCCGGCGCGGTGACGATGACGAGGGCGTCGATCTTGCGCAGCGCGGCGTAGGCGGGCGCGACCGCGCGGACCGCCTCTTCGCTATCGAGCATGACGATGAGCACAGCCTCGGCGCCGTCCGCGCGGAAGGTTTCGCCGCTAACGCCGAGCGCCTCGAGCACGGCATCGTCGCGCGCCGGCTGCGGATGCCAGGCAGGCAAATCGAGCTCGAGCCCCTCGCCGGCGCGGCGGACGGTGAGCACGCCCGCCTTGCGCGTCGCGAAGCGGACCTGTTTTCCGGTGATCAGGATGTGCCCGCTGGCCATCGTCGCGTGGCCGCACATCCCGACCTCGCGCTCGGGCGTGAACCAGCGCAGCTCATAATCTGCGTCGTCGGCCTCGCTGGCGACGGTGAAGGCGGTTTCGCTGAGGTTATTCTCGGCCGCGACCGCCTGCATCAGATCGTCGTCGAGCCAGCGGTCGAGCGGCATGACCGCCGCCGGATTGCCGCTCAGCGGGCCCTCAACGAAGGCGTCGACCTGGAAGAAGGGCAGGCTGGTCATGTCGCGCGCTCCGTGATTTCGGGGGCAAAAGCGTTTCGCGGTCGGTCTGCCCTTCGGGGTCGAGGTGAATCAGGATTTCGGTGCCCGGAAAGCGCGCCTGCAACGCCTCCTCGACGCGGTCGAGGCGGTCATGCGCGTGCTGCACGGTCCAGTCGCCCGGCACCCAGACGTGGAATTGCGCGAAATACACGTTGCCGCTGGTGCGGGTGCGGAAGTCGTGGAGGCCGGCGAGTTCGGGATATTCCCTGGTCGCGGCAAGGAAGCGCGCGCGCAGGTCGGCGGGCCATTCCTTATCCATCAACTGGTCGAGCGAATGAGTCGACGCGCTCCACGCGCCGAATGCGAGCCAGCCGGCAATGAGCAGCCCGAACACCGCGTCCGCGCCGGTGATCGCAAGATATTGATCGAGCACCAGCGCGGCGATGACCGATCCGTTGAGCAGCAGGTCCGACGCGTAATGCAGCCGGTCGGTGCCGATCGCGAGCGATCCGGTACGGCGCACGACATGGCGCTGGTAGGTGATGAGAGCGACAGTCAACGCCATCGCGACCAGCGACACCGTGATACCCAGCTCGGCTTGCGCGGTCTCCGCCCCGCTGATCATCCGTTGAATCGAGCGGAAGCCGATGAACAAGGCCGAAAGGGTGATGAGGATCACCTGCACAAGCGAGGCGAGCGCTTCCGCCTTGCCGTGCCCAAAGCGATGGTCGTCGTCGGCCGGCTGCGCCGCGATACGCACGCCGAGCAGCACGACCAGGCTGGCAATGAGGTCGAGCCCGCTGTCGGCGAGCGAGCCGAGCATGGCCATCGACGATGTCTGCAGCGCCGCCCAGCTTTTGAGGCCGATAAGGGTGATCGCCATCGCGCTGCTTGCCAGTGCGGCGCGGAAGGTCAGCTTCGCGCGGTCGGCGCCGGTGGCCGTCTGGGTCACGGGTAAAGCAAGCCTTCGGACCAGCCGTCGCCGCTGCTTGTGAACAGACGACGCTCATGCAGGCGGTGCGGGCGGTCGCTCCAGAATTCGATACGCTCGGGCACCAAGCGGAAGCCGCCCCAATGCGGCGGACGCGGCACGTCGCCGCCCTCGAAGTGCGCCTGCATCTCCGCGAACCGCCGTTCGAACGTTTCGCGGTTGTCGAGCGGCCGTGACTGGTCCGACGCCCAGGCGCCGAGCTGCGACTCCCGCCCGCGCGAGGCGAAATAGGCGTCGGCCTCGACGTCCGACACGCGCTCCACGGCCCCTTCGGCGCGCACCTGCCGGCGCAGGGATTTCCAGTGGAAGAGCAAGGCTGCCTGCGGGTTGGCCGAGAGCTGTTGCCCCTTGGCGCTCTGTTCGTTGGTGTAAAAGGTGAAGCCGCCGGGCCCATGCCCTTTCAGCAGAACCATCCGCACCGACGGCAGGCCATATGCGTCCGCCGTCGCCAACGCCATCGCTTCGGGATCGTTGACCTCCGCCGCCCGCGCCTGGGCGAACCACGTGTCGAACAGGGCAAAGGGGTCGGCCACGCCCGAGCCTTAGCGCCGCGGCGACGGCGGCTTCAAGCGGGGGGACGTTCGCCTCCTACCCATTGCGGCCAGTGGCGCAGCTGTTAGGCTCGGTGCGATTTTCCCGCGCAGCCTAATTCAGGGAGCCAGCCGATCTTCCGCGCATTGCTTGCCTTCGCCCTGCTGGTCATCGTAGCCGGCTGTGATCGTTCGCCGTCCGACAGCCTGGACGCCCTGGCGCGCGATTACGTCCTCACCAGCCTGACGATCGGCGAGAAGGAGGAGGGGTACATCGATGCCTATTATGGGCCTCCCGAACTCCAAGCTGCGGCCAAGGCCGATGCGGCCAAGCTGAGCCTGGAGGCGCTTTCGGCCAAGGTCGCGGCCTTGCGCAAACGCGCGGCCGCGCTCGCCACCGGCAACGACCTCGACACGCGCCGAGCCCGGTTCCTCGAAGCGCAATTGACGGCGGCGGAAACGCGGCTGCGAATGATGCGGGGCGAGAAGCTGTCGTTCGTGGACGAGGCCGAGGGACTTTTTGGCGTCCGCCCGGAAATTCGCCCGCTGGCAAGCTACGATCCGATCGTTGCCGGCATCGAGGAGTTAGTCCCGGGAACCGGTGCCTTGCCCGATCGCGTCGAGAATTTTTCGAATCGCTTCGTGATCCCGAGCGACAAGCTCAAGACGGTGTTCGACGCGGCCATCGCCGAATGCCGGCGCCGTACGCTGCGGCACATCGCGCTGCCAGCGCATGAGCGCTTCGATTTGGCCTTCGTCACCGGCAAAAGCTGGGGCGGCTACAATTATTACCAAGGCAATGCGCACAGCCGGATCGAGATCAACACCGACCTTCCGAGCCGAATCGACCGCGCGCTCGATCTTGGCTGTCACGAGGGTTACCCCGGGCACCATGTGCTCAACGCCTTGCTTGAGCAGAAGCTGACTCGCGGCCGCAACTGGATCGAATTCAGCATGTATCCGCTGTACTCGCCGCAATCCCTGCTGGCCGAAGGATCGGCCAATTACGGCATCGAGCTCGCCTTTCCGGGCGACGAAAAATTGGCGTTCGAGACCCGGGCGCTCTACCCTCTTGCCGGCATCGCGACGGCCGACGCAGCGGCTTACGCCAAGCTCCAGAATGCGCTGAAAGCCCTCTCCGGCGCGCGCTTCACGATCGCGCGCGACTATCTTGAGGGGCGGATCGACGATCCGACGGCGGTTGCGCTGCTCCAGCGCTATCAGTTGCTGTCCAGGGAACGGGCCGAAAAATCGCTGTCGTTCATCAAGCAATATCGCAGCTACGTGATCAATTACGGACTGGGTCATGACATGGTGCGCGCCAGCGTCGAGCGGGCAGGAACCGCCCCGGCTGTGCGCTGGGCGCGGATGACGCAATTGCTGAGCGAGCCGACCCTGCCGTCGGATCTGACGCGGTAGCTGGGGCTAGCGAGAGAAGTCCCCGCGCCAGGCCCTTGCCGGCCCGCAGCGCCAACCCATCTGGTCAGGCCGACACGGTTCCGGCATGTGAGCGGCAATGGCACTCGACCTTTATCAACGGCTCGGCATTCAGCGCGGCGCGAGCGACGACGAAATCAAGAAGGCGTACCGCAGCCTCGCCAAGCAGCTCCACCCCGATCGCAACCAGGACAATCCCGATGCCGCCAAGCGCTTCGGCGAAGTGACCGCGGCCTATGACCTGCTGTCCGACAAGGACAAGCGCGCGCGCTACGACCGCGGCGAGATCGACGAGGACGGCAACCCCAAGATGCCGTTCGGCGGCGGGTTCGGCGGCTACTCCAGGGGCGGGCCGCGCCCCGGCGGCACGCCGGAAGGATTCGAGAATTTCAATTTCGGCGGCGCCGACACCGCCGACCTCAGCGATCTGTTCGAAGGCCTGTTCGGTGCCGCGGCGAGCGGGCGCGGGCGGCCAGGTCAGGGCGGCTTCGGGGGATTCCGCCAGCGCCAGCGCGCGCCGCAGAAGGGCGCCGACGTCAGCTATCGCTTGAAAATCGCATTCGTCGATGCGGTGGCGCTGACGCCGCAGCGCATCACGCTCGGCGACGGCAAGGCGATCGACCTCAAGCTGCCGAAGGGCGTCGAGCATGGCACGCGCATCCGCATATCGGGCAAGGGCGAGGACGGGCCGGGCGGGCGCGGCGACGCCATCGTCACGATCGACATCGCGCCACACAAGCATTTCACGCGCGACGGCGACGACATCCGCTTGACGCTGCCAGTCACGCTCAAGGAAGCGGTGCTCGGCGCCAAGATCAAAGCGCCGACGCCCGAAGGGCCGGTGATGCTGACGGTGCCCAAGGGCACGACATCGGGCAAGGTGCTGCGCCTCAAGGGCCGCGGCTTCACGCGCAAGGACGGCAAGCGCGGCGACCTGTTGGTGACGCTCGACATCGACCTGCCCCCCAACGACGCCGCACTGCAGCGTTTCGCCGAAAGCTGGAGCGGCGGCGGGAACCCGCGCGCCGGCCTGGACGTGTAACCCCGCTCAATGCGCGATACCTCCCCCAGTCACCGGAAGCCCGCCGCAAACGCATGGCCAGCGTCCGCGCGGCCTTCGGCACCGAAGTCGAAGCGAAGCTCAAGCCGCGCGAAAACGTCTGGGAAGTGACCAAGCGCATTGCGGTCGGCGTCTATAACGATGGATTCATCCACGCCGGCAACCTCGCCTATCTTGCGATCCTCGCGCTGTTTCCCTTCTTCATCCTGGCGGCGGCGGTGGCACAACTGCTGGGACGCGGCGAGGACGGGGCACGGACCGTGGCGACCTTCATGTCGGAACTGCCGCCCAACGTCGCCGAAACGCTGCGCCCGCCGATCGAAGAGGTGCTGACGGCGCGGACGGGGCCCCTGTTGTGGCTCGGCGCGCTGGTCGGGCTGTGGACCGCGGCAAGCTTTGTCGAGACGATCCGCGACATCCTGCGCCGCGCCTACGGCGTCAAATATTGCGCGCCGTTCTGGGAATATCGGCTGGGTTCGCTGGCATTCATCATGGTCGCGGTGGTGCTTCTGATGTTCGCCTTCGCGGCGAGTGTCGCGCTGCGATCGATGCAGTCGGCGATCGAACGGCTGTTCCCCCTCGCGGACAATGTCATCGGCACGGTGGAGGTGTTCAGGATTATTCCCGCGGCGGGGCTTTTCGTCACCTTCTACGCCTTGTTCTATTTTCTTACGCCCTCGCGCTATCGCCGACGGGGGTGCCGCAAATGGCCGGGCGTGCTGCTGGTCACCGCCTGGTGGCTGATCACCGTCGAATTGCTGCCCAACGTGCTTGACTGGATCGGCGGTTACAGCCTGACCTATGGCAGCCTCGCCGGCGTGATGATCGTCCTGCTGTTCTTCTTCGTCATCGGGCTTGGGGTGGTGATGGGGCCGAGCTCAACGCCGCGCTGGCGGATAGCGGGGCGGCCGCGCTAAAGGGCGAAGTCTATTCCGGGCCGTACACCGACCAGCTCGAGGTCGAGGAGCCGCAGCCCGGCGAGGATGTGGAGGCGGAACTGGAAACAGGGGGACCGCAATTGTGACCGGATTGATGAAGGGCAAGCGCGGGCTGATCATGGGCCTGGCCAACGACCGCTCGCTCGCCTGGGGCATCGCGCGCGCGCTTGGGGAGCAAGGCGCGGAGCTGGCCTTCTCCTACCAGGGCGAAGCGCTGGAGAAGCGCGTGCGGCCGCTGGCGATGGAGCTTGGCAGCGATCTTCTGATCGATTGCGACGTCAGCAGCATGGATGCGCTCGACGCGGCCTTCGCCAAGCTGCGCGAAAGCTGGGACAGCCTCGACTTCGTCGTCCACGCCATCGGCTATTCGGACAAGAATGAGCTGCGCGGGAAGTTCGTCGAAACCTCGATGGACAATTTCCTGATGACCATGAACATCTCGGTCTACAGCTTCGTCGCGGTGGCGCAGCGCGCGCGGCAGATGATGAAGCCCGGCGGATCGATCCTGACGCTCACTTACTACGGCGCTGAAAAGGTCATCCCGCACTACAACGTCATGGGCGTCGCCAAGGCGGGGCTGGAGGCAAGCGTCAAATATCTGGCGATGGACCTTGGCCCGGAAGGCATTCGCGTCAACGGCATTTCCGCGGGGCCGATCAAGACGCTCGCCGCCAGCGGCATCGGCGACTTCCGCTACATCATGAAGTGGAACGAATATAATAGCCCGCTGCGCCGCAATGTGACGATCGAGGATGTTGGCGGGGCGGGGCTGTACCTGCTCAGCGACCTCGCCAGCGGCGTCACCGGCGAAATACACCATGTCGATGCGGGCTATAATGTCGTCGGCATGAAGGCCGAGGACGCGCCGGATATCGCCACCGTGTGATCAGGAGCCGACAATGCCCGACGATATTGCGAACGGCGAACGTTGCGTGGTGACCGCCGGGAATCACAAGGGGAAGGCGGGTATCGTGGAGGATAGAAACGTCAGCAAGGCCGGGAACGTCACTATCACCGTTCGTCAGGACGACGGCGCGCGGTTCAAGACCTTGGCTCGCAACGTCGACCGGCAATGACCATTACGCGCCATGTCCGCGTCACCGGCCAGGTGCAGGGCGTGTTCTACCGCGTGTGGGCGCAAGGACAGGCGCGCGAACTTGGCGTCAGCGGATGGATTCGAAATTGCGCCGACGGAACGGTCGAAGCGCATGTCGCGGGCGAAGAACATGACGTCGCGCGGATGATCGAGCGGATGCGGCGCGGCCCCGCCAATGCGCGCGTCGACGATGTCGAAGTTGCCGAGGTCGATCCGGGTGAACTGAGCCACCGGTTCGAGGTGCGGCACTAGGTGACTGCCGTCACGGGAGCGAATCCCGTGACGTCGATCCGGTCGCTCCGCGCCGGTCGGCCGGCTTTCACCGTCTCTCGACGTAACGACGCTCGCTTCGCTCCGCTTACGTTACGCTCGGCTCAACCGGCGAACGGATCGCGCACCAGGATCGTATCCTCGCGCTCGGGCGAGGTGCTGACCAGCGCCGCGGGGCAGCGGATCAATTCCTCGATGCGGCGGACGTAGGCGATGGCTTCCGCCGGCAGGTCGTCCCAGCTGCGCGCGCCGGCAGTGCTTCCGCTCCAGCCCGGCATGTCTTCGTAAATCGGCTCGACCCGCGCCTGGTCGGCGGGGTGCGGAGGCAGATAGTCGAATGTCTCCCCGCCGATGCGATAGCCGGTGCAGATGCGGATCGTGTCGAACGTGTCGAGCACGTCGAGCTTGGTCAGCGCAATCCCGGTCACGCCGCTGACCGCGGCCGACTGGCGCACCAGCACGGCGTCGAACCAGCCGCAGCGGCGCTTGCGCCCGGTGACGGTGCCGAATTCATGGCCGCGTTCGCCGAGCTTCTGGCCAATGGCATTGTCCTGCTCGGTCGGGAAGGGGCCGGAGCCGACGCGGGTGGTGTAGGCCTTGACGATGCCGAGCACGAACCCCGCCGCGCCCGGTCCCATGCCGCTGCCCGAGCCGGTCGTTCCCGCCACCGTGTTGGACGAGGTGACGAACGGATACGTGCCGTGGTCGACGTCGAGCAGCACGCCTTGCGCGCCTTCGAACAGGATTTTCTTCCCTGCGCGCAGAGCGATGTCGAGGTCGCGCCACACCGGCTTGGCGAAGGACAATGTGAAGTCGGCGATCTCCGCGAGGTCGCCGCGCAAGCGCGCACGGTCGACCGGTGGCTCGTTGAAGCCGGCGCGCAGCGCATCATGGTGCGCGCATAAGCGGTCGAGCTGCGGCTCGAGGTCGTCGAGATGGGCGAGGTCGCAGACGCGGATCGCGCGGCGCCCGACCTTGTCTTCATAGGCCGGGCCGATGCCGCGCCGCGTGGTGCCGATCTTGCCCGCGCCGCTGGCATCTTCGCGCAAGGCGTCGAGGTCGCGGTGGATGGGCAGGATCAGCGGGCAGGTTTCGGCGATACGCAGGACGTCGGGCGTGATGGCGATGCCTTGCGCGGACAGCTTCTCAACCTCGGACTTGAGGGCCCAGGGGTCGAGCACCACGCCGTTGCCGATCACCGATGGCGTGCCGCGCACGATGCCCGACGGCAGGAGCGAGAGCTTGTAGGTCTGGTCACCGACGACGAGCGTGTGCCCGGCATTGTGGCCGCCCTGGAAGCGCACCACCATGTCCGCGCGGCTGGCGAGCCAGTCGACGATCTTCCCCTTGCCCTCGTCGCCCCATTGCGCGCCGATGACGGTCACGTTGCCCAAAGCCATGCTCCTGCTTTCCCGCTCCCGTTTGCCCCGAGCGAAGTCGAGGGGCCTTGGCGCGGACGTCCCTCGATTTCGCTCGGGACGAACGGATGAATTCCTCACTACGGCGGGTCAGCCGCGGTTCAGCGCGCCTCCTATTGATTGAACTCCAGAGCGTCCAGTTTTGTGGAGGCAAAGATGCGGACAGGGATCTGGGCGGCTTTGGCCGCGGCGGCGATCGGTGGCGCGGCACTAGCGCAGGAGCGCGCACCACTGCCGCCCGAATGCCGCCAACAGATCATGGCGCTGTGCCAATCGCGAATGGGCGGGGGCATGCGCGCGTGCGTCCGCACTGCGCTTCCGCAATTGAGCGACGATTGCCGCAAGGCCGTTTCGGACCGCGCCGCCCAGGCGCAGGCGCTACCGCCGGGGATGCGCGAGGTCGCCTACGGACCCGACGTCAAGCAGAAGCTCGATTATACCCGTCCCGCCGGCGCCGCGAAGGCGCCGATCCTGCTCTTCATTCACGGCGGCGGCTGGGCCATCGGCGACAAGCGCCATGCCTCTGCGCCCAAGGCCGCGCATTTCAGCGAACGCGGCTGGGCCTACGCGTCGATCAACTATCGGCTCGTTCCCAGCGCGACGGTCGAACAGCAGGCGGCGGACGTCGCGGCGGCGATCGCCTGGCTTCGCGCCAATGCGTCCGCGAACCATCTCGATGCCGATCGGATCGTGTTGATGGGACATAGTGCGGGGGCGCATCTCGCCGCCCTCGTCGCGACCGATCCATCCTATCTCGCAGCGGCAAAAGTGCCGATGTCGGCGGTCGACGGCGTCGTCCTGCTCGACGGCGCGGGCTATGACGTCCCGGCGCAGATGGCGAGCCCGCGCAACGTTGCTGCGGCGATGTACGCTGCCGCGTTCGGGACTGACCCGGCGCGCCACGCGCGCTTGTCGCCGACACGGCACGCCGCCGCGCCCAACGTGGCCAATTGGCTGATTCTGCCCGTCGCGCACCGTCCCGATTCCAACGCGCAGTCGCGCGGACTGGCGGCGGCCTTGTCGCGCGCGGGCGCAAAAGCCGACGTGGTCCCGGTGCCAAACGAAAGCCACGGGTCCCTCAACCGCGGGCTGGGAGAAGCCGGCGACTTCGCCACCGCCAGGGTCGACGCCTTTCTCGCCGCCTTGCACTAGGCTTCGCCGGCCTTGCGCTCGCCGGCCAGCACCGCGTCGAGCTCGTCATGACCGTGCGGCCTGGCGTGACCGTGATCGCGCATGAAATGGCTATCGAGACGCTGGACCAGGTCACGCCCGCGATCGCCGTGGAAGTGGAGCAAGGCATCGATCTTCGCTTCGACGCGGTCGTCATTTTCCTTCGATGCCGGTGATCCGACGTAGAGGAAGTAAGCGAGACCAACGACTTGCCACAGCAGCTGCAGGAATTCCGACTGCCAATTCTCGAACGTGTCGCGCATCATCTCATTGAGATACTCAGCCGATAGCGCGGCCTGGCCGTGCGCCGCCGCCTCGTCGGCATAGGATCGCCAACCGAACCACCAATGAAGCGCAAGCGAGACCAGGAAGAAGCCGACCGTCAGCCAAGCATAAGCATATTTGCGAAAAATCATTGCGTCCTCCCAATGATCGTCATTGGCGGCGGAACGCTTCAGGCCTGTGCGGGGTGCAACGGCTGTTTTTATTGCACCTCAGAAGGCGAGTGGGATGACCTCGCGAACGCCGGGCAGCGCCTGCAGTCGCTGGACGACTTCGGCGGGGATCGGGTCGTCGACGGCAACCAGTGCCACGGCCTGCCCCCCGCCGCGTGGCGGCCGAGATTGAAGGTCGCGATGTTGATCCCGTTCTCGCCCAGGGCCGTGCCGAGCGCGCCGATGAAGCCCGGCGCGTCGTCATTGACGAT
The DNA here is from genome assembly GCF_014396785.1 of Sphingomonas lutea. Classification (NCBI taxonomy): domain Bacteria; kingdom Pseudomonadati; phylum Pseudomonadota; class Alphaproteobacteria; order Sphingomonadales; family Sphingomonadaceae; genus Sphingomonas; species Sphingomonas lutea. The sequence continues at coordinate 2,363,020 of NZ_CP060718.1, read as the reverse complement.
GTAGATCATTTGCCCGGTCAGCTCGGCCTCGACCGGAATGCCGAAGATGTTCACCAACCGCGGCGCGCGGTTGCCGAACAGGGTGCCTTCAACGCGGCGGTCGCCGTGCGCGGTGCCGACACTGACCGCGATCAATGTATGATAGTCGCGCTCCGCCTCGTTGCGGATTTCACGAACGCCGATCCCGCGTTCCTTGGCGAGATAAGGGGCGTTGACCATGTTCACGCTGTCCGACCAGCTGCGCATCACGCCTGCAAGCACCGCGCCGGTGACCGGCTTGATGTTGAGCTCGGCCGCGGCGCCTTCGACCTCGACGTCGATCGAGCGGATCTCGCTTCCGGCAATCTGCCCGACCAGCCGCCCGAGTTTTTCGGCAAGCGCCATGTAGGGGCGCAGCCGCGGCGCCTCCTCGGCGGTCAGCGAGGGGACGTTTACGGCGTTCGAAATGCCGCCGAGGAGCAGGAAGTCGCTCATCTGCTCGGCAATCTGGATCGCGACATTGACTTGCGCTTCGGTAGTCGACGCGCCGAGGTGCGGCGTGCAGATCAGGCCGCGCGTGCCGAACAGCGCATTCTCCTTGGCCGGCTCCTGCGCGAACACGTCGAGCGCGGCGCCCGCGACATGGCCGCTGTCGAGCGCATCCTTGAGCGCGGCTTCGTCGATCAGCCCGCCGCGCGCGCAATTGACGATGCGCACGCCGGGCTTGGCGGCGGCGAGCGCTTCGCGCGACAGGATGCCGCGCGTCTGGTCAGTCAGCGGGGTGTGCAAAGTGATGAAGTCGGCGCGCGCGAGAAGCTCGGGCAATTCGACCTTGTCGACGCCCAGTTCGACCGCGCGTTCGGGCGACAGGAACGGGTCGTAGGCGACGACCTTCATCTTGAGGCCATGCGCGCGATCGGCGACGATCGACCCGATATTGCCGCAGCCGATCAGGCCAAGCGTCTTGCCGCTCAGCTCGACCCCCATGAAGCGGTTCTTCTCCCACTTGCCGGCCTGGGTAGATTGATTGGCGTCGGGGATTTCACGGGCGAGCGCGAAGAGCATTGCGATCGCATGTTCGGCGGTGGTGATCGAATTGCCGAAGGGCGTGTTCATGACCACGATCCCGCGCGCCGAGGCGGCGGGCACGTCGATCGTGTCGACGCCGATTCCGGCGCGGCCGATGACCTTAAGCCGGGGCAGGGCCGCGTCCATCACTGCGGCGGTCACCCGGGTCGAGCTGCGCACCGCAAGCCCGTCATAATCGCCGATGATCGCCGCCAGCTCCTCGGGCGAAAGGCCGGGCCGCTCGTCGACGTCGACGCCGCGTTCACGGAAGATCGCGGCTGCCCGGGCGTCCATCTTGTCGGCGATCAAGACCTTGCAGGTATCGCTCATTGCGTGCCGCCGCGGGCCGTCGGAACATGCGCGATCAGCGTAATTTCGGCGATTCCGCCGGGCTGCAAAAGCCCGTTCGTGCCGACCGCGGTCCAGGCGGGCGGCTTGCCCGTCATGTATCGGTTCTTGACCTTCACCATGGCATCGATCTGATTGTTGACGTCGGTGTGAACGCTTTGCACTTGCACCACATCGTCCCAGCTCACCCCGGCGCGCACCAGGCTTTTGCCAAGCGCCTCGAACGCGCGGGTGAAGGCCTTGTCGAGATCGGTTTCGCCCGGCGCCAGAAACGCCGGCACGCCCGAAAGATAGACGACGCCATTGCTCACCACGGCATCGGCATAGCCGTAGTCCTGCTGGAACTGCCGTTGCCGTGCGTCGTCCGGCATGATGACAGTGGCCTGCTGACGCGCGCCGTGCGGGTTCTGCGCCGCGGCGGCCAGGGCGAGGATTGCTGTCGAGATCATTTGCCTGTCTCCTCCCATCCCCAGTCGAGCCAGGGTCCGAGTGCTTGAATGTCGGCGGTGTCGACGGTTGCGCCGCACCAGATGCGAAGACCCGGCGGCGCATCGCGATAAGCGCCGATGTCGAACGCCGCGCCTTCCTGTTCGAGCAGCTTCACCAGTGCCTTTTGTCGAGCAGCGTTCGCCACAGGGTCGCTACGGTCGACGAACTGCAGGCAGACCGACGTGTTGGAGCGAATGGCGGCATCGCTCACCAGATGGTCGATCCAGTTCGACGACTGCACCCAAAGGTCGAGCGCCGCGGCATTGGCGTCGGCACGCGCGATGAGCGCATCGAGGCCGCCAATTCCCTCGGCCCAATCAAGCGCGACCAGCCAGTCTTCGACCGCGAGCATCGATGGCGTGTTGATCGTTTCGCCGCGGAAGACGCCGTCGATCAGCTTGCCGCTTTTGGTCAGCCGAAAGATCTTCGGCAGCGGGCGCGGCGCCGGCGTGCTTTGGAGCCGCTCGATCGCGCGCGGGCTAAGCACGATCATGCCGTGCGCAGCTTCCCCGCCGAGCGCCTTTTGCCAGCTGAAGGTGCCGACATCGATTTTCGACCAGTCGATCGGCTGCGCAAAGGCGGCCGATGTCGCGTCACAAATGGAGAGCCCCGTCCGGTCGCTCGAAATCCACTTCGCATCGGGGACCCGCACGCCACTGGTCGTGCCGTTCCAGGTGAACACCAGGTCACGATCGGGCGCGATTCCGCCCAAGTCCGAAATCTCGCCATAGTCGGCGGTCCGCACCTCGGCATCGAGCCCGAGCTGCTTGACCGCATCGGTGACCCAGCCGGCCCCGAAGCTTTCCCAGGCAAGCATGGTCACAGGACGGGTCCCGAGCAGCGACCACATCGCCATTTCCATCGCCCCGGTGTCGGACGCGGGGACGATCCCAAGCCGATAATCCGCGGGAAGCTGCAGGAGCGCGTGGGTCCGTTCGATCGCTTCGGCCAGGCGTGGCTTGCCCGCCGCGCCGCGATGCGACCGGCCAAGCGATGCGGTATCGAGAAGATCGAGGCGCCAGCCGGGTGGCTTGGCGCACGGGCCGGACGAAAAATATGGGCGCGCCGGCAGCGCCGCGGGACGTTCAACCAAATCAGCTCTCCTTCCAGAGAGGACGCGCCGCGTTGGGACGGCGTGGCCCGCCGACGGCTGTAACGGCTTGGCGCAAGCGCGCAACCGGTGCCGCGAAAGAATCACTTTTTCGGCAATGCTGCGCTGCACAACACTTGGGAAATGCGTGATTTCGTCGCCGGCGAAACGTTTCACCGCAGTTACCTCGCGGCTCATCCCGCAAGCCGGAACCCGAGGTTGAATTTGTTAACCAAGCTGGGACAGGTTCACCTCGTCAGCCGGCGATGGGCAATTCGCGGGCGGTCAGCGGGGGCTGGGGAGCTCCTTACTTCGATGGGTTTTTTCGCGCCGTCCAACGACGCGGCGAGAGGTTTGGAGCGGGTTCATGACGCAAGTTCTGGCAGCAGCGACGGGGCTGTTCCGTGATCGCGAATTCTTCGTGCACGATGGTGCGAAGCTCCGCCGTTTCCGCATTTCCGCGATGATCCAGATTGTCGCCGTCGCGGCGCTTTTCGCCCTCATTTCCTGGTCGAGCTACGCCGTCGGCCGGATCATCACTTCCTCCCCAGCACTGACTTCCAAGATCGTTTCGGGTGAAAATTATTCGGCGCAGCTTGCCGAACTGACCGCCGAAACCGAACGCCGTGTCCAGGCGATTGAGCAACGCCAGATGGCGCTCGCCGCCGCCCTTGTCGACCAGGACATCGACCCTGCCTCGCTTCGCAAGCTGGGCTTTTACCCGGCTGCCAACGGTGGCCGCGGCGGCCCGCTCGAAAAGGCCGGCAATGCGACCTTCAAGGCGCTCTTCAACAGCTGGAAGAAGCTGGACTCAATCCAGGATGGCGTGATTTCGGTCCCGGCCGACAAGCCGGTCAAGACCGCCGCTTTCACCTCGGGCTACGGCGTCCGCTCCGACCCGTTCAAGGGCGGCGCAGCGATGCACGCCGGGATCGACTTGTCCGGTCCCATCGGCACGCCGATCTACGCCACCGCCGACGGGGTCGTCAGCGCAGCGGGCTGGAACAGCGGCGGATACGGCAATCTCGTCAAGGTCGATCACGGCCGCGGCATCGAGACGCGCTACGGCCACTTGGCATCAATGACCGTCAGCCCCGGGCAGCGCGTGACGCGCGGCCAGGTGATCGGCCGCATGGGCTCGACCGGCCGTTCGACCGGCAGCCACCTGCACTATGAAGTGCGCATCGATGGTCGCGCAGTGAACCCGGTCCCGTTCATGAAGTCGACCGACTACGTGCTCGCGATGCAGAAAAAGTCGAACACCCACGCGATGGAATCGCTGGCGATCGGTGGACCGGGCGCCCGCCGCTAAGCTTGCCGCTTCGGCTCTCCACACCTATCTCGCTCGTGTGAGCGAGCCCATCATCAGCCTGACACCAGGCGCTGCAAAGCGCGTCGCGTGGATTGCCGAACGACAGCGCAAGCCCGCGATCCTGCGACTTGCGGTCGACGGCGGCGGATGTGCCGGCTTCACCTATAAGTTCGAGCTCGCCGAGCAGGCCGAGGGCGACGACACCGTGGCCGAGACCGACGGTGTGCGGCTCGTGGTCGACCCCACCAGCCTCGAGCTCGTCCAGGGGTCGGCCGTGGACTTCGTCGAGGATCTCGGCGGGGCCGCCTTCAAGGTGACCAACCCCAACGCGCAATCGGGCTGCGGCTGCGGATCGAGCTTCAGCGTCTAGTGGCCCGAGTGCCCTGCGTGCGGGGTTGAGGCCTGTGCGGCGCAGCTGACCTTCGGATTGAATTGCGCAAAGACCCCCTTGGGGTTGTCGCGATGCACCCAGACATGCCGGTCGTAATGCGGCTCGAACATGTGCGCTTCGTCGGCCTTGGTGGACGGGTCGTCCGCCATATGGTCGTACGGCACGCCGTGGAACGTCGGCGGCGCCTTGTGGCCGGCCGCCTTCCAGGCTTTTTCGAAGACCAGGTTTTCGACCGCGACCAGTTGCAGTGACCCGTCCGCCTGCGGCTCGTAGATCAGGATCGACGGTTTCAGGAAATCGGTGTGCGTGCCGGTCCCGCTGACGCGCGGACTAGGCGGCCCCGAGATCCCCAGCAGGTCGGGCCGGAAGTAGTGGATGCCCATCGCCTCGGGCGGGCCGCTGCGGCCCATCATCGCGCTGGTCTCGCACATGTTCCCGGGCGCCGGCACATAGCCCTCGGCGAGGGCGACCTTGACGTCCTTGAAGCGCGCGGTGGCGGTGCGGACGGCGTCGAGCTGCGGATCGGTGGTCACGGAAGCGGAAACCGCCTGCGCAAGCGCGGCCGCGAGCGCGAAGCTCACGAATCGTGGTGTCATTTTTTCCTCTAGGTTTAGAGCGCGTAGCTCGGTGCGTAGCGGCGGATTGGCCGCCGGGGCGCGGGCCGGCCAGGCTGGCCCGTGCGATTGTCATTGGCGGGACGCTTCGACGTGTCGGCAGTCGCCGCGGGGACGACTCCGCGTTCGACCGCTGCCGCCCGCGCGGCCTGCGCAATCGCCATGTCGGACCACAGCGGGCTCATAGCGGGAAGGCCCCAACGCCCGTGATCAGCTGGACGGTCAGCAGGATGGCCGTAACGGCGGCCAGTCCGCTGAATCCGGTCGTTGCGCGGTAAACACGCATCGTCGTTCCCCTTTGTCCGTGACCTCATGCCCCACATGAGATGCGGGCCTAATGCGCCGGTCGTTTCGGTCCCGCCACGGGCAAGTTTTTCAAATGCCGTCCTTGCGCGCCGCCTTTGGGGCTGGCCGGTTGACGGAATGTGCGGATTTGTGCGGATATGTGCGCCGATCGGGGCGAGTCCATGCACAGCGAATTATCGGTCGAGGGCAGTGAATCGGTCGCCTTGCGGGTGCGCGAGGAGCTCGCGCGCCGGCGCCTGTCGCGGCAGTGGCTGGCGGATGAGGCACGGGTCAGCCTGTCGACGCTCGAAAAGGCGCTGGCCGGTCGCCGGCCGTTCACGCTGGCGACGGTGGTGCGGATCGAAGATGTGCTCGGAACCAGCTTACGCGGGCCCAAGGCAGACCTTGCCCAGCCGCCGGGGCTGTTCGCACCCGAATCGATGGGTGCCTATGCACGCCCGGCGGTGCAGTGGCTGGAAGGCTCATACCTGACCCTGCGTCCGTCGTTCAGCGAGCCCGGCGCAATATTCGCCTATCTGACTTCGATTAGCTGGGACGATGCCAACGGGCATCTCGTGTTCAGCGAGGCGTCGCGCACCGATGCCGAATATGAGCAACGGGGCTTCGTCTCCTTCCCCAACCTGTCGGGCGCGATCTACCTAGTGACGATCAGCGAGGGGCAATATCGTGTTGCTTTGCTCAATCGTCCGAGCGGCGGCGGGATGACCGGAATATTGCTCACGCTGGCGGCGGGGCAGGGGGCGCAGCTGATTCCCTCGGCACTGCCGATCGTCATGATGTCGACCGAGGCACGATCGGACATGGTGGTCGGCGTTGTGCGCAAGGGCGAAGCCTGCTTCGACGAATATCGCGAGTGCGTCGACCGCGTGACCGAGCGCGGCTTCGCGCTGTTTCCCCGCTAGGCCGCAGCCGCTAAGCGGCGGCGATGAAGATCGCCTCGTTCAACATCAACGGCATCCGCGCGCGCCTTCCACGGCTGGTCGAATGGCTCGACCGTGAGAAACCCGACGTCGCCTGCCTGCAGGAACTGAAATGCGCCGATGAATCGCTGCCGATCGCCGACATCGAGGCGGCGGGTTACGGCGCCGTGTGGCACGGGCAGAAGGGGTTCAACGGCGTCGCCATCCTTTCTCGCGGTGACGGTCCCAAGCTGCGGCGCGTCGGCCTGCCAGGCGACCCGGACGACAGCCACAGCCGCTATATCGAAGCGGAAGTCGGCGATTTCATCGTCGCGTCGATCTACCTGCCCAACGGCAATCCGGTCGGGACCGAGAAGTTCGATTATAAACTGCGCTGGATGGACCGGCTGCGCGAACATGCTGCCGAGTTGCTGGAATTGGAACGGCCAGTGGTGCTTGCAGGCGACTGGAACGTCGTGCCCGAAGATCGCGACGTGTTCAGCGCCAAGGCGACGCAGCACGACGCCCTGCTGCAACCGCAGACGCGTGAGATGTGGCGGCGAATCCTGGCGCAGGGCTGGACCGACGCGCTGCGCGCCTTCCATCCCGACGATCCGCGGCTCTACACCTTCTGGGATTATACGGCCGGCTGCTGGCAACGTGACGCGGGCTTTCGCATCGACCATCTGCTGTGCTCGCCCGAAGCCGCCGACCGCCTGCGCGGCTCGGAGGTCGACCGCTGGGCGCGGGGGGAAGAGAAGGCCAGCGACCACGCGCCGACCTGGGTGGAACTGGCCGATTAGGCTTCTCCCTGCGAGCGAAGATCGTGGGGAGGGGGAACGCTCGACTGCGATGGGGAGGAGCTAGGTCAGCACCTTTTCATAAATGCGATAGCGATGGTTCACCCGCGCGCCGGGCAGTTCGGCGATCGACAGCATTCCCTTATTGTCCTCAAGGATCCAGCCGAATTCGCCCGTCCGGATACCGAACTTGCCCACCGCGTCGCGGCGGATGAATTCGATCAGCATGAACGCCAATTGGCTCGCCAGGCGCGTGCCGTGGAGCTTCTTGGCGACCCCCATCAGCGGCACGCGAGCGCGCTTCGTCCGCGGGTTGCGCAGGCGCCACAGAAGCTTGGCCCAGCCGAACGGGAACAGCTTGCCGTCGAGGTCGCGAATGAACTCGTTGATGTCGGGCAAAGTAATCATGAACGCGACCGGCTCGCCATCATATTCGGCGATCCGCACCAGCTCTTCGTAGATGATCGGCTTCAGCTTCTTGCCGGCATAAGCGATCTCGCTTTCGGTCAGCGGCACGAACCCCCAATTGTCCGACCAGGCGTCGTTGAGAAGATTGAGGATGATGCGCGCTTCGGCATCGAACCGCGCCTTGTCGACGGTGCGGATGCGGATGCGCGGGTTCTTTTGGCCCATCGCGATCAGCCGCGCGATCGGCTCGCTGTGCCAGTCGGCGATGTTGACCTCATAAGTCAGCAGGTCGCGGGCCTTGGCGTAGCCCGCGTCGGTGATCCAGCCGGCATAGTGTGGAAGATGATGCCCCATCATGACCGTCGGCGGTTCTTCGAAGCCTTCGATCTCGAGCCCGGGCTCGTCCCAGATCGAGATGCTGATCGGCCCCAGCGCGCGCGTCATGCCCTGGTCACGCAGCCACTCCTCGGCGGCCTCGATCAGCGCCGCCGCAGCCCCCGAGTCGAGCGCTTCGAACATGCCCCACTGGCCCGTGCCGGGCGCCATATGCTGCTGGACCAGATTGTCGACCTGCGCCGAGATACGCCCGACGATTTCGCCGTCGCGTGTCGCCAGCCAGAGCTTGGCGCGGCCATGTTCGAACCACGGATTCTTGCCTGGGGTCAGAAGCGCCCGCACCTCGTCCTTCAGCGGCGGCACCCACGCTGGGTCATCGCGATAGACGCGCCAGGCAAAGTCGATGAAGGCGCGCAGGTCGGCCTTGCTTTCGACCGCGCGAAGGTTGACCGGGGCCATGCTCATGCGCGATGGCTAGCGGCCCAGGGCGGGTCGCGCCACCCGGCGGAAGGGCGGTTTCGCCCGTGTCGGCCCTTCACTCGCCCCAATGGCGCCATTATCTCCCGCCATCCTGTATGTTTCGGCAAGGATTCCAGTGAACAGCAGCGCTCTTCTTCGACGCGAACATTTCGACGCCGCCGATCGGCCGCGCGACGCCGCGCGCGTCATGCCGATCAGCGACGATGCTGCGATGCTGCGCGAAGCGGCGAGCCTGACGCGCGATCTCAATGCGCCCAAAGCGTGGATCTACTGGACCGATCTCCTTGCGTCGGCGGCGCTCGGCTATGGCGCGCTGGCGATCGCGGTCACCGCCCGCCCGACGTGGGTCGTCGCCGTGGCGGCGGTCGTGGCGATCCTTGCCCTCTACCGCGCGGGTAGCTTCATCCATGAGCTCACGCATCTCAAGCGTGGGTCGGTGCGTGGGTTCCGCCTCGCCTGGAACGCGCTGGTCGGGGTGCCGCTGCTGGTGCCGTCCTTCATCTACGAAGGCGTCCACAACCAGCATCACGCCAAGTGCTACTACGGGACGATCGACGACCCCGAATATCTGCCGCTCGCGTTGATGAAGCCGTGGACGCTGCCCGCGGTGCTGATCGTGGCGCTGATTTCGCCGGCGCTTCTGTTGCTCCGCTTTGGCGTACTCGGTCCGCTGTCGATCTTCTCGCGCCGCCTGCGCAAGTTCGTGGTCGAACGTTATTCGGGCCTGCAGCTCAACCCCTTGTTCCGCCGTCCCGCGCCGGAGGGCGATTTCCGCCGCGACTGGATCGTCCAGGAAATCGCCTGCAGCATCTGGGCCATCTCGCTCATTGCGCTGGCCGTCACCGGCGTCATCCCGGTGCCAGCGCTGTTCATCGGCGTGATCGTTGCCTCGGGTGCAATGGTCCTCAACCAGGTGCGCACGCTGGTCGCACATCTGTGGGAGAATGACGGCGCGGCGATGAGCGTCACCGCGCAATATCTCGACAGCGTCAACGTCCCGCCGCCGGCTACGCTGCCCGCGATCTGGGCGCCTGTGGGGCTGCGCTTCCACGCACTCCACCATCTGCTGCCCGGCGTGCCTTATCACGCGCTTGGCGAAGCCCACCGCCGGCTGTGTGCCGCCCTCGATTCCGGGTCGATCTATCACCGGTCGAGCCACCGCGGGCTGTCGCCGCTGATGGCGCGGCTCGCCGCCAGCACCTTGACGAATCGCCGTAGATCCGCTTGAGGGCGGGCTGATGGCTCGCCGTCGTCATTTAGGGCTTTGCGCAATCGCCCCAAAGAATTGCGTGGCCGGGGATGCCTCATACGGTCCCCTGACGAACGAAAAGGAATGACCCATGCGCCATCGCGTAGGCGGACGTAAGCTTCAGCGCACCTCGAGCCACCGTGCGGCCCTGTTCCGCAACATGGCGGCCGCGCTGATCAAGCATGAGCAGATCACCACCACCACGGCCAAGGCGAAGGAACTTCGCCCCTACGTCGAGAAGCTGGTCACCCTGGCCAAGCGCGGCGGGCTGTCGAATCGCCGCCTCGCCCAGTCGCGGCTGATGGACGATGCGCAGCTGGTGAAGTTGTTCGACGTCCTCGCCAAGCGCTATGCCAAGCGCGACGGTGGCTACACCCGCGTGATCAAGGCCGGCATCCGCCAGTCGGACGCGGCACCGATGGCAATCATCGAGTTCGTCGACCGCGACGTGTCGGCCAAGGGGCAGGATTCGGGCCCGGTCATGAACGAGGAAGAATTCGAAGCCGCGTAAGGCCGCTTCGCCTCTCTGAGACGAGCGCGTTTGCTGAACGGCAGCAAACGCGCAGTTCAGCAACGCTGCAGCGCCGTAACGATATTGCACCCTCACTGGGCGGCCGTGCGTTCGTGCGCGAGCCGCTGGTGATGAGGAGAGTATCGATGAAGGCAATCACGAAAGTGTTGGCGGGCGGCGTGGTTGCCGCTGCGCTGTTCAGCGCAGCACCCGCTGCGGCTCAATATTATCCGCAGCCCTATGGCTACGGTTACAACAATGGCGCCAACGTCATCGGCCAGGTTCTGAACCAGGTCCTCGGCGGCGGGGCGTACAACCAGGGTTACGGCTACAACCAGGGCTATGGCTACCGCGCCAACAGCCAGGTCGCCGTCAGCCAGTGCGTCAATGCCGTGCAGGCGCGTCTTGCCCGCAACTACAGTGGCTACGGTTACGGTTACGGTTACGGCTACGGCGCCACCGGCGGTGCGCGCGTGCTGGGCATCAGCCGGGTCGAACCGCGCTCGAACGGTGGGCTCACTGTCCGCGGCGTTGCTTCGACGGGTGTGCAGGCCGGCTACGGCTATAACGGCCAGACTGTGCCGGACCTGACGTTCCGTTGCCGCGTCGATTATCGCGGCTACGTCAGCGACGTCGACCTTGATCGCACGTCGGTGAATTATGGCTACAACCAGCAGTACACGCCGTACGACTACTCGCAGTACGGTTACCGTCGCTACTAAGCGCGGATAGCTGCCAGCGAACGGTGCGCCGGGGTCGAAAGGCTCCGGCGCATTGTTTTTGTGCGCGGGCCTCTCTATCCGCCCGCCATGACGGTCCAGCACACCGAATCCATTCTCATCGTCGACTTCGGCAGCCAGGTGACGCAGCTCATCGCGCGGCGCGTGCGCGAAGCCGGCGTTTACTCCGAAATCGCGCCGTTCTCGATGGCAGAAGAGGCCTTTCGGCGCCTCAAGCCCAAGGGCATCATTCTGTCAGGCTCGCCGGCCGGCGTGCCGGAAGAAGGCTCGCCGCGGGCGCCTGAGGCGCTGTTCGATAGCGGCCTGCCGATCCTTGGCATCTGTTACGGCCAGCAGGTCATGAGCCACCAGCTCGGCGGGCGCGTCGAGCCGGGCAAGGACGGCGAATGGGACGGCGAGTTCGGCCGCGCCTTCATCACCATCACTGAAGAATGCGCCTTGTTCGATGGCCTGTGGCAAATCGGCGAGCGCCATCAGGTGTGGATGAGCCACGGCGACAAGGTCACCGAATTCGCGCCTGGCTTTAGAATCGTCGCGGTCAGCGACGGCGCGCCCTTCGCGGTCATCGCCAATGAAGAGCGCCGCTATTACGGCACGCAATTCCACCCCGAGGTCGTGCACACGCCCGATGGCGGCAAGCTGCTGGCGAATTTCGTACGCCATGTCTGCGGTTGCTCGGGCGACTGGACGATGGCCGCCTACCGCGACCAGAAGATCGCCGACATTCGTGCCCAGGTCGGCGACGGCAAGGTCATTTGCGGGCTATCGGGCGGGGTCGACAGCGCGGTTGCCGCGGTGCTGATCCACGAAGCGATCGGCGACCAGTTGACCTGCGTGTTCGTCGATCACGGGCTGCTGCGCCTCAATGAGCGCGCGCATGTCGAAGGTCTGTTCCGTGACCATTACAACATCCCGCTCGTGGTCGTGGACGCCGAGCAGGATTTCCTCACCGGCCTCGCTGGCGTCACCGACCCCGAGGCCAAGCGCAAGTTCATCGGCAAGACCTTCATCGACGTGTTTGATGAGGAAGCGCGGCGGATCGGCGGCGCCGACTTCCTTGCGCAGGGCACGCTTTATCCCGACGTGATCGAAAGCGTCAGCTTCACCGGCGGGCCGTCGGTGACGATCAAGAGCCACCACAATGTCGGCGGCCTGCCCGAGCGCATGAACATGCAATTGGTCGAGCCATTGCGTGAGCTGTTCAAGGATGAAGTCCGCGTGCTCGGCCGCGAGCTTGGGCTTCCCGACGTCTTCGTCGGCCGCCACCCGTTCCCCGGCCCGGGCCTGGCAATCCGCATCCCGGGCGAGGTGACGAAGGACAAATGCGACATCTTGCGCAAGGCGGACGCAGTCTATCTCGAGGAAATCCGCAGCGCCGGTTTGTACGACGCGATCTGGCAGGCGTTCGCGGTTCTTCTGCCCGTGCGCAGCGTCGGGGTGATGGGGGACTATCGCACCTACGATTACGTCTGCGCCCTTCGCGCGGTGACCAGCGTCGACGGCATGACCGCGGACATCTATCCGTTCGACGCCGCCTTTCTCAGCCGCGTCGCGACGCGCATCGTCAACGAAGTGCAGGGCATCAACCGCGTCGTCTACGACTATACGTCCAAGCCACCGGGCACGATCGAATGGGAGTGATCGGCTACTCGTTGACGGCAAACTTTCCGATCGCACAGGCTCCTAGGGCAGGGCCGAATGGCCTGCTTGACTCTCCGTTGCAGAACAGGACACTCGATCCTGATGCGGGCGGGAAGGGTGTCACCTAGGTGGGATTGGTAAACCTCGACCCGGCATTTGGTGCGAAGGGCGAGATGGCCGAGCTCTTTCGCACCCACGATTGGTCAACGTCCCCGGTCGGCGAGCCGTCGACATGGCCGCAATCGCTTCGCTCGGCGGTGCAGCTGATGCTTGCCAACAAGCATTTGATGTTCGTCGCCTGGGGACCCGAACTCGCCTTCCTGTACAACGATGGATACCGGCCGGTCTTCGGCAACAAGCACCCGTGGGCGCTCGGCCGGCCATTCAAGGAAGTGTGGTCGGAAATCTGGGATGACATCTCGCCGCTAGTCGATCAGGCCTTGGCGGGCGAAGCGACCTGGTCCGAGAACCTTCATCTGGTGATGGAGCGCAACGGGTACCCTGAAGATACTTGGTACACCTTTTCCTATTCGCCGCTTCGCGACGAAAGCGGTGCAATCGCGGGAATGTTTTGCGCCGGCGCCGAGACCACCGAGCGCGTTCTCGCCGAGCGTCGGTGGTCAGCCCTGTCGATGCTTGATGATCGACTGCGCGATATCGCTGATCCCGAGGAGATTGCGCAAGCTTCGGCTGAACTTCTCGGCAAGGCGTTGAATGCTTGTCGCGTAGGGTATGGCGACATTGACTCGGCAGCGGGGACGATCCGCGTTGGCAGGACCTGGAGCACGCCGGGCTTGCCGGACGTGACCGGTGTGCACGCTTTTGCGGACTATGGCACCTACATTGACGAATTGCGCCGCGGAGAAGTCGTCTCGGTTGCCAATATCGCGGACGATCCCCGCACTAGTGCGCGCGCCGCCCAATTCCGGAAGCTTGGGATCGGGGCGTTCATCGATTCTCCGGTTGTGGAAGATGGTGAGACGGTGGCCCAGGTCTTCGTTCACGCGCCCAACCCCAGGATCTGGAACGAAGACGAAATCGCCGTCGCCGCGGAGTTCGCCAATCGCACGCGCGCCGCGGTCGCCCGCCGTCGTGCCGACGAGGCGCTGCGGGAAAGCGAAGTTCGTTACCGCACCTTGTTCGAAGCGATCGATGCTGGCTTTTGCATCATCGAATTGATTCTCGACGAACACGGGCGCGCGACCGATTACTGGTTCGTGGAGGCAAATCCGGCCTTTGAGCGTCAGTCAGGCCTCGACGGCGCGGTCGGGCGTCGCATGCGCGAATTTGCGCCCGATCTGGAAGAGGAGTGGTTCGAACGTTACGGGCATGTGGCGATGACCGGGGAACCGCTGCGCGTCGAGGGCGAAGCAGCGCCTCTCGGCCGATGGTTTGATATCATTGCTTTCCGCGTCGGGGCTCCGGAGCAGCGCCGTGTCGCCGTCTTGTTCAATGACATCACTGCTCGTCATTCCGCCGAAAAACGACTGCGCGACCTAAATGAGACCTTGGAAGAGCAAATCGATCTGCGTTCGGCCGAGCGCGACCGGCTCTGGAACTTGTCCCAAGATATGCTGGCACGGGCCGATTATGGGGGCATGATGTCGGCGGTCAGCCCTGCCTGGACCAAGGTTCTCGGCTGGAGCGAAACCGAACTTCTCACCCGGGCTTATGCCACGTTCATGCATCCCGACGACATGCCGCCGACCCTGGCGGCGATCGGCAAGATGGCCGACACGCGTGAGCCCGCTCGGTTCGAGAATCGTATCGCGACCCGGAACGGCGGTTGGAAGCACATCGAATGGACCGTCGCCCCCGAGCCCGATGGGGTCAATTTCATTGCGGTGGGACGCGATCTCAGCGCCAGCAAGGCGCGCGAAACCGAGCTCGCCGACGCCCAGGAGCAGCTCCGCCAAAGCCAGAAGATGGAGGCGATGGGCCAGCTGACCGGGGGCGTCGCGCACGATTTCAACAATCTGCTGACGCCGATCGTCGGGGCGCTCGACATGCTGCAGCGCAAGGGCGTGGGCGGCGAACGCGAGCAGAGGCTGATCGAAGGCGCGCTCCAGTCGTCCGATCGGGCAAAGACGCTGGTGCAACGCCTGCTCGCCTTCGCCCGGCGCCAGCCGCTGCAATCGACCGCCGTCAACGTGGTCGAGCTGGTGACGGGCATGGCCGAGCTTCTGGCGAGCACGACTGGCCCGCAGATTCGGGTGGTCGTCGAGGCCGAAAAAGATCTGCCGCTGGCGAAGGCCGATGCGAACCAGCTCGAAATGGCGTTGCTCAACCTTGGCGTGAACGCCCGCGACGCCATGCCCGACGGCGGAACGCTGCGGATCAGTGCCGATTTGGAGCGCATCCGCACCGGGCACCGGTCGGGCCTCCCAACCGGCGAATATGTCCGTCTGTCCGTCGCCGACACGGGGATCGGCATGGACGAGGTTACGGTCGCGCGTTCGGTCGAGCCGTTCTTCTCGACCAAGGGCGTCGGCAAGGGCACGGGCCTCGGCCTGTCGATGGTCCACGGCCTTGCCTCGCAGCTGGGCGGTGCGCTGACGATTGACAGCCGGCCTGGGCTTGGGACCAATGTCGCGCTGTGGCTTCCGCGAACCGACGACGTTGCCGCTCCAGTGACGATTCCGACGGAGCCCACGGGGCCGCGCGATTCGCAAGGCCAGGTCCTCCTTGTCGATGATGAGGAACTCGTGCGCGCAAGCACCGCGGATATGCTTGCCGGGCTCGGCTATGGCGTGATCGAGGCTGAGTCGGCGGAACAGGCGATGCTCCTCGTCGAGCAGGGCCTCGAACCCGACCTCCTTGTTACCGATCACCTCATGCCCGGGATGACCGGGACCGAGCTGGCGCGGCGGCTGCGGGACGAGAAGCCCGACATGCCCGTGCTTGTCGTGTCGGGATATACCGATATCGAAGGCATTGCCGCCGACCTGCCGCGGCTGACCAAGCCGTTTCGGAACGACGATTTGGCGGCGAAGCTGGCGACGCTTGGCCTGGGCGCCGCGGACGGTTCGTCGGCGCATGCGCACAAGAGTTAACCGCTAAATCGCCGTTTACCGGGGCATTGACGGCCCGGCGCGCTTCGGCTGTCTCGCAGGCATGAAGTTCTCAATTCCCCTGATCCTGGCCGCGGCACTCCTCTCAGGTTGTTCGGCGATTACGCCGTTCAGCGCGCCGCGCAGCGTTGCCGCGACCGCACCGGCGCCGCAGCCGCCACCCTATCGCTGGACCCAGGGCAATGCCCCCAAGGCGCACAAGGACATGCTCGCGACCTTCAGCCGCGGCGGGCTTGCGCCGGGCGAGTTCGTGTGGGCCGCTTCGGTGCCGCAGGCCGGGGAGACGCGGATCGTGATCGACCTGCTTACCCAGACGGCATACGCGTACCGCGGGCCGCAATTGGTGGGAGCATCGAGCATTTCGAGCGCCAAGACCGGCAAGGTGACGCCGCTCGGCTTCTGGTCGGTGCTGGAAAAGAAGAAATTCCACCGCAGCCGCAAATATGACAATGCGCCCATGCCCTTCATGCAGCGGCTCGACGAATATGGCATCGCGCTCCACGGCGGTGCCAACCCCGGCTACCCCGCAAGCCACGGGTGCGTCCGGCTGCCGATGAAGTTTGCCGAGAAGCTCTATGCCCTGACCCGCGTCGGGTCGAAGGTCGTCATCGAAGGCTGACTTTGCCTCGGGCGCGGGGCGGCGCTACCGTCGGCCACAAGCATGATTGCCCAGAAAACCCGTTATGCGTTGCGTTCGCTGTTGTTCCTGGCCGAGGCGCAGGACGGCTTGCCCGTTCAATTAAGCCGGATCGCGGAAACGCAGCAGGTCCCGCCCAAATATCTTGAACTCATAATGCTCGACCTCAAGCGCGCCGGACTGGTCAAGAGCGCGCGCGGGCCCAAGGGCGGCTATCGGCTCGCTCGCCCGCCGGAGCAGATTTCCTTCGGTGAGATCGTTCGCAGCATGGAAGGGCCGATCGCGCTCGTGTCCTGCGCCAGCGTCAATCACTACGCGCCCTGCGGCGACTGCCGCGACGAGGCAACCTGCGCCATTCGCCGCGCCTTCGCGATCTTGCGCGATCAAACGACCGAATTGCTCGATTCCATTTCGCTTGCGCAGGGCGCCGATTGGGAAGAGCGTTTTGGCAATGGCGCCACCGACGCGCGCCAAAAACAGGGGGAATCATGACCGAGGATTCATATTCGCCGCGGCCAATTGCGGGCTGGTTCACGCCCGCGGCGATCGCGTCACTTCTATTCATGGGCTTGGGATGCGTGGCCTATCTGACGCATGTCCTCGCCGATCCCGCTAGCCTGACGCTGGACCAGCGCGCCGCCTACCTAGCCGAGCCGACCTGGGTAACAGGCGCCAACGCCGTCGCAGTGTGGGTCGGCCTTGCCGGAACGGTTCTTCTGGTGATGAAGCGCAAGCTGGCCGAATGGGTCCTGCTGGTCGCGCTTGTCGCGGTGCTGGTATGGCTTGCGGGGCTGATCGTCGTGACCGAACTTCGCGAGAACATGTCGGCCAACGACCTGATCGTCGCCATTGTGGTCACGGCCGTGACATGGACGATTTACTGGTTCGCGCGGCACTCACGCCAGCGCGGCTGGTTGCGCTAGGCCTGCGTGTCGGAAACGGTGAAGCGGCGCTCGGCCTGGCTCTGATCGGCGATCGCCGCTTGCTCGACCAGTGGCTGCGCCGCCGGCGCATTCAGGGGAGCAGGTTCGGATTGGGGACGGGCCAGGGCCAGTGTCGGCACACCCAACAGGATGGCGAATGCCGCATCGCGCAGCATCGAACGGTCAAACATGGTCAACTCCAGATCACATCCACGTGGACGCTGGCGTCCGCGCACTTGCCCGGTTCGACGACGGAAGGCCGTTAATGTTCCGGATTAACGACCGCGCTCGCACTGTACGTCCGATTTCCTTCCGGTGGCGGAGGCGCTAGAGCCGCGCCTTATGTCGACCTTCACCCTCGACACGTCGACCAGCCGTGCGACGCCCTCGCCGGTCCCTGGCAAGCGCATGACCGCGCCCGCCATTCGCGCGCGCAAGGTCGAAGCGGACAAGGGCTGGCGCACCGATCAGCCGATCGTCGCGCTCACGGCCTATACGATGCGCATGGCGCAGTTGTTGGACGCGCATTGCGATTTCCTGCTCGTCGGCGACAGCCTGGGGCAGGTGATCTACGGCCTTCCCTCGACGATCCCAGTGACGCTCGACATGATGATCGCGCACGGAGCGGCGGTGGTGCGCGGCAGCTGGCATGCCTTGGTCGCGGTCGACATGCCGTTCGGCTCCTATGAGGGCTCGCCGCAGCAGGCGTTCGAAAGTTGCGCGCGGGTGATGAAGGAAACCGGCTGCGCCGCGGTCAAGCTCGAAGGCGGCGAGGCAATGGCGCCGACGATCGAATATCTGACGCATCGCGGCATCCCGGTGATCGGCCACGTGGGCCTGACCCCGCAGGCAGTGAATATCCTTGGCGGCTATGGCGCGCGCGGCAAGGAGTCGTCCGAAGCGAAGAAAATCCGCCGCGATGCGCAAAAGGTCGCGGAGGCCGGTGCCTTCTGCATCGTCGTCGAAGGGGTGATGGAGGAGCTCGCGACCGAGCTTGCCAATACGATTGCCGTTCCGATCATCGGCATCGGCGCTTCAAACGCCTGCGACGGCCAAATCCTCGTCACCGACGATATGCTCGGGCTGTTCGAGCGCACGCCGCGTTTCGTCAAGCGTTACGACGACCTCGCCGCGCGGATCGGCGACGCGGCGGCGGCCTATGCACAGGAAGTGCGCGACCGCGCCTTCCCCACGGCCGACCAGACGTATCGGCCGAAAAGCGCCTGATCGGCCCCTTTGCCTTTGCCACGCCAGCCGCTAGACGGTCGCCGCCAGCTTCCATTCATCAAGGGTGGGGAAGGAAGCGATCCGGCATGAAGACCCCGAGCGAGCGGACTGAGGCACGTCTTTGGCGCAACCCCCGAACACTAGCGAAACCTTTTTGCGGGAGGTCGACGAGAACCTCCGGCGGGACCGCGCGCGCGACTTCGCGAAGCGATATGGCACATGGATCATCGCCGGCGTGGTGCTGTTCCTGGTCGCCAGCGGCGGATATATTTTCTGGAAGCAGCAGCAGATCAGGAAAGCCGAAGCCCAGGTCGAGCAGCTCGCGCAAATCTATCGCGCGATCGCCAACGGAAACATTCGCCAGGCACCCGCGCAGCTCGATAGCCTGGCGGCCGAAAGTGACGAAGCGATTCGCGCCTCCGCGCTGTTTACCCGTGCGGCGATCGCGATCGAACAACGCGACATCAAGCTCGCCTTGGCCAAGTATCGCGAGGTGTCCGGGGACGAGGATATGCCGCAACCCTATCGCGATCTCGCCCTCCTTCGGCAGACTGCACTCGAATTCGACAGCATGAAGCCCGAAGACGTGATTGCCCGAATGGCGCCGTTGGCCAAGCCGGGACAGCCGTGGTTCGGCTCTGCCGGGGAAATGACCGCCGCAGCATTGTTGAAGCAGGGCAAGCGGGATGAAGCGGGTCGCCTTTTTGCCACCATCGCCAAGGACAACACCGTTCCGGACGCACTTCGCGCTCGCGCCGTTCAGATCGCCGCTACACTCGGCGTGGATGCAAGCGCGGCGCTGCCGGCGACGGCCCAGTAGGACCAAGCATGATCAAGTCTGACATCACCCGTTTCTTCGTTATCGCCACAGCGGCGCTCGCCGTCAGCGGATGCGGCATCATCAAGAAATCGACTCCCAAGACCCCGGTTCTTGGCGAGCGCATTGCGGTGCTGACCGCGGACAGTGACGTTCAGGTCGATCCGGCGACCACGGCACTGCCGATGTCGCTTCCTCCCGCCACCGTAAACAGCGAATGGACGCAGTCGGGCGGGAATGCGACCAAGTCGATGGGGCATCTCGCGCTCGGCAATGCCCTGACACGTGCCTTCACCGTCAATGGCGGCCGCGGAAGTACGCTGACCGCGCGCCTGGCGTCAGAGCCGGTGGTTGCCGGCGGCCGCGTTTACACCATCGATATCCTGGGCACCGTGCGTGCCTTCGACACGCGAAACGGCGGGCTGCTGTGGGCTAGCCAGACCCCCAACGACCGCGGCAACGAAGCCTCCCTCTACGGCGGCGGGATCGCCTTCAACAACGGTCGCATCTACGCCACCAACGGCCTCGGTTATGTCGCCGCGCTCGACGTCACCAATGGCGGCATCGTCTGGCAAGTGCGCCCGGGCGGACCGCTGCGCGGCGCGCCGACGGTGGCCGATGGCGCGCTCTACGTCATCAGCCAGGACAATCAGATCTTTTCGCTTCGGGAATCCGACGGCCGCCAGAATTGGTCGCAGCCCGCCTCGCTCGAGATTGCGGGGATCTTTGGATCGGCCGCGCCCGCCGTCGGGCAGGGCACGGTCGTTGCCGGCTTTTCGTCGGGCGAGCTCAACGCATACCGCTACGAAAATGGCCGGCAGGTGTGGCAGGACGCGCTCCAGCCGACCAGCATCCGCACCAGCGTCTCCTCGCTCAGCGACATCGACGCCGATCCGGTGATCGACAATGGCCAGGTGATCGCGGTCGGGCAAGGCGGGCGCATGGTCGCGCTCGAGCTGACCACCGGCCAGCGCATCTGGGAAGTGAACATCTCGGGCATTTCGACGCCGTGGGTGGCGCCGGAATGGATTTTCGTCGTGACCGCCGACGCCAAGCTGCTGTGCCTGTCGCGGGCGACCGGGCGCGTGCGCTGGATCAACCAATTGCCGCAGTTCGAACGGCCCGGCTCGAAGCGCGGGCAAATCGATTATTCGGGGCCGATCCTGGCCGGTGACCGCCTGATTGTCGCCGGCTCCAACGGCGTCCTGGTGAACGTCGATCCGGTCAGCGGATCCTTCCAGAGCCAGACGCGCGTATCGGCGGGCATCAACCTGTCGCCGATCGTCGCGGATTCGACCTTGTTCGTGTTCGACAACGACGGCCAGTTGCACGCCTTCCGCTAATATTTCGCCGCGAGGCGAACAGCCTGCTATCGGCGCTGCCATGCCGCTCCCCACTGTTGCGATCGTCGGCCGGCCCAACGTCGGTAAATCGACCCTGTTCAACCGGCTCGTTGGCAAGCGCGTGGCGCTGGTCGACGACCGGCCCGGCGTGACCCGCGACCGGCGCGAGGGCGAGGCGAATCTGCTTGGGCTCGACTTTCGCGTGATCGACACGGCGGGGTTCGAGGACGAGGATCCCGCCAGCCTGCCCGGGCGAATGCGGCAGCAGACCGAAGCCGCGGTGAATGAGGCCGATGTCGCCCTGTTCCTGGTCGATGCGCGCGAAGGCCTGACCCCGCTCGACGAGGAGATCGGCCGCTGGCTGCGCGCGTCGAAGACCCCGGTCGTGCTGGTCGCCAACAAGGCCGAGGGCCGCGCCGCCGAATCGGGCATTTTCGAAGCT
The DNA here is from genome assembly GCF_014396785.1 of Sphingomonas lutea. NCBI lineage: Bacteria > Pseudomonadati > Pseudomonadota > Alphaproteobacteria > Sphingomonadales > Sphingomonadaceae > Sphingomonas > Sphingomonas lutea. Next base: position 2,341,899 of record NZ_CP060718.1, on the reverse strand, counting down.
TTCGGCCTTGGTTTCGGCGACCCCATCGCGCTCAGCGCCGAACATGGCGAGGGCGTCGCCGATCTGTTCGAGGCCGTCCGCCCCCATGTCGAGCGCGATCCCGACGCGGAGGAGGACGACGAGGCGAACGGCGACCATCAGCTCAAGCTGGCGATCGTCGGGCGCCCCAACGCGGGCAAGTCGACCCTGGTCAACCGCATGCTTGGCGAAGACCGGATGATCACCGGACCCGAAGCGGGCATCACGCGCGATTCAATCAGCCTCGACTGGACCTGGCAGGGAAAGCCGGTGCGGCTGGTGGACACGGCCGGCCTTCGCAAGCGCGCCAAGGTCGAGGACAAGCTTGAAAAGCTATCCGCCGCCGACACCCGCCGGGCGATCGATTATGCCGAGGTGGTGGTGCTGCTGCTCGATGCCACCCGCGGGCTCGAGGCACAGGACCTGCGCATCGCCTCGCAAACGCTGGAGGAAGGCCGCGCGCTGATCATCGCGGTCAACAAGTGGGACGTCGCCGAACAGGCCTCGTCGCTGTTCAACGGTATCAAGGCGGCGCTTGCGGAAGGGCTGTCGCAATTGCGCGACGTGCCGCTGCTCACGGTGTCAGCGAAGACGGGCAAGGGCATCGATACCTTGCTCGAAGTCGCGTTCGACCTGCGCGAGGCGTGGAGCAAGCGCGTTCCCACGGGCGAGCTCAACCGCTGGTTCGAAGGCGCGATCGAGGCCAACCCGCCGCCCGCGCCGAAGGGCCAGCGGATCAAGCTGCGCTACATCACGCAGGTGAAAAGCCGACCGCCCAGCTTCGTCGTGTTCGGCAATCGGCTCGACGAATTGCCCGACAGTTATCGCCGCTATTTGCTGAACGCGATGCGGCGCGACCTGGGGATTGGTCCGGTCCCGCTCCGGCTTGAATTCCGCGGTCGTGCCAATCCGTTCGACCGGGCGCGGCGCTAAGGCAAAGTTTACCGTTTGTGCCTAGTCCGGAGCTATGGACGCGGACATCATCGATTGGGCGCTCTTCGAAAAGAGTCGGGCGGAGCTGGGCCCGGGGTTCATCCGCATCCTCAGCTATTTCCGTGAGGACGGCGCCAAGTCGATCACCCAGATCGAGCAGGCGATGCGCGAGCAGAACACGCCCGCGCTCGTCCTTCCCGCGCACACCATCAAGGGCGAATCGCGGCAACTGGGCGCAGAGCCGCTGGCGAAGATCGCGGAACTCATCGAATCCACCGCCCGCGTTTGCGTGGAAACTCATCGCTTCCCCGACGAACTCGTCCCGGAAGTCGTGGAATTGCGCCGCTTGTTCGATTCGACCGTCGATCAGTTCGACCGGGCGACCAACCCGCTGATGACGCGCGCCGCGCCCACGGGCTTCGGCCGCAAAGCCAGCAACCAGGGGTTCGGGCGAATCTGAACCGCGTCGGAGTCATCCCGGACCTGATCCGGTAGACCTTACTCGCCCTCCGCCGCCTCGCTTTGCAGTTGCACGTAATTCTGCAGGCCCATTCGGGCGATCATCTCGAATTGCGTCTCGAGGAAATCGATGTGCTTTTCCTCGTCCGCCAGGATTTCGCGCGCAAGGTCGCGGGTGACATAGTCGCGGACGCTTTCGGCGTGCTGGACGAGGTCGCGGTAAAGCTTCGCGCCGGACAGCTCGGCTTCCATGTCGGCCTTGAGGACTTCCTCGACATTCTCGCCGATCCGCAGCCGGCCAAGCGCCTGGAAATTGGGCAGGCCGTCGAGGAACAGGATGCGCTCCGCCAAGCGGTCGGCATGCTTCATCTCGTCGATTGATTCGTGCCGCTCATAGTCGGCGAGCTTCTTGACCCCCCAATTGTCGAGCATGCGGTAGTGCAGCCAATATTGGTTGATTGCGGTCAGTTCTTCCTTGAGCGCCTCGTTAAGCAGCTCAATGACCTTAGGGTCGCCCTTCATGGAAAATTCTCCGCCTCACGCCGTTCACGCGGCTCTACGCTTGCACGGTGAATGTGGGAAGCGAAATTTTGGCGGAAAACTGCGGAAAACTTGCGATTGATAGTCAGTCGCAAAGATCAGGCGACGAGCCGCAGGCGCGGCGCCGTGGCACGCTCCTCATCGATCAGTTCCTGCGCATAATCGAGGCAGCAGCCGCACTGCGCCTCGCAGCCGTGGCAGGCGTAAGCCGCATCAGGAGTCGTCGCGCCGGCACGCGCCGCCTTGCGCACCTCACTCTCCGTGATCCGATTGCAGACGCAGACGATCATGGGACTCGCTATAGTCGATAATGCGACACATTCGCAAGAGGCTATGATCGCCGCCGCATCAGCTTGAGGCCGGACCAGACGGCGTCGAGGGCGCAGACTTTGACGTCGACCAGCCCCATCGGCAGGCATACGTCGCGGATAGTGTCCTCGGTCACGTCGGTCTCGACCTTTGCCGCCTTCTTGGGCCAGCTGACCCAGATGAAGCCGCCGGGGCGAGCAGCGGCATCAGCAGGTGCAGCTTGGCTTCGAGCTCGCCGCGCGCCGTGACGAAGATGTGCGCGGCGTCAATCGGCGGCTTGGGGATGTCGAGCAGCTCGATCGCCGCGCCTTGGTCCTCAAGCCCCGCGCGAATCTCGCCGCGAACGCCGTTGGGCACGCCGTCCCACCACACGCGCATCTTGTCCTTCAGCGACAATTTTCGCGCCAGCGGCGTCCCGGAATAGCCCGAAGTCATGCCAGGGCGGCGTCGGCGCCCATCAGCCTGGGGAAGAAGCCTTCATGCGCGGCGCGGAGGTCGGCGAGGGGCACGGCGAAGCCCGGCCCTGCAATCGCATCACCGCGGACGGTGCCGATCCCTGCCGAGAAGAGGTTCGCTGCGGTCGCTGCCTCCGTCACTGCCGCCGGCTCCATTGTGCTAACCAGCGCGCGGCCCTGGTCCTCGCCGAACAGGATTGTCGCGGGGTTGGGCATGGCCGGGAGCGAAATCGTGGCGCCGCGATTTCCCGCCAGCGCCATTTCGGCAATCGCAACGAGCGCGCCGCCATCGCTGACGTCGTGGACCGCGCTGACGCGTCCGCCCGCGATCAATTCACGCAACAAGCGACCCAGACGCTGCTCGACGTCGAGGTCGACCGGGGGTGCGTCGCCGGCGCGGCCGCCGTGGCATACGTCGAGCCACAGCGACTGGCCCACATGGCCGGCCGAATGGCCGATCAGCATCAACGTCTCGCCCTCCGTCTTGAACGCAATCGTCGCGCTGGCCTGCCAGTCCTCCAGCAGCCCCACACCACCAATCGCGGGTGTGGGCAGGATCGCGCTGCCGCCACCCGTCGCCTTGCTTTCGTTGTAGAGGCTGACGTTGCCGCTAACGATCGGGAAATCGAGCGCGCGGCAGGCGTCGCCCATGCCGCGCAGGCATTCTACGAACTGGGCCATGATCTCGGGCCGCTGCGGGTTGCCGAAGTTGAGACAGTTGGTCACCGCCAAAGGCCGCGCCCCCACCGCGCACAGGTTGCGGTAGGCCTCGGCGATCGCTTGCTTGCCGCCTTCGTAGGGGTCGGCGTAGCAATAGCGCGGGGTGCAATCGGTGGTCATCGCCAGCGCCTTGCGCGTGCCGTGGACGCGCACCACTGCCGCGTCGCCGCCGGGGCGCTGGACGGTGTTGGCGCCGACCGACTGGTCGTACTGCTCCCAGATCCAGCGTCGCGAGGCGAGATTGGGCGAGGCCATCAGCTTGAGCAGATCGCCCGCGATGTCTGTGCTCTCGGGAACGTCCTCGAGCGGCTTCACCTGCGCCCACGCCTTATAGTCGTCGAGGCTCATGTGCGGCCGATCGTACTCGGGGGCGTCGTCTGCGAGCGGGCCGAGCGGGATGTCGCACACCACCTCGCCCTTCCATTCGAGTACCATATGCCCGGTATCGGTGACTTCGCCGATGACCGCGAAGTCGAGCTCCCACTTCTTGAAGATCGCCTCGGCCTCGGCCTCGCGGCCGGGCTTGAGGACCATCAGCATCCGCTCTTGCGATTCCGACAGCATCATTTCGTAGGGCGTCATGCCTTCTTCGCGCTGCGGCACGCGGTCCATGACCAGGCGGATGCCGGCGCCGCCCTTGCTCGCCATCTCGACCGACGAGGAGGTGAGGCCCGCCGCGCCCATGTCCTGGATCGCGACGATCGCGTCGGTTGCCATCAGCTCGAGGCAGGCCTCGATCAGCAGCTTTTCGGTGAACGGATCGCCGACCTGAACCGTCGGGCGCTTCTCGTCGCTATTCTCGTCGAAATCGGCGGAAGCCATGGTCGCGCCGTGGATCCCGTCGCGGCCAGTCTTGCTGCCGACATAGACGATCGGATTGCCGATCCCGGTTGCCGCCGAATAGAAAATCTTGTCCGTCTTGGCGACGCCGACGGTCATCGCATTGACCAGGATGTTCCCGTCATAAGCGGTGTCGAAATTGACCTCGCCGCCCACCGTCGGAACGCCGACGCAATTGCCATAGCCGCCGATGCCGTGGACGACGCCCCTGATGAGGTGGCGCATCTTGGGATGGTCGGGCCGCCCGAAGCGCAGTGCATTCAGATTGGCGATCGGCCGCGCGCCCATGGTGAACACGTCGCGCAGGATCCCGCCGACGCCCGTCGCCGCGCCCTGATAGGGCTCAATGTAGGACGGGTGGTTGTGGCTCTCCATCTTGAAGATTGCCGCGTCGCCGTCGCCAATGTCGATCACCCCGGCATTCTCGCCCGGCCCCTGGATCACCCACGGCGCGCTGGTCGGCAGCTTCTTGAGGTGGAAGCGCGAGCTTTTGTAGCTGCAATGCTCCGACCACATGACCGAAAAGATGCCCAGCTCGACGAGGTTCGGCTCGCGTCCCATCGCACGCAGGATGCGCTGATATTCTTCGTCGCTAAGGCCGTGTTCGGCGATGATGTCGGGGGTGATGGCGGGGGCTTCGAGGACGTCCATGCGCGGCCCCTTAGCGGTCGCGCCGAGCGGCGGCTAGGTCAGCCGCCGCGGCGGAAGGTCTCGCCGGAGAAGACGAGGGTCTGCGGGCGTCCGTCGACGAGGTCGCGGAAAGACGCGCGCTCGGGCGACCAGCTGTCCTTGCCGGCGCGCCACAGATTGTCGCCGATCCTGGTCAGCGGCGTTTCGGTGCCGAGCCACAACCGCCCTTCGCGCTCAACCACGGTAATCGTCCGCCACCATGGGCTCGGGCTGGTATAGCGCCCGGCGAAGAGGGCCAGCGCCGGGTCGGACGGCGCGGCCTTGACCGTCACGCCGTCGCGAACATAGGTCGCGGGTCCCCAGGCGGCGCCCGCAATCCCCGTCGGACGGCGGTCGAACAGCAAGGTGAAATTGCGGAAACGCGGGTGCGATGTGCGAAAGGCCTCGCCGCCCCAGGATTGCAGTTCGGCCGACTGCCCGTCGGCAACGATCGTCAGCGGCTTGCCGGCGCGGATCTCGAAACTTCCCGCCGCGCCCGAATAACGCCCGATGTAGCTTGGGATGTTCGCCACCGGGGTGTCGAGCACGGACGGGTAGGGCAAAGCGCGGCCGGCAAGGAAATTGGTCATGACGTCGGCGGCGAAACGGGTCAGCAGCCGCGGGCGATAGGAGGCGAAGGCGCTGAGCGAGGTACTGGCGAAGGCGCCGACGCCGCTCGCGCGGTCGAGGTGGAAGGCGGACGAGAAGCTCAGCATCCCGCCGGTGTGATGGAAATAGTCGCGACCGCCTTCGCGGATGTGACGCAGGCCGTTGCCATAGGTGGCGCCGGGCACGTCGGCGGGCAGGGCGTGGCGGACGAACTCGGAAGCGGCGGCGGCGTCGAGTCCGAGTGCCGGCCGCGCCTGCGCCAACTGTGCCAGCGCGCGCAGGAACAGGTTCATGTCGGCGGCGGTCGATCCCACGCTGCCCGCGCCTGAATCCCAGTCGACCCACGGCGCGGGCACCAGGCCTGTCCCGCGCACGAACGGAATGGACACGTCGGCCGCTTCATAGCCCTGGGCGTAGCGCGCGCGATCCGCCGAAACGATCGCGCCGCGGCTGAGCGACATGCCGAGCGGTGCGAAGATGCGCTCGGCGAACAGGCTGGCGAGCGGCTTGCCGCCGGCGCGCTCGGCGATCCGCGTCAGGACCTCATAGCCGGTGTTGGAATAATAATAATGCTCGCCGGGCGCGAAGCCGGTCCACAGCCCGTCCTCGGGCGCAATCGCGGTGAAGTCGGGCAAGCCCGAACGGTGGTCGAGCAAGTGCTGCACGGTGATGGCGCTTGCCGCCGGCAAAGCGATGTCCGGGACCAGCGCGCTCGCCGCATCGCTCAGCTTGAGCCGCCCTTCCGCCGCGAGCTGGTGGATGACGAGGGCGGTCATGACCTTGGTCAGCGACCCGATCTGGAACAAGGTGCTCGGCCCGATCAGCGCGCGCGTGGCCAGGTCGGCAACGCCGAAGTTCATCACCGTCGCGAAGCCGTTGGGGGCGGTCACGCCCAGCGTCATTCCGGGCAGGTTGAAGTGGCGAAGGTGGGCATCGCCATAAGCGCGGATCGAATTTAGCGCCGCGGTCAGCGTCGGGCGCGCTTGCGCCCAGGCCGCGGCCGGCAGCTGACTGCCGATCGCGAGCGACAGGGCTCCGCTCGAAAAGGCACGCCGGCTGATCGTCATGGTGAAGCCTTACCCTCCGCCACCCCGATTCCGAGTGGGCGGAGGGAAGGGGATCAATGTCTTAGGCCTTGCAGCGTTCCGCCGACTGGCCGGGAACGGCGATGGTCACGCTGGCGTCGGTGGCCGTGCCCTCGATCGAATAGCCGCCAGCGGCGGTCATCGGCTCGCCTGGGTTGGGCGCCACGACCTGGGTGGGCGGGCCGCCTTGCTCGGTGCGAACGTTGGCCGACTTCCCGTCGGACAGCCAGTCGACATAGACGACATCGTTGTCGGCACAGCGATAGACCTTGCTGGAAGCGATCGACGGCGGCAGCTGGACCTCCGCCGGCGACGCCACATTGTTTCCGTAATCGGCACCCTGGCCGACGACGGTGTTATCTCCGTTGTTGCAGCCGGCTAGCGCGGCGGCGGCAATCATCGTTGCAAAAATAGACCGAGTCATGTCCGCGCCTTGCTCCTGGCACGAAGGCGGCGTCAAGCGGCCAACTTGCCTATTGTCGAAATGAGACATAGCTTCGTCGATCAATGCCTGACCAAGCCGGGACCAGCGCACAGCGCATCCGCATCGGGCTCACGGGCCTCGCGTTTGCGTTCCTCCTCGTCCTGCTCGGATCGGTGATCAGCCGATCGAGCCGGAGCGACGCGACGAATGAGGCGGCCGCTGCCGTCACCAACGAGCCGAGTGAGCCGCTGGCGGAACTGGGGGTCGCGCCCGGCGCGCAGGAGGCGGTGTCGAACAACAGCGCGGAATGACCGGCACGCGCGCACGCGTGCTGGCCGCGCTTGCCCTCCTGCTGCTCGTGGCCGGCGCGTGGGCCCTGGCCTCGAAGCAGCGCCCCGCCCCGCAGGCGGCCGAAAAGCCGGTACTTCTGCTCCTCACCAGCCTGCCGATCGTGTTCGGCGAACAGTTCGCGCTCGACGGCGGCGGGTCACGCGTCCTGCAGGCACTTGAGACGCGCTACCGCGTTCGGCCAATCAGCGTCACCAGCACGGCCGAGCTGTCAGGACATAACTTGCTGCTGCTGGCCCACCCGCCGGCGCAGACATCCGAGAACTTGGTTGCGCTCGACGGCTGGGTGCGGCGGGGTGGGCGCGTCTTGCTGCTCGCCGATCCGGCGCTCGAATGGCCAAGCGAACGGGCACTCGGCGACCCGTTGCGGCCACCCCCGATGTTCAGCGACACCGGCCTGCTCGCCCGCTGGGGCGTGCGGCTCGACACGCCGGAGACTGCGGGGCCGCAAGTGCGGACGCTGGCGGGGCGGGAGGTCATGACCGCGTCGCCGGGTACGCTCCACGGGCGCTGCGCGATCAGCGCCGGCCGGCTGCTAGCCGACTGCGCCGTGGGCAAGGGGCGGGCGCTGATCGTTGCCGACGCCGACTTCATTGGGGTCGAGCATCTGGCCGGGGCGACTGGCCGCAATCTCGATTCGCTGCTCGCCCTGCTTGATCGGCTAAGCCGCGCCTGATTCACGACGGGGCGTTTAGCAACAGACTTATCCACAGGGATGGACACGGAGAACAACGCAAGAACAGATCCATTTGCGACCAACTAAATCCCGCGGGAATCCAAGCTTTCGGCATGAATTCCCATGATATCCCATAAAAACCCATTGTGTCCCTTGGCGTGTTGAGTTACCAACACTGGCTGTAGCGCGGGGGTCAAACCCAATTTCGACGTTCGAGCGCGGAGGCGCGGCAAGGCCGTGCTCCCGCGACCGATGGCTCGCGCGTTGCGAAGGGGAGCAATTGTGGCGCTTGAGCATCTGTTCCAGGGCAGCGCGCTGAACGCGGTCGATGCAAAGGGCCGCGTCTCCATCCCCGCATTCCTTCGCTCGGTGGTCGAGCGGCGCGGCGACGCGCGCACCATCGTTCTCGCCAAGCACGAAGCCTTTCCCTGCCTCAGCGCCTACGACCCCGCCTACGCGGCGCTGAAGCACGCCAAGCTCGAGCGCCTGCTGGAGAAAGAAGAGACCAGCGCCGACGCGCAGCTCGAATATCAGCAGCGCAACCTGATGGCCTTCGCCGCCACGGAAGAAGTGCCGTACGACAGCAGCGGCCGCATCCTCATGCCCCCGATGATGCGCCGCAAGGGTCAGATCGGCGATCTCGCCTTGTTCCTCGGCACCGGCGAAACCTTCCAGATCTGGAACCCGCAACTGCTCCTCGACGATGCGCGCATCCCCAAGGATCTCAAGGACATCGCCCGTTACCGCTTGGAAGAGCGGGGGCACAGGCATGACCAGCACCGGCACGCACATAGCCCCACATGTGCCGGTGCTGGTCGGCGAGGTGATCGCCGCGCTCGCGCTTCGCGCGGGCGACACGGCGGTCGACGGAACGTTCGGAGCGGGCGGCTATACGCGCGCCATGCTCGGGGCGGGGGCGGGACGAGTGATCGGCTTCGATCGCGACCCCGACGCGATTGCGGACGGTGCATCGCTCGTCCCGGATCCCCGCCTGACTCTGATCAACGAACGCTTCAGCCAGATGGACCGAGTGCTGGCTGAACGGGGCATCGGACAGGTCGACGCGATTGCGCTCGATATCGGCGTGTCTTCGATGCAGATCGACCGGGCGGACCGCGGCTTTTCCTTCCAGGCCGACGGTCCGCTCGACATGCGCATGAGCAAGTCGGGCCTGACCGCCGCCGAGTTTCTCAACGCGGCCGACGAAGCCGAGATCGCGCGCATCCTCAAGGATTATGGCGAAGAGCCGCGAGCCCGCGCCATCGCCCGCGCCATCGTCGCCGCGCGTCCGATCGAGCGCACCGGCGAGCTCGCCGCGATCGTGCGCCGCGCCGCGGGCTTTCGCCCGGGGCAGAAGGCGGACCCGGCGACGCGGACATTCCAGGCGGTTCGCATCCATCTCAATGCCGAGCTCGACGAGCTCGAGCAGGGGCTGGAGGCGGCGGAGCGCGCGCTCAAGCCCGGCGGCCGGCTGGCCGTCGTCACCTTTCACAGCCTCGAAGACCGGATCGTGAAGCGTTTCTTCCGCGAACGTAGCGGGGAATGCCGGCCGGCTCGCGTCACCGTCCTGCCGTGGTCGACCCGAACGTGCCCACGTTCGAACACGTCGCCAAGGCGGTTTCCCCGACGGAACGCGAGCTGGCCGCAAATCCCCGCGCGCGTTCGGCGCGGTTGCGCAGCGCGGTCCGCACCACTGCCTCCCCAAGAAAGGAACGCCTGCAATGAGCGGCGGCCGAAGCTTTCGTTCGGTATTCATGGTTGCCAGCTGCGCGGGTGCTGCGCTGGGCTGCTACCTGGTGTCGCTTCGTGTCGCGTCCGAACGCGCCGCGCTTGAGGAGGTCGAGACCAAGATCGTCCTCGCCCAGCGCGACCTGCGCGTGCTCCAGACCGAGATTGGGACGCGCGGCCGGCTTGCCCAGCTCGAGCGGTGGAATGCCAAGGTGCTGGCGCTGTCGGCGCCGTCCGCCGACCAGTTCCTCGGCGGGTCGTTCGAGCTTGCCCGCCTGACCACGCCGCAGAAGCAGATCGACCTGGAGGCGCCGGTCGTCCTGGCTGCCGCCCCGGCGCCCGAGCGGCGCGCGATCGCCGGCGGCGACGCCGAAGTCGCGCCGCGCCCGACGCGCAGCCTGATGCATGACGCCAGCCTTTCTACCGGGACGCGCGAGGTCCCGGCCAAGACGGCCCCTGCGGCAACGCAGCCGGCCGCTCCGAAGTCTGCGGATCGACCGGTTACGGCGGCGAAGCCGGTCAATGACCGATCCGCGGATAAGCCGGGCCTCGCGGCCGCCAAACCGGCGGCGAAAAAATCGGTGGATAAGGATCCCGCCAAGTCCCCCGCGCCGGTGACAAAACCGGCCCGCGTTGCAAAGGTCGATCCGTTGGCGCCTTTGGCCGAGAAGGCCGCCGCAAAGACTTCCAAGGACCGTACCCGGACGCAATGAACGCCCCATCGCCCGCTCTCGTCGCAGCACGGCCCGAGCGGCTCCGGCTTGTCGGGCAGCGGCGGCAGATGCTCGCCGTCATGTACCAGCGGCTGATGTTCGGGATGCTGGTTTACGCCGGCATCGTCGCCCTGATCGCCGGCCGCATCCTGTGGCTTGCCGCCTTCGGCGACCATGCCGGTCGCAAGGTCGGCGTCACCAGCCTCGTCCCCGACCGCGGCGACATCGTCGATCGTGACGGCCAGCCGCTCGCGCGCACCATCGACGCCTGGATCATCGCGCTTCATCCGGCCAAGGTCATCGGCAGCAAGCTCGACCTGGCGCGGCGGCTCGCCGTCCTCATGCCGGAGAAATCTGAAGAGCAATATTTTGCGATGCTCAAGTCCGATCGTACCTTCTTCTACCTGCGCCGGCGCGCGCCGCCGTCCCTGGTCGAGGCGGTCAATTCGCTGGGCGAGCCGGGTCTTGCGATGCAGCGCGAGCCCGATCGCCTCTACCCGCAGACCAGCCTTGCCGCGCATGTCATCGGCTATACCGATGTCGACGGGCGCGGCGTCGCCGGCATGGAATATGCCTATGACGATCGCCTCGCGGCGCTGGCCACCCGCGGCGAGCCGTTGACGCTGTCGATTTCCAGCCGGCTGCAGCAGGCGCTCGAGCACGAACTGCTCGGCGCGATGACCACCTACTCCGCGGTAGGCGCGGCGGGGATCGTGATGGACATCCACACCAGCGAAGTGCTGGCGATGACCTCGCTGCCGCAACTCAATCCCAATGCGGCCGGGCAGGGCTCGCCCGAAGCGCGCTTCAACCGCGCGACCTTGGGCGTCTACGAGCTTGGATCGACCTTCAAGCCGTTCACCGTTGCGATGGCGATGGACGCCGGGATCATCAAGAGCTTCGGCCAGATCTACAATTGCCCGAACGAATTGCCCGCCTACGGCCGCACCATCAACGACACGCACCCGTTCGGCCGCGCGTGCACCGTCGCCGAGATCATGAAGGAAAGCTCCAACATCGGCACCGCGCAGATTGCGGCGCAGATCGGCGCGGCGCGGCAGAAGGCGTTCCTCGGCAAGATGGGCTTCCTTGATCCGATCGCGATCGAACTGCGCGAAAAGGGGCGTACGCTAACTCCGGGCAGCAATTGGGGACCGCTCGAAACGATGACCGTCGGCTACGGCCACGGCATCGCGGTGACGCCGCTTCACCTCGCGAGCGGGTACGCCGCGCTCTACAACGGCGGCATCTATCGCCCGCCGACCTTGCTCAAGGTCGATCGCGCGCACCCCCCCGGCAAGGGCCGCCGCGCGTTCAGCGAGGAAACCAGTTACCGCATGCGCTCGCTGCTTCGCCTGGTGGTGACCAAGGGCACCGGCAAGAAGGCCGACGCGCCGGGTTACCGCGTGGGGGGCAAGACCGGATCGGCGGAAAAATATCACAACCGCTCGTTGCTGGTGACGACCTTTGCCGGCGTTTTCCCGATGGACGAACCCCGCTATGTGGTCGTGGTCATGCTCGATGAGCCCAAAGCCACCGCCGAAACCTTTGGGTTCCGCACGGCCGGGTGGAACGTCGCGCCGGTGGTCAGCAAGACCGTCAGCCGGATCGCGCCGATGCTCGGCGTTCGCCCCGACAAGACGCGCGAGCCGAACATGGCGGAGGTGCTGCCGTACATCCACGAAGACGCGGGGAAGTAAGCCCATGCGCTTGTCCGACCTCGCGGGCGTCGATAGCGATTCCAAGGTGACGGGCTTTGCGCTCGATCACCGCAAGGTCGCGCCGGGCAGCATTTTCGGCGCCTTCCGCGGCGAAGTGGCGAATGGCGAGGATTATATTCCCGCGGCGGTCGAGCGCGGCGCGGTGGCGGTAGTGGCGCGGCCCGACGCGACGGTTGCCCGCGTGCCGCATCTCGCCGATGCCGAGCCGCGGCGGCTGTTCGCCGACCTCGCCGCGAAGTTCTACGGGCCGTATCCGGAAACGGTCGTCGCCGTCACCGGCACCAACGGCAAGACATCGACGGTCGAAATGACGCGCCAGGTCTGGCGCATGACGGGGCACCGCTCGGCCTCGATCGGGACGCTCGGCGTGACCACGTCGGATGACCAGGTGAAGACCGGGCTGACCACCCCTGACGTCGTCACTTTCCTTAGCAACATGGCGGGCCTCAAGCGCATGGGCACCAGCCATGTCGCCTATGAAGCTTCGAGCCACGGCCTCGACCAGCATCGCTGCGAAGGTGTGCCGCTTGCCGCCGCCGCGTTCACCAATTTCAGCCGCGACCACCTCGATTATCACCAGACGATGGATGCCTATTTCGAAGCCAAGATGCGGCTGTTCGAGCAAGTGCTGCCGCCCGGGTCGCCCGCGATCATCTGGACCGACGATACAAAATCCGACGAGGTGATCGCGCGGGCGCAGCGCGCCGGGCACAAAGTCATGACCGTCGGGCGCACGGGCGACGTCATCCGCCTCGTGGAGCAGTCGCCGACGCCGCTTGGGCAGACGCTAATTCTCGATCATGGCGGCAAGTCGCATCGGCTCGCGCTGCCGCTGATCGGGGCTTACCAAGCATCGAACGTCTTGACCGCGGCCGCGCTCGTCCTCGCCACCGGCGGTGACTGGCCGTCGACCTTTTCGGCGATGCAGCGCGTCGCGCCGGTGCGCGGGCGGCTGGAGCGCGCGGTGATCACCGGCCAGGGCGCGCCGGTCTACATCGATTATGCGCACACCCCCGACGCGCTCGAAGCCGCGATTGCCGCGCTTCGCCCGCATGTCGAAGGGAAGCTCATCACCGTGTTCGGTGCGGGCGGGGACCGCGACCAGGGCAAACGGCCGGAGATGGGCGCGGTCGCGACGCGTCTGTCGGACGTGGTCATCGTCACCGACGACAATCCGCGCAGCGAAGACCCCGCGCGGATCCGCGCCGACATCATGGCCGGCGCACCCGGCGCGACCGAAGTCGACGGACGCCGCGAAGCCATTGCCGAAGCGGTGAAGATGGCGCGGGCGGGCGACATCGTCCTCGTCGCGGGCAAGGGGCACGAAACCGGCCAGATCATCGGCGACCGCGTGCTTCCGTTCGACGACGCGCTGGTGGCGCGAGAGGTGGCGGCGTGATCTTCACCCATCACCCGTTTTTCCCGAGCGAAGTCGAGGGACGTGTCTCGACTTCGCTCGACACAAACGGGTTGGGGGAAAGCTTATGACCTCCCCCCTCTGGACTTCCGACGAGATCGCCGCCGCCACCGGCGGGCGCGCGTCGCAGGCGTTCGACGTCACCGGCGTCACTTTCGACAGTCGCGAGGCGGGGCCGGGTGACCTGTTCCTTGCCATGCCGGGCAGTCTCTACGACGGCCATGATTTCCTCGACAAAGCCTTCGCCGGCGGCGCCGAGGCGGCTGTCGTGTCGCGCCCGATCGAGCGGCCGCATGTGCTGGTCGAGGATGTCGCCGCCGCGCTCGAAGCGCTCGGCCGCGCGGCGCGCGCGCGGACGTCGGCGACGGTGCTTGGCGTGACCGGATCGGTCGGCAAGACGAGCACCAAGGAGGCGCTCTTCGCCGCGCTCGACCGCGGTCACCCGGGCCAGGTCCACCGGTCGGTCAAAAGCTACAACAACCATACCGGCGTGCCGCTCAGCCTTGCCCGGATGCCGCGCGACCCGACGTTCGCGGTGATCGAAATGGGCATGAACAATGCCGGTGAAATCGCCGCGCTGACCCGCCAGGTCCGCCCGCACCTCGCGCTCGTCACCGCAATCGCCCCGGCGCATATCGAGAACCTCGGCTCGGAAGAGGCGATCGCCGATGCCAAGGGCGAAATCTTCGAAGGGCTGGAGCCCGACGGGATCGCGATCATCCCCAACGGCACCCCGCACCGCGACCGGCTGGTCAAGGCCGCGCGGCGCCATGCCGACCGCATCATCACCTTCGGCAGCGGCGATGCCGACGTCCATGCCGTGCACGCCGTCAGTTCCGAAGGCGGCAGCCTGATCAGCGCTGCGCTGCTCGAGCGCGAGCTGACCTTCACCATTTCGCAGCGCGGCGACCATTGGGTGTCGAACGCGCTGGCGGTGCTGGCTGCGGTCGAGGCGCTGGGCGAGGATGTCGCGGTGGCCGGGCTCGCGCTGGCCGACATGGGCGGGCTCAAGGGCCGCGGCGCGCGCCACCGCGTCGCGCTTGCCGATGGCGAAGCGCTGCTGATCGACGAAAGCTACAACGCCAACCCGGCCTCCATGGCCGCGACTCTCAAGAGCTTCGGTGAAGAGCGCGAGGTGGTGCGGCGCATCGCCGTGCTTGGCCCGATGCGCGAGCTTGGCGCGCATGCCGACGCGCTCCACGCCGGCCTGGCGCCGGCAATTCTTGATGCCCACGTCGACCGGTTGATCCTGATTTCGGACGACATGCGCCCGCTCGCCGAGGCGATCGTCGGCAAGGTTTCGTTCGATCTCGTCGATAGCGTCGGCGAAGCGACGGGTCTTCTGACTCAGATTCTGCGACCGGGCGATGCCGTGCTGGTCAAGGCGTCCAACTCGATCGGGCTTGCGGCGCTGGTCGAGGCAGTCAAAGAGGGCGCGCCATGCTCTACCTGATTGCCGAGCAGCTGGGCTTTCCCGGCGTGCTCAACCTCATCCGCTACATCAGCTTCCGCGCCGGCGCGGCGAGCGCGACCGCGCTGGCGATCGGGCTTCTACTCGGCCCGTGGTTCATTTCCTATCTGCGCGAGCGCCAAGGGCGGGGCCAGCCGATCCGCGCCGATGGACCGCAAACGCACCTTGCCAAGCGTGGCACGCCGACCATGGGCGGGCTGCTGATCCTCATCAGCCTGTCGATCTCGACGCTGCTGTGGATGGACCTCACCAACCCCTACGTCTGGGCGTGCCTGCTGGTCACCGGCGGGTTCGGGGTGATCGGGTTCCTCGACGATTACGACAAGGTCAAGAAGCGCCACCATGCCGGCATTCCCGGCAAGGTCCGACTCGCGCTCGAATTCCTCATTGCCGGCGCGGCGACGTGGCTGATCGTCGGCAACGGGCACACCAACCTCTATTTGCCGCTGATCCAGGGGCCGGTGATCGACCTTGGCTGGCTGTACATCGTGTTCGGCGCGTTCGTGATCGTCGCCTTCGGCAATGCGGTGAATTTGACCGACGGGCTCGACGGACTGGCGACGATGCCGGTGGTGATCGCGGCGCTCGCCTTCCTCCTCATCTCCTACCTTGTCGGCAATGCGCGTTTTGCCGAGTATCTCGGCATCCCGCACATCCTCGGCGTCGGCGATTTGACCGTGCTGCTGCTGGCGATCGTCGGCGCGTGCCTCGCCTTCCTGTGGTTCAACGCCCCGCCGGCGGCGGTCTTCATGGGCGATACCGGCAGCCTCGCGCTCGGCGGCGCCTTGGGCGCGGTCGCGGTGGCGACGCACCATGAATTCGTTCTGGCGATCATCGGCGGCCTGTTCGTGGTCGAAGCGCTGAGCGTCGTTGTCCAGGTCACGGTCTACAAGCGCACCGGCAAGCGCGTCTTCCTGATGGCCCCGATCCACCATCATTTCGAACATAAGGGCTGGTCCGAGCCGACGGTCGTGATCCGCTTCTGGATCATCGCCTTCGTGCTCGCGCTCGCGGGGTTGAGCACCCTCAAGCTGCGGTGATCACGGCGCGCGCCTGGGCGGGCAAGCATTATGCGGTCTACGGGCTCGCGCGGTCGGGGCTTGCGACGGTGCAGGCGCTGCTGGCGAGCGGGGCAAGGGTGACGGCGTGGGATGCAAGTGCGGAGGCGCGCGCGAAGCTCCACCCCGGGACGGGGAGGTGGCAGCCGCAGGCTGACGGAGGGGCGGCGCAACCCCTCCACCATCCTGCGGATGGTCCCCCTCCCCGTGCCGGGGAGGATTTGGTTATCGCCGACCTCGACACCGCCGACCTCGCGCAGTTCGACAGTCTCGTCGTCACCCCCGGCCTCCCCCTCAACCGCCACCCGATTGCCGCCCGCGCCCGCGAGGCGGGGGTCGAGATCATCGGCGACATCGAACTCTTCGCCCGCGCCCGGCCCGAACTGCCGCCGCACAAGGTCGTCGGCATCACCGGCACCAATGGCAAGTCGACCACCACCGCACTCGTCCACCACATCCTCAAGACTGCGGGCGTGCCGACGACGATGGGCGGCAACATCGGCCTGCCGATCCTCGCCCAGGACCCGCTGCCCGAGGGCGGTGTCTATGTGCTCGAATTATCGAGCTACCAGATCGACCTGACGCAAAGCCTCGATTGCGATGTGGCTGTGCTGCTCAACGTCACCCCGGATCATCTCGACCGGTATGAGAGCTTCGAAGCCTATGCTGCGTCGAAGAACCGCCTGCTTTTGATGCAGTCATCCGAGCACAAGTCGGTGATCAACTGGCCGGCGTTCGAGGCAGGGCTCATCAATCCAGAGACAGCTGGCTTTAATGGCATTGTCGATCTGGTAGGCGATGAGCAAAGCAACTGGGTTTCGCTTCAGGGCCCCCACAATGCGGAGAACGCCGACGCTGCTCGTCAGGCGTGTGGATGGCTCGGGATTGATGATCGAACGATTGACGAGGGACTTCGTACCTACCCCGGCCTTCCCCACCGCATGGAGCGCGTCCGCGATCGCGACGGCGTCCTCTTCGTCAACGACAGCAAGGCGACCAACCCGACCGCGACCGCCCCCGCGCTCGCGGCGTTTCCGAGCATTCGCTGGATCCTCGGCGGGCAGGCGAAGACCGACAATCTCGACGAGTGCGCGCCGCATTTCGGCCATGTCCGCTCGGCGTACACGATCGGCGAGGCGGCCGAGCTGTTTGAGCGGCTGCTGAGCCCGCACATCCCTGTGAAAAACTGTGGAAAACTGGCCGATGCGGTGCGCGAGGCCGCGACCGATTCCGCGCCCGGTGATACCGTTCTGCTGTCGCCGGCCTGCGCTTCGTTCGATCAGTTCCGCGACTTCGAGGATCGGGGCGATCAGTTTCGCGACTTGGTGAGGGCATTATGATCAAGTCCATCTCCGGCCAGATCAAGGCCAAGGCCGCGCTGATCGATCCCGATCGCTACGGCCGTTCCGACACTTCGCCGATGGGCCGCTGGTTCTGGGAGATCGACAAGGTCCTGCTGCTGCTGATCAGCGTCCTGATCGGCATCGGGCTGATCGCCGTCGCTGCCGCTTCGCCCGCCGCCGGGCATCGCTATTCGGGCGGATCGGTGCGCTTTTCCGAGCTCTATTACTTCTGGCGCCAGCTGGCGTGGATCGCGGTCGGCGTGCCGGTGATGATCGGCATTTCGATGATGCCCAAGGACCGCCTTCGCCGTGCGTCCCTGTTCGGCGCCGCCTTCTTCTTCGTGCTGATGATCTTCGTGCCCGTCATCGGGTTCGAGCGGAACGGCGCGACGCGCTGGATCGAAATCGGCGTCGGCCAGCTCCAGCCGTCCGAATTCTTGAAGCCCTTCTTCGTCGTCGCGCTCGCCTGGCTTCTCAGCTTGCGCGAAAGCGACAAGACGCTGCCGGTCTTCGCCATCTCGGCGGGCGTCATGGGCGCGATCGCCTTCCTCTTGATGCAACAGCCCGACTTCGGATCGACGATCATCTTCGGCTGCGTGTGGATCGCGATGCTCGCGCTCGCCGGGGTCAGCATGCGGATGCTCGGCATGCTCGCCGCGGCGACCGTGGTCGCGGTCATCCTGGCGTACTTCTTCTACCCCGTGGCGACCGCGCGGATCGATGGCTTCCTGTTCGGCGAAGGCGATAATTTCCAGGTCGAAAACGCGCTGCGCACGCTGACCGCCGGCGGGCTGTTCGGCATGGGGCCGGGCGGCGGCACGCGCAAATTCGGGCTGCCCGAACCGCATACCGACTACATCTTTTCGGTCATTGGGGAGGAGTTCGGCCTGATCGCCTGCCTCGCCATCGCCTTGCTCTATCTCGGCATCGTCGCGCGCGTGCTGATCAAGCTGCTCGACGAGGACAACAGCTTCGCGATCCTCGCCGCTGCGGGCCTCGCCATCCAGTTCGGGCTTCAGGCGCTGATCAACATGCTGGTCAACGTCCAGCTCGCCCCGTCGAAGGGGATGACGCTGCCGTTCATCAGCTATGGCGGCAGCTCGATGCTTGCGCTGTCGATCTCGATGGGCTTGCTGCTCGCCTTCACGCGCCGGAACCCGTATCTCACGCGCTCGCCCTATGTGGTCAAATGGAGCGGGGAGTCGTTAGCCGCATGAATTTCGTTTTGGCGGCGGGAGGCACCGGCGGCCATATGGTGCCGGCCCATGCGCTGGCCGCGGAGCTGAAGAGCCGCGGCCACGGCGTGCTGCTGATCACCGATGAGCGCGGCGCGCGCTTTCCCGGCCTGTTCAAGGACGTGCCCGTGCACATCCTGCCCGCGGGGCGGATCGGCGGCGGGCCGCTCGGCTGGCTGCGCACCGCCCGCGCGGTGATGCGCGGCCGGGGGGAGGCGAAGCGGATCTACAAGGAACATACGCCCGACGCGGTGATCGGCTTCGGCGGCTATGCGGCCTTTCCGGCGCTGCTCGCCGCAAGCGCGATGAATATCCCGACCATCCTGCACGAACAGAATGCGGTCGCTGGGCGGACCAACCGCCTGCTTGCCGGGGATGCCGCGGCGCTCGCCACGGCTTATGACCAAGTCGAACGATACCGGCCCTCGTACAAGGCGAAGATCGTGCTGGTCGGCAATCCGGTGCGTGAGATCGTCTCGCGCCTGGGCGAGCTGCCCTATCCCCCGTTCGACGAGATTGCGCCGCTCAAGATCCTCGTCACCGGCGGCAGCCAGGGCGCGAGCATCTTCGCCGATGTCGTGCCCGAAGGGCTGGGCAAGCTGCAGCCGTGGCTTCGCCGCCGCCTCCAGGTCGTCCAGCAATGCCGCCCCGACGACATCGACGCGGTGCGCGATCGGTACGCCCGGCTCGGCATCCCCGCCGAGCTGATGACCTACATCGAGGACCTGCCCGAGAAGCTTGGCGATGCGCATCTTGTCATCGCCCGCGCCGGCGCGTCGACGGTCGCAGAACTGACCGCGGCGGGCCGCCCGGCGATCCTGGTGCCCTATCCGGCGGCGACCGACGACCACCAGACCGCCAATGCGCGCGAGATGACCGCGGCCGGCGGCGCGCGCACCATCCAGCAGTCGGGCTTCACGCCCGACGTTCTCGCGCGCCAGATCGAGGCCATGGCCGCTGATCCCGTCGCACTGTCCAACGCCGCGAGCCGGGCGCTGTCGGTCGGCCGCCCCCACGCCGCGCGCGACCTCGCCGATCTGGTCGAGCGCGTCGGAGGCGGGCTTGCGCCAATCGCGATCGGACCTGCGCTGACCCCGCGCGTGACCAGCGACGGCCCCGTCGAGGCGCTTCCGGCATGAAGGCGCTCGGAACGGATATCGGCACGATCCACTTCGTCGGCATCGGCGGGATCGGCATGTCGGGGATCGCCGAGGTCATGCACCAGCTCGGCTACAAGGTGCAGGGCTCCGACGTCGCCGAAGGCTATGTCGTCGAAAAATTGCGCAAGCAGGGCATCCCCGTCGCCATCGGCCATTCGTCCGACAATCTCGGCGATGCCGCAGTGGTGGTCTGTTCGTCGGCGATCAAGGACGACAATCCGGAGATCGGCGCCGCCTCCGAACGCCGCCTGCCGCGGGTCAAGCGCGCGGAGATGCTGGCCGAGCTGATGCGCATGCAAAAGACCGTCGCGGTTGCGGGCACGCACGGCAAGACCACGACCACATCGATGATCGCGGCGTTGCTGGACAGTGGGAAGATCGACCCGACCGTCATCAACGGCGGGATCATCAACCGCTACGGCTCGAACGCGCGGCTCGGCAAAAGCGACTGGTGGGTGATCGAGGCGGACGAGAGCGACGGCAGCTTCCTGCGCCTCGACGGGACGATCGCGGTCGTCACCAACATCGATCCCGAGCATCTCGAACATTACGGCAGCTTCGACCGGGTCAAGGACGCGTTCGTCGAGTTCATCGAGAATGTGCCCTTCTACGGGCTCGCCGTCCTGTGCGTCGACCATCCCGAAGTGCAGAACATCCTGTCGCGCATCCGCGACCGGCGCGTGGTCACCTACGGTTTTTCGGCACTCGCCGACGTTCGCGCCGACAATGTGACGCCGGTGCCGGGCGGGACGCGGCTTGACGTCGTCATCCTGGAAAAGGACGGCGCCCGCCGCACGATCGAAAATGTGTTCGTGCCCATCCCAGGCCGGCACAATGTGCAGAATGCGCTGGCCGCAATCGCCGTCGCGCTCGAGCTTGGGCTTACCGACGATGCCATCCGCGGCGGCTTCGAGAAGTTCGAAGGGGTCAAGCGCCGCTTCACCAAGGTGGGTGAAGTGGACGGCGCCGTGGTGATCGACGATTACGCGCATCACCCGACCGAAATCCGCGCGGTGCTCGGCGCCGCGCGCGAGGGCGCGACGGGCCGAGTCATCGCGGTCATGCAGCCGCACCGCTACACCCGGCTCGAAGGGCTGATGGAAGACTTTCAGAATGCCTTCAACGATGCCGACATGGTGTTCGTAACGCCGGTCTATCCGGCGGGCGAGGAGCCGATTGACGGCGTCGATTCCGCCGCGCTGGTCGAAGGCATCCGCGCCCGCGGCCACCGCATGGCGCGCACCATTGCCGACCAGAAATCGCTATCCCGCGAATTGCGGGATTTCGCTGCCGAAGGTGACATGATCATCTGCATGGGCGCGGGCGACATTACGAAGTGGGCCGCGGCTTTGCCCAAGGGCGTGGAAGCGGCGAGGGCGGCGAAGTGACGCACCCATCTCCGTTCGTCCCGAGCGAAGTCGAGGGACCAGGTGTGGACGTGCCTCGACTTCGCTCGGCACAAACGGAACTTGGTTCAATCAAGGCGCGTGGGAAACTGACGCCCCACGCCCCCCTTGCCCCTCTCGTATGGTTCAAAAGTGGCGGCAATGCCGACTGGCTGTTCGAACCGGCCGATGCCGACGACCTCATATCCTTCCTTCGCGACCTCGACCCCGACGTTCCCGTCATGGCGCTCGGCCTCGGGTCGAACATGATCGTGCGCGATGGCGGCGTTCCGGGCGTGGTCGTCCGTCTCGGCAAGCCGTTCGCGCGGATCGAACAGATCGACGCGACGACGCTTCGCTGCGGCGGCGGGGCGAGCGGCATTCTCGTTTCCTCGACCGCGCGCGATGCGGGCATTGCCGGCCTCGAATTCCTGCGCGGCATTCCCGGCACGGTTGGCGGCTTCGTGCGCATGAATGGCGGCGCTTATGGCCGCGAAGTCAGCGACATCCTCGTCTCGGCGCGCATCGCGCTGCGCTCCGGCGAGGTCGAGGAATGGCCGGCCGAGCGGCTCGGCTACACCTACCGCCACAGCGAATTGCCCGAGGGAGCGGTGGTCCTCGACGCCACCTTGCGCGGCACGCCGGGCGACCGCGAAGTGATCGGTGCGGAGATGGACCGCATCGCCCAGGCGCGTGAGGAATCCCAGCCTTTGCGCAGCCGCACGGGCGGGTCGACGTTCAAAAATCCGGACGGCCACAAGGCGTGGGCGCTGATCGATGCGGCGGGCTGCCGCGGCATGAAGCTCGGCGATGCGCAAGTGTCGGACAAGCATTGCAATTTCCTGCTCAACCTCGGTAGCGCGACCAGCGCCGACATTGAGGAGCTGGGCGAAGAAGTCCGGCGCCGGGTGCAGGCGCGAACCAACATCACTTTGGAGTGGGAGATTCAGCGCGTGGGGGTTGTCCAGTGAGCGTGAACCGCGACCTCAACGTCGCCGTCCTGATGGGCGGCTGGTCGTCGGAGCGCGAGGTCTCGCTGACCAGCGGCCGCGGCGTTGCCGAGGCGTTGCGCGAGCGCGGCTGGTCGAACGTGACCGAGGTGGACATGGACCGCAATGTCGCCGCGGTGCTCGCCGGAATTCGCCCCGACGTCGTGTTCAACGCCCTCCACGGCACGCCGGGCGAGGATGGCACCGTCCAGGGCATGCTCGACCTGATGCAGATCCCCTACACGCACAGCGGGCTCGAAACCTCGGTCATCGCCATCGACAAGGAATTGACCAAGATGGTGCTGGTGCCGCGCGGCATCCGCATGCCCAAGGGCACGATGGTCTTAAGCGAAACGCTTTACGAGCGCGATCCCATCCCGCGGCCGTACGTGCTCAAGCCGGTCAACGAAGGCTCGTCGGTCGGCGTCGCGATCGTCACCGAAGGCGGCAATCACGGCAGCCCGATCGGCCGTGACGTTCCGGGGCCGTGGCATGAGTTCGACGAACTGCTCGCCGAGCCGTTCATCAAGGGCCGCGAGCTGACCGTGGCGGTGATGGGCGGCGAGGCGCTCGCGGTGACAGAGCTCAAGATCGACAGCGGCTTCTACGATTATGAGCACAAATATACCGATGGCCGCACCGTGCACGTCTGCCCGGCGGAGGTGCCAGACGATATCGCCGGGGCGATGATGAACATGGCCGCCGAGGCGCATCGCCTGCTCGGCTGCAAGGGCGCGTCGCGATCCGACTTCCGCTGGGACGAAGAGCAGGGCGAAGCGGGGCTCTATCTGCTCGAAGTCAACACCCAGCCCGGCATGACCCCGCTCAGCCTGGTGCCCGAGCAGGCCAAGTATCGCGGCATCAGCTACGGCGAATTGGTCGAGCGCCTGATCATCGAAGCGCTCGACGAGGCGGCCGGTACGTGAGCGCGGCGCACGTCAGGCGCGGCGGCGGCGCGCGGGCCAAGCCGCGCAAATCGTCGGGCAACGCCGTCTCCAAGAAAATCGCCAGGAACCTGCCGGTCAATGAGGCGCGGGCAAGCAAGCTCGCCGGCCTGGCCTTTACCGGCTTCCTTCTGGCCATCGCCTTCGTCGTGCTGGTCGCGCTCGATATCCCGGCCAAGGCGGAACGGTCGGCGGGCGCCGCGCTGGGCCGCGCCGGCTTCGTCGTCAGCGGCTACCAGATCGTCGGCCTCGACAAGATGGACCGCCGCATCGTCGACCGCGTCGTCACCGATGAGCTGGCGCGTGCCGCCGAAACCGCCGGCGCGGGCAAGCCGCCGCAGCCCTTGGTCGACGTCGCCGCGATCCGCGAGCGGCTGATCGGCTTCGGCTGGGTCAAGGACGCGCGCGTGTCCCGCCGCCTGCCCGACACGCTGGTGATCGACATCGTCGAGCGCAAGCCTGCGGCGCTGTGGCAGGACAGCGGCCAGCTCACCCTGGTCGACGCTGAAGGGGTGGTGCTCGACAAGGTCGCCATTTCGAACATGCCCGACCTGCCATTGCTGATCGGGCAGGGGGCGAATGCGCAAAGCAAGGAATTAGGCCGGCTGATGGCCAGCGTTCCGACGCTGCAGCCGCAGCTTGCCTCGGCAACATGGGTCGGACGCCGCCGCTGGGATTTGAGCTTCCAATCGGGCGAGACGATCGCGCTCCCCGAAGGCGAGCAGGCCGCGCGGGCCGCGCTCGGCAAATTCGCCAAGCTGGACCGCTCGAACGGGCTGCTCGGTCGCGGCGTCGTCCGGTTCGACTTGCGCATCCCCGGCAAGATGATCGTCCGCCTGCCGCGCGCACCGGGCGAGACCATCACCGGCGACCAGCCGCCGCAGCAAAGCTGACCCGGCACCGTGGCCGCATCTTCCGAACAACAGCCGATTGCCGCGCTCGACATTGGCTCGTCGAAGGTCAGCGCGCTGATCGTCGCGCCGGGCGAGGAGGGACGCCTGACCGTGCTCGGCACCGGTCAGCGCGAAAGCCGCGGGGTCAAGCGCGGCTACATCACCGACATGGCGGCCAGCGAATTCGCGGTACGCGAAGCGGTCGAACTGGCCGAGCGCATGTCGGGCGTGACGGTCGAGGACGTCTGGGCCAGCTACGGCGCGGGCGGGCTGGTGAGTGATCTAGCCAATGTCGAGGTCGAGCTTGGCGGACACCCGGTCGAGCAGTCGGACATCGACGAATTGCTGAGCGCAGGCCGCGCTGCGATTGATCGCACCGGCCAGGTCGTGCTCCACGCCCACCCGGCGCTCTACACCATCGATCGCGCGCAGGGCGTACAACAGCCGATCGGGCTCTTCGCCAATCGCCTTGGCGTCGACATTCACGTCATCGCCGCCGATCCTGCGCCGCTGCGCAATATCGATACCGTGATCCGCTCGGCGCACCTTGGCGTGCGCGCCATCGTTGCCTCGCCGATTGCCGCCGCGCTGGCCTGCCTCAGCGACGAAGAGCGTGAGCTGGGCGTTGCGCTGGTCGAGCTTGGCGCCGACGTCACCAACGTGTCGGTTCACTATGGTGGGATGCTGCTCGGCCTGCGCTCGATCGACCTCGGCGCGCGCGACATCACCAATGACATCGCCACCGCCTTCGCCGTCCAGCGGCGTGACGCCGAGCGGCTGAAGTGCTTCTACGGCTCGGCCATGACCAGTCCGCGCGACAATCACGAGATGATCGAAGCCGCGCAGATCGGGGCAGAGCAGGGTGCCGAGCCGATGAAGATCACCCGCGCCCAGCTGATGATGGTCATCCGCCAGCGCATCGAGGAGCTGACCAACCAGGTCGAAGCCGCGCTCAAGGAATTGGGCTTCACCGGGCCCGTGGGGCGGCAGGTCGTCCTCACCGGCGGCGGCGCCGAACTCAAGAACATCGCCGATTACATGCAGGGCGTGCTCGGCCGCGCCGTTCGCCTTGGCCGGCCCAAGCAGATTGCCGGGCTGCCCGACGCGCATAGCGGCCCGGCGTTCTCGACTCTTGTCGGCCTCGCGCTCCTGGCCGCTTCCGGGACCAGCGACATTCGCGACATCGGCATGCCCCCGACGCAGCGCAAGAAATCCACCGGCATGTTTGGCCGGCTGATGACCGCGATGAAGGGCGGGTTCTAGCGCCGCCGCGATTCTGTTACGCCGCTGCCGGGGCAAGGGGACAGGCATGGCGACAATCGCATCCACAAAGCGGACCGCGAGCACGTCGCTGATCCTGCTGCTCGGCGCTGCGGTGTTCCTCAATTACATCGACCGCGGCGCGATCGGCATCGCCGCGCCGGTCATGAAAGACGACCTCGGCCTGTCCGAAGAAGAATATGGGCTGATCTTTTCGGCCTTCTTCTGGATTTACGCGCCGGTGCAGCTGTTCGCCGGCTGGCTGTGCGACCGTTTCTCCGTCTACCGCCTGATGTCGGGCGGGATCCTTCTATGGGCGGTCAGCACCTTGCTGATGGGCTTTGCCGGCGGCTTCACGTCGCTCCTCGTGTTGCGCATCATGCTTGGCGTCGGTGAAAGCATCTCCTTTCCCGGAAGCTCGAAGCTGATCGCCCGGCACGTCCCGCCCGAACGGCGCGGCATTGCCAATGCCACGGTCGCAGCTGGCCTTGCGCTTGGTCCGGCACTGGGGACCTTGGCCGGAGGACTGATCCTCGGCTCGCTCGGCTGGCAGGCGATCTTCATCGTCTTTGGCATCGTCACCCTGCTGTGGCTTGTGCCGTGGCGGCAGACCGTCCTCGCCCTACCGACCGAGGGGCATCTCGACGGCGGCGCCAAGGTGCCGGTCGCGCAACTGCTGTCCAAATGGCCCTTGTGGTCGATGTCGATCGTCCATGCGCTGGGGAACTACTGTTTCTATTTCCTGCTGGCCTGGCTGCCGCTGTTCCTGACCAAGTCGCGCGGGTTCAGCATCGCCGAAATGACCTTCCTCGCGACGCTGGGCTATGCGGTCCAGGGCGCGTGCGCGCTGGGCTACGGCCATTTTTCGGACTGGTGGACGCGGTCGGGCCGTTCGGAAGCGGCGATTCGACGCGGGATGATGGTCGTCAGTCAGCTCGTCGCCGCAGGCGCCATCCTTGGCCTTGCTTATGCGCACAGCGCACTGATGATCGGGCTGCTGCTCTGCCTCGCGGGCGCGGCCAGCGCCGCGCTGTCGCTCAACCTCTACGCCGTTGCGCAGATGTTTGCCGGGCCGCGCGCCGCCGGCACGTGGGTCGGCGTTCAGAATGCAATTGGCAACGTGTCGGGAATCATTGGGCCGATCATCACGGCGATGGTCGTGCAGCGATCTGGCTATGATTCTGCCTTCTTGCTAACCGCGGCGGTCGCCGCCGTCGGTGCGCTGTGGTGGATGGTAGGCGTGCCCCGCATCGAGCAGGTGCAAATCGACTGACCGTCCCGCGACTTTTTCAGGGAATCAGCAGCCCGATCACGATCCCCGCAATTGCGACGAGCGTAAAGCCGATAATGAGATGGCGGACGAAGGCGCGCTGATGCGCCCGGTCGGCCTCGGCCACGTCCTCTTCCTGGTGCGCGAGAAGGTTGGCGCGCCGCTCGAGCTCGCGCGCCGCCGCCGCATAGCCTTCGTCGTGCAGGCCATGGGCAATGATCGCACGAAGATCGTCGACCGACCGGCCTTCCCAGGCCTGGCTGAACAAAGTCGCGTCCGGCGCGGACGGGCCGCGGGACTCGGTAGGTGCAAAAGCAGGATCCGGGTTCATCGTCACGCCTCCCCTTTCGTGAACCGGGAAACGCCACCCGAGCGGCATGTCGTCGCTGCGTCGATCATACCGCATCGTGAGGCATTTGTCAGGCGGCGCGCGGTGACCCGTTAAGCTTAACGCGGCGTCACCTTTCGCAGCTTACGCTGAACTGCGTTTGAAAGGGGTCGGACGACGCTCCGGCAGGTTCGTTACGGCGGCGCATCATGCTAGCCCGGCAGGGTGACGCGCGACTATCGCATTTACCGACTCGACCGCGTTCGCCACGTGGTCGAAGTCGAATGGATCCGGGCCGCCTGCGATCGCGATGCGATCGCCGTGGCGCGCGAGATTCCGAGCTCCGGCCGGCGCGAAGTCTGGCACGGCGAGCGCCTGGTCGCGACGATCGATGTCGAGACCGCGGACGAACCGTCCGCCGCCTTCTGGCTTTAGCGGCTGTCCCGTCTTGGGAAAGTGAGTCTTTCACGCCACTTTTTCCCCAAAATTCTGGCGCGCGTTAACTTTTTCGCTTGGCTTGCGACTCGCGATGATTCAAAGATTCATCAAGACGGCTCAATGCGTTGCCAGGCTTGAGGGGGATTAAAGTCCATGAGCATCGATTTCATCCGGCCCGAGGTCGACGAGCTTCGCCCGCGGATCAGCGTGATCGGCGTCGGCGGGGCGGGTGGCAACGCCATCGCCAACATGATGCGCGCCGACGTCCAGGGCGTCGATTTCGTGGTCGCCAACACCGACGCGCAGGCGCTCAATTCCTCGCTCGCCGATCGCCGCATTCAGCTCGGCCTGCGCATCACCCAGGGTCTTGGCGCTGGATCGCGGCCCGAAATCGGCCGCGCCGCTGCTGAAGAAAGCATCGAAGAGATCACTGCTGCGCTCGAAGGCGCGCACATGTGCTTCATCGCCGCCGGCATGGGCGGCGGCACCGGCACCGGCGCTGCGCCAGTCATCGCCAAGGCGGCGCGTGACAAGGGCATCCTGACCGTCGGCGTGGTGACCAAGCCGTTCGCGTTCGAAGGCTCGCGCCGCGGCCGCTCGGCGGATTCGGGCATTTCCGAACTGCAGCAGCATGTCGACACGTTGATCGTCATTCCCAACCAGAACCTGTTCCGCCTCGCCAATTCGGAAACGACCTTCAAGGAAGCGTTCGAAATGGCGGACGAGGTCCTGCAGCAGGGCGTGCGCGGGATTACCGACCTGATGGTCATGCCAGGCCTCATCAACCTCGACTTCGCCGACGTCCGTTCGGTGATGAGCGAGATGGGCAAGGCGATGATGGGCACCGGCGAGGCCGATGGCGACAACCGCGCCATCGAAGCTGCCGAAAAGGCCATTTCCAATCCGCTGCTCGACGGCGTCAGCATGAAGGGCGCCAAGGGCGTCATCATCTCGATCACCGGCGGCGAGGACATGCGCCTGATGGAGGTCGACGAGGCCGCCAGCCACATCAAGGAACTGGTCGATCCCGACGCCAACATCATCTGGGGTTCGGCGTTCAACAACGATTTGGGCGGCAAGATCCGCGTGTCGGTCGTTGCCACGGGCATCGAGGCCGAAGTTGGCGCGCAGCCCGCCCCGGGCAAGGTGTTCACCTTCCCGGCGCGCGCCGTGGGCACCGCCGCGCCGGCGCAGCCGGTCGCGACTGCGCCCGAGCCCATCGAGGAAGACGACATCGACACGACTGCGCAGGAGGAGGGCGACGAGCTTCTGCTCGGCGACGACGACATCCTGACGACGCCGGTCGGCGCTCCGCCGATAGCGCCGCCCGACGACGACGACGCCACTGATCAGCCGACTGCGGCCGGCGGCGGCGGCACGTTGTTCGAGCGGATGTCGAACATTGCGCGCGGTGCCCCCAAGGCGCAGATTGAGGAAGGCGAACCCGGGTTCAGCCGCGAACCGATCGATATCCCGCGCTTCCTCAACCGGCAGAATAACCAGTAAGGCGCTTTCCATCCCTCTGCCGGCACGGCTCGCCGTAAAGGGTCTAGGCAGAAATGTTCGCGCAAGATTCTGTGT
This sequence comes from Sphingomonas lutea, assembly GCF_014396785.1. Classification (NCBI taxonomy): domain Bacteria; kingdom Pseudomonadati; phylum Pseudomonadota; class Alphaproteobacteria; order Sphingomonadales; family Sphingomonadaceae; genus Sphingomonas; species Sphingomonas lutea. The sequence goes on along the minus strand of NZ_CP060718.1, from coordinate 2,312,880 downwards.
CGCATCGGGGGACGATGCGGGGAAAATTGCCAAAATTCGCGGGCTCCGTCGTGATGAGCGTCGCCGTTGCCGTTGCGCTTTCGGCGGCGGCGCCCGCCCACGCCCAGTCCGCTTATTCGCCTTACGCCGAATCGCCTGCTGATGCGCTTGGGCGCTACATGCGGACGCTTGGTTCGAACCCGCGCGATTTCGGTGCATTGATCGGTGCGGGACGCGCCGCGCTGGTGCTCGGCGACAATGATGCTGCGGCGGGCTTTTTCGCTCGCGCCGACGAAGTGAACCCCAACAGTCCGCTGCCGCAGGCCGGGATGGGTGCCGTCGCCGTCGCGCAGGGCGATCCTGCGTCCGCGCTTCCCTATTTCGCCCGCGCCCAGCAGCTTGGCGCGCCGCTCGCGACCTTCGGTGCGGACCGCGGATTGGCGTACGACCTGATGGGCCAACAGGCACAGGCGCAGGCGGAATATCGGGCCGCGTTGGGCGGCACGGACGCCGACGAAGCGCGCCGCCGCCTGGCGCTGAGCCTCGCAATCAGCGGCAACAAGGCTGAAGCCTTGCAGATCCTCGCGCCGCTTTCGGCACGCGGCGATGCCGCGATCGGCCGCATTCGCGCTTTCGTCCTTGCGCTGTCGGGCGACAGCAAGGGCGCAATGGTGGCGATCGATGCCGCCATGCCCGGCAGCTGGTCCTCGGTCGCGCCGTTCCTGCAACGGCTTCCGGCGCTTGCGCCCGGGCAGAAGGCGGCCGCGGTCAACCTCGGCATCTTCCCGGATTCAGGCGGCACGGCTTACGCATCGGCCGCACCGTCCCCGTCCTATTCCGCCCCGCCGTCGGTCAGTGACGGTGATCGCATGGCGAGCATCGAGCAGACACTGCGCGCACCGCCGCCCGCGGCTCGGCCGACGCCAAGCTGGTCTGCGCCCGCGGCGACGCAAATGGCCTCGGCGACCGTTCCGCAGCGCCAAGTGCCGCAGGCGCCAAAGGCCGCCGCAAAGCCAAAGAAAATCTGGCTTCAGCTGGCCAGCGGTCCCAATCCCGATGCGCTGCCCGACCAGTTCCAGCGCATCAAGTCGCGCAATGCCGAGATGTTCGACGGCATCAAGCCGTATGTTGCCAAGGGCCCCGAGCGCGCACGCCTGCTGATCGGGCCGTTCAAGAGCAGCGCCGATGCCGAGACCTTCGCGGAAGGCCTCGAGTCGGTTAACGCCTTCCGGTGGACCAATTCGGAAACCGACACGATCGTCCCGCTGGGCAGCTGACCGCGCGCCTCGCCGCGCGCCCCGCGCATTCGCGCGGCCGCCTTCACCCCGAACATGACGACGCCCCGCGCGGACCGCGCGACATCTTCCAGCGCGACCGTGACCGGATCATCCATTCGGTCGCCTTCCGCCGTTTGCGCCACAAGACGCAGGTGTTCATTGCCCCCGACGGCGACCATTTCCGGGTCCGCCTGACGCACAGCATCGAAGTCGCGCAGATCGGCCGGACGATTGCCCGCGCGCTCGGCCTTAACGAGGACCTGACCGAGGCTTTGTGCCTCGCCCATGACCTTGGCCACCCGCCGTTCGGCCATGGGGGCGAAGATGCGCTCGACGCCGCGCTCGCCGACGCCGGGGGCTTCGACCACAACGCTCACACCATCCGCATCGTCACCCGGCTGGAAACGCCTTATCCCGACATCGACGGGCTCAACCTCAGCTGGGAAGCGCTCGAAGGCCTGGCCAAGCACAACGGCCCGGTGCGCAATCCAACCTGGGCGATGGCGGAAGCCGATACTGCGTTCGACCTGATGCTCGGCAGCTGGCCCAGCCTCGAAGCGCAGGTCGCCGCCATTTCCGATGACATCGCCTACGACAACCACGACATCGACGACGGCCTGCGCTCCGGCATCCTCGCGCTCGACGAACTGGTCGAAGTGCCGATCGTCGCGCGGCACTGGCGCGCGATCGAGCGGCGGCACCCTGGAATCGCGGTCGACCGCAAGCAACGCGCTTTGGTTCGCGACCTCATCGGCACGATGGTCGGCGACGTCCTCGCGGAAACTGCCCAGCGCGTGGCCGATGCCCGCGTCGAGACCATCGACGATGTCCGCGCCGCGGGACGCAGCCTCGCGGGCTTTTCCGAACCGCTCGCGGCCGAGGAGGCGGAGCTCAAACGCTTTCTTTACCAGCGTCTCTACGGTTCGCCCGCGCTCGATGACGTGCGGGTCGAAGCCGAGCGGGTCATTGCCAATCTCGCCGCCGCCTATCGGGCGGACCCGTCGCTATTGCCGACAAGCTGGCAGCGCGCTGGCGACCGAGTTGGCCAGCTGCGCACGATCGGCGACTTCATCGCCGGCATGACAGATCGCTTTGCCATCGCCCGGCATGAGGAACTCGTGGGCCCGGTCCGCCTTCCTGCCGACCGCTTCTGACGGCGCGCGTTTGCATTAACCAAACAAGCTATTGTTTTTCAATCGATTGTGGAGGAGCCTCGGACAGCCGGGGGGCAGCCATGCGAGTCGTTTTCTCCGGCGGGGAGGGCGTGATGGCGTATAGTGGCGTGTTCGTTTTCGGGGACAGCCTGGTCGATGCGGGCAACGCCCTTAAGCTCGCCGAATTCTATGGCGACCTGACCTTCAGCGATCTCCCGGACGGCGCGCCATCCGCAAGCCGGGGCTATTTCCAAGGGCGCTTCAGCAATGGCTACACCTTTGCCGATTTGCTCGCGAACAAGGAGATTGGCACGGTCACCGCGCCGGTCTTCCCTTACGGCTATGAAGATCCTTGGCTCGACATCCCAATCGCGCCCTGGGCAGGCGACCCGTCGGGCAACAACCTGAACTTCGCTTACGGCGGCGCGCAGATCAAACAGGGCAGCGAAGTCGTGTCCGACCTCGACACGCAGACCGACGCTTTCCGCGATGCGGTCGACGGCGACGCCGACGTCAATGCACTGCACATGGTCACCGTCGGCGGCAACGACATCCGCAGCATCGTGCCCACCACCGGCACGATCTTTTCCAAGACCGCCGCGTATGCGCGGATCGAATCGCGCGCCGACATCCTCCTGCACGAGCTGAGCCAGCTGGTGACGATGGATGGGGTGAAGCACATCCTCATCACCGGCATGGCCGATGTCGGGCTGGTCGAGCGCTACGACCTTAACAAGGACAATGTGTTCGGACCCGATACCGACCTCAATAACGACGGGGTCATTGAGGCGGGCGAAGCGACTCGCAGCGCCGCGGCGACCGATTATTCGCGCTACCTCGACCACCTCATCCGTACCGAGGTGATCCCGGGGCTCGAGGCGCTTGGCGCAACCGTCAGCTACGTGCCGTTGATGGATTATGTCGACGAAACGACGGGGCAGGCGGTCACCGGCGCACTCACGGCCAACCTTAACACGATCGCCTTGCTCAACGGCATCCGGCCCGACGAGCTGGGCGAGACGCCGGGCGAGCAGCTGCGTGAGAATCTGCTCCTCTACGATAACCTCTTGTTCTTCGATGGCCTGCACCCGAACGCGCAGGCCAATGCCTTGCTGGGCTCATTCATGCATGCGCAGCTTAACGGCGCGCCGTGGGTCGAAACGATGCCCTTGCTGGCCGCCGACGTCGATTACCGCAGCGTCGCGACGATCGCGTCGGCGGGCGAAATCGACGGCCTGGTCATCGCGACCGCGGCGGGCAGCAGCTACACGTTCCAGATGCTCGGCGTCAGCAGCCTGACGCCTTATTTGTTGGCGCAGCTTGGGTTGAGCGCGCTTCCCACGGGGCCGATCCTGGGCGACCCGCGGCTCAACCTGCTGTCGTCGAGTGGCGCTTCGGTCGCCGCTGACGATGATAGCGGCGCCGGATTCGACGCGACCTTGACGTTCAACGTCACCGCTGCCGGAACTTATACGTTGCAGGCGGCGGCGGTCGGCGGGTTGACCGGAAGCTATGCGCTGACCGTACGGGTCGATGGCGCGGCAGTGAGCAGCGGCAACCTTTACGCCGTCAACAACGCGTCCGCCTTGGTGATCGAAGGCGCCGGCTGGGCGGGCATCGATACGGTCAGCGCCAGCGTCAGCTACGCCCTTGCCGCCGGAAGCGCGATCGAGGTCCTCCAGACCGGCAACGCCAAAGGCAAAGGCGCGATCAACCTGACCGGCAACGATTTCGCGCAGCAGCTGATTGGGAACAATGGCGCCAACGTACTCGATGGCAAGGGCGGCGCCGACGATTATCGCGGAGGCGGCGGCAACGACCGCTTCGTGCTCGGAGGCGACGGCGTCGATCGAATCCTCGATTATGTCAACGGGGACGTGGTCGACCTCAGCGCGCTGGTAAAGGTCGGCGCGGGGACCAACGTCGCCGCGGGCGGCTTCGTCCGGGTCACGACGACAGGCAAGATCCAGGTTGATGCCGATGGCGGCGGCAATGGCTGGGCCACGGTGGCGACGATCAACGGCACGGGGTCAGTCGCGATTCGCTATTTGTCGGGCGGCACGACGAGCACTGCGTCGCTTGGCCGGGTTACCGAAACCTCCCCCGCCGGCACGTTCGCCCTCGCTGGCATGATCGCCGGCAGCGGCCTTTCCGGTCCGGGCTTCCCCGCTGGTCCAGAAGCCGCCGACACCGACGCCGTCACATTAGCGAGGAGCGCAACAAGCGCGACAACCGTCATGATCGCCGACACGACGCTGGCTTCGGCGAGCGATGCCCAGATGCCGCCGCTGGCAAGTTCCACACAAACGCTGCCCCTCTCAGCCGGCGCAGCGTTGACGAGTGCCGTGAGCCGGCCGCAGGTATCGGACGCCGGCCGTTCCGCAGAGCCGCTCGACGCTGGGACAGCGTTGTCGGCGGCCGCGCCCGCCGCAGCGATGCAACTTGCGCCGTCGATTGCCATCCCCGCCGGGATTTTCGCGGACGCGGGCATGGAGGGGCGGATGGTGCAGAACATCGCCGAGGTCGGGCGGGTGCTCCTCGATGCGCTGTCGAACGGTCCCGGCCCGGGCACCGTGGAGGCGCTGCTCGACGCTCTGCCCGCGCGCGCCGACGGTGCCGTGCCGACGATTCCGGCGGCGGTTGCCGAAGCGTGGGCCACCGCTTCCGCAATCGTGCCGATGCATGCCGGCTTCGGGCTGGGTATGCTGGGCGAGCATTACGACGCGACCGCACTGGCCTGATCGCCAGCGCACGCACGGGTGACGCGCGGTGAGCCACGCGCTAGAGGCGCGCTATGTCCCTGTACGCTCGCTATGCCGCGCTCCTCGACGGAGTGCTTGACGATCTTGTTGCTGAAGGCGCGCTGCCGGCGGGTGTTTCGCGTGGCGGCATTGCGGTCGAGGCACCGCGCGATCCCACGCGCGGCGACCTTGCGACCAATGTCGCGATGGTCCTGTCGAAGGCGGCCAAGACCAATCCGCGCGCGCTTGCCGAGCTGATCAAGCCGCGGCTCGAAGCGCTGCCGCCGGTGCGCTCGGTCGAAATCGCGGGTCCCGGCTTCATGAACCTCCGGCTCGACCCCGAATCCTGGCGCGACGAGCTGCGCACGATCGTCGCGCAAGGCGACGGCTACGGCACGTCGACGATCGGCGCCAACGAGCGGGTCAATGTCGAATATGTCTCGGCCAATCCGACCGGGCCGCTGCACATGGGCCACTGCCGCGGCGCAGTGGTCGGCGACAGCCTCGCACGGGTGCTCGAAGCGGCAGGTTTCCGCGTCACCAAGGAATATTATGTCAACGATGCCGGGGCGCAGGTCGATACGCTCGCCCGGTCCGCTTACCTGCGCTACCGCGAGGCGCTGGGCGAGACGATCGGCGACATTCCCGCGGGCCTGTATCCGGGCGAATATCTGATAGGCGTCGGCTGCATCCTAGCGGCCGACTTCGGCGACGATTATTGCGAGGTGAGCGAGGCCGAATGGCTGCCCGTGTTCCGCGAGCGCGCGATTGCGGCGATGCTCGACCTTATCCGCCACGATCTGGCGCTGCTCGGCATCCATCACGACATTTTCGCTTCCGAGGCGGAGGTGCAGCGTACCGGCGCGGTCGATCGCGCGATGGAGGTGCTGCGCGACAAGGGGTTGGTTTACGAAGGCGTGCTCGAACGGCCCAAGAGCCTGCAGCCTGACGACGAATGGGAACCGGTTGAACTGACCCTGTTTCGCTCGACCCAGTTTGGCGATGACCAGGATCGCCCGATGAAGAAGTCGGACGGCAGCTGGACCTATTTCGGCAGCGATGCCGCTTACCACCTCCAGAAGGCAGAAAAGGCCGACCATCTGGTCAACATCTGGGGCGCCGACCATGCCGGCACGGTCAAGCGTGTCCAGGCGGCCGTCAACGCACTGACCGACGGGCGCGTCGACCTCGACGTCAAGCTGGTCAACATGGTCCGGCTGTTCCGCGACGGCGAGCCGGTCAAGATGTCCAAGCGCGCAGGCGATTTCATCACGCTTGCCGAAGTGGTCGAGGAAGTCGGCAAGGACGTCGTCCGCTTCATGATGCTGACCAAGCGCGCCGACAGCCCGCTCGATTTCGATTTCGCCAAGGTGGTCGAAGCGTCGAAGGACAATCCGGTTTTCTACGTTCAGTATGCGCATGCGCGGATCAGTTCGCTCAAGCGCAAGGCCGCCGACGCCGGGGTCGATCTCGGCGCGCCGGCCGACCTCGACCTGCTCGACGATGAAGAGCTCGGCCTGGTCAAGCTCGCGGCGCAATATCCGCGCACGCTGGAAAGTGCGGCGCTGGCGCACGAACCGCATCGCATCGCATTCTATCTTTACGATCTGGCGGCGGCATTCCACGCGCTGTGGAACCGCGGCAATGACGATCCCGCGCGTCGCTTCCTCGTTGAAAACAATCCACAACTTTCTCGCGCCCGGCTGGAACTGGCGCTCGGAATCGCGCAAATCATCCGCAGCGGACTAGGGTTGATGGGGGTCGCCGCGACCGAGGAGATGCGCTGAGGATGACCGACAGCCGGGCGGCAGTCGGAATGGACCGGCTGCCATGGCTTCATGACGAACCGAAGCCGCGCGCGGGCCATCGCGCGCGGGAGGTTCTGGGCTGGGCGGTTGCCGGTGCCTTGCTCCTCGCGGGCGGGTCTTACTGGCTCGGCACGCGCTCGGTCGACCGGCCGCAGGCCGATCCTGTGGTGCAGCCGGCGCCGGCGCCGCCGCAAGCCAGCGTCAAGCTGCCCGAGGCGCGCCTTCCAGCACCGCCGCCCCCGGTCGAAATTGTCGAGACGCCTGAGGTTCGCCCGGCGCCGGCGCCCGTCGTCTCGGTTCCCGAGCCGCGTGCCGCAAGGCCTTCCCCGCCGCGCAGGCGTGCGATCCTCAGGCGCGAGGAGCCGCCTCGCGCGCGGCTGGACGAGACGGTTTCGGAACAGAAGGCGACGGTGGCGACGCCCGCGCCCGCGCGTCCTGCGCCAACGCAATCGGCCCGCGCCGCGCCGGCACGCGCCAAACAGCTCACCTTGTGGAACGCCCGGCAGTCCGCCGGCGCCAGCGGACGGCTGGTGCAGATCGGCGCGTTCGGGTCGCGGCAGCAGGCGAAGCTCGGCTGGCGGCGGATGCAGCGCTCTTATCCCGCGGTCGCGCGCCTGCCTGCCGTCGTGGTCCCGACACGCAACTCGCGCGGCAAGCGCTTCTATCGCTTCCAGATCGGCACCACCTCGCAGGCGCATTCGGAAGTGCTGTGCCAGCGCATGCGCAGGATCCGCTACAGCTGCGCAGTGGTCGGCCTGCCGTGGAAAGCGAAAGTCGAACGATGAGCGACCAGAGGTCGGCCTATGACGACGGGCAGCTGCCGTGGCTGCAGGCCGTCGAGGACGAGGACGAGCCGCGCGGCCTGTCGGCGCGCAAGATGCTCGCAGCCTTGCTCGTCGTCGTGCTCGCGGCGGCGCTCGTCGCCGGCACCTTCTTCTGGCTTGGCCAGCAGGATGCCGAAGTCAGCGGTGCGCCGGAGCTGATCCGCGCCGCCCCCGGACCGTATAAGGTCAAGCCCGCGGACCCCGGCGGCCTCGACGTTGCGGGCGAGAGCCAGACGGCATTCGAAACCAGCGCGGGCGAGGATCGCGACGCGCAGCTCGACCTGAGCAAGGTGCCCGGCGCCGCCGTCGCACCCCCCAAAGCCGATGCCACGCCCGCCGCCGAACCGCCCGCCGCCAAGCCCGCGCCGGCCGAAGAAGCGCCCGCGCCGACCGGTGCCAAGGGCAGCGTCATCCAGCTCGGCGCATTCCAGAACCGCGCGCAGGCGGAGCGGGCCTGGACCCTGCTGTCGACGCGCTTCCCCAACGTCGGGTCGATGACCAAGCTGGTCGTGCCTTTCTCGGGCGGGATCCGCTTGCGTGCCGCCGCCGCGTCGCCCGCTGCCGCGCGCGAAGCCTGCCAGGCGCTCAAGGCGGCCGGCGAGAATTGCTTCGTGGCCCAATGATGCAGGCGGCTATCTATTCGCTCGCCGGTGCCGAACTGACCGATGATGAGCGCGCGCTGTTCCGCGACTCCGACCCCGCGGGCTACATCCTGTTCAAGCGCAATTGCGTCGACCGCGCCCAGCTGTCGCGGTTGACCGACGATCTGCGCAGCCTGCACGGGCGATCCGACCTTGCCGTGCTGATCGACCAGGAAGGCGGGCGCGTAGCGCGCATGAAGCCACCCGAATGGATGGCGTTCCCTGCGGGCGAGGCCTTCGACCGGCTCTACCGGACCGCGCCATCGTCGGCGATCGAAGCCGCGCGATCGAACGCGCGCGCGCTGGCGCTGATGCTGCGCGAAGTCGGCGTCAACGTCGATTGCCTGCCGGTGCTTGACGTCCGGCAGGAGGGCGCGAGCGACATCGTCGGCGACCGCGCCATGGGGGCCGAGCCGATGCAGGTCGCGGCGCTCGGCCGCGCCGTGCTCGACGGCCTCGCCTCGGCCGGCGTGGTCGGCGTCGTCAAGCATATGCCCGGCCACGGCCGTGCGCTCGTCGACAGCCATCACGAACTGCCGGTGGTCGATGCCGGCGTTGACGATCTGGCGATCGATCTTGAACCGTTCGAGCGTCTTGCCGCGGCGCCGATGGGCATGGTCGCGCACATCCTTTTCACGGCATGGGATGCCGAGCGGCCGTCGAGCCAGTCGCCGTTCGTGATCCAAGAAATCATCCGCGGTCGCATCGGCTTCGACGGTTTCCTGATGACCGACGATATCGGGATGGAAGCGCTGTCGGGCACGCCCGGCGAACGCGCCATTGCGTCGCTTGCCGCGGGTTGCGACGTCGTCCTCCACTGCTCGGGCAAGTTTGACGAAATGGCGGAGATTGCCGCGCGGATCGGTGCCTTGACCCCGGAAGCGGAAGGGCGGCTCGCGCGGGCCATGGCCGCGACGTTGATCGACGACGATGGCCCCGACTTCGCCGAAGCAGTCGCAAAGCGCGACGCCTTGCTCGCGCGGGCCTGACGGTGGCTGACGACACGGACTTCGACGGCCTTCCGCTTCGCCAGCAATCTGACGAACTCACCCTCAACCTCGACGGCTGGGAAGGTCCGCTCGACCTGCTGCTCAGCCTGGCGCGCGCGCAAAAGGTCGACCTTGCCCAGCTGTCGATCCTCGACTTGGTCGAACAATATCTGGCCTATCTCGCGCAAGCGCGCGCGTTGAAGCTGGAGATTGCCGCCGACTATCTCGTGATGGCGGCGTGGCTGGCCTATCTCAAATCCTGCCTGCTCCTGCCCAAGGATCCGGAGGCCGATCCGAGCCCCGAGGAGATTGCCTTCCGGCTGCAGATGCGGCTGCAGCGGCTCGATGCGATGCGCGAAGCCGGCGCGCGCCTGCTCGGCCGCGATCGCACCGGTCGTGACGTCTTCCTGCGCGGCGCGCCCGAAGGGCTGCGGCTGGTGCGCAAGGCCGCCTGGCAGGTGCGCGATTTCGATCTGTTCGCGGCTTATGGTGCCGTCCGTGCCCGGACCGCGCCGGCGATGCATGTCGTCCATGCGCGGTCGGTGATGACGCTTGAGGAAGCCCTCGACCGCGTCGGCCGCTTGGTAGGCGCGGCGCTCGACTGGACGTTTCTCGAAAGCTTCCTGCCCCACACGCAGGACCCGCAGTTTCGCCGCTCGGCGCTGGCGTCGAGTTTCCTGGCAATGCTCGAACTCGCCCGTCGCGGCAGGCTCGAATTCGTGCAGGACGAACCGTTCGCGCCGATCAAATTGAAGGCTGCGTGATGGACGAGCTGGCGCGCGCGCTCGAAGCCACCTTGTTCGCCTCCGCGGAACCGCTGACGATCGAGGAGCTGAAGCTGCACGTCGGGGAGGGCGACGTCGAGATCGCGCTGGGCGAGCTGTCGGCGCATTATGAAGGCCGCGGGATCGAGCTCGTCGAACGCGGCGGCCGCTGGCATTTCCAGACCGCGCCCGACCTTGCGCATCTGCTTCGCCGCACGCGTGAGGAGGTCCGCCGCCTGTCGCGCGCGGCGACCGAGACGCTGGCGATCATCGCCTATCATGAGCCCGTCAGCCGCGCCGAGATCGAGGCGATCCGCGGCGTGCAAATTTCCAAGGGCACGCTCGACGTGCTGATGGATGCCGGCTGGGTCCGCCCTGCCGGCCGCCGCGAAGGCCCGGGGCGGCCCTTGCTCTACGCGACCACGCAAGAGTTCCTGTCGCACTTCGGCCTCGGCTCGCGGCGCGACTTGCCGGGCATCGACGACCTCAAGGCCGCCGGACTGCTCGACCCGCTCGACGACTCCGCTTTCCAACTGCAACTGGAAAGCGAAGAGGAAGCCGACTAGATACGCCTGCAAAGGAGCTTCACATGGGCGGTTTCAGCCTCTGGCATTGGCTTGTTGTCATCATTCTCGTCATGCTGCTGTTCGGGCGCGGACGCATTTCCGACCTGATGGGTGACCTTGGCAAGGGGCTGAAAAGCTTCAAGGAAGGCATGGGCGACGAGGAAGCGGCCAAGCGCCAGGAGCCGCCGCGCTCGATCGAGAACCGGCCGATCGACGTCACGCCGCAGCCGCCGCGCGCGCAGGAGCCGGTCACTCCGCCGCCCCCGCCGCCGGCCGACGACACCACGCCGCGCCCGTAGCGTCGGCGAGGAACGCCGATGTTCGGCGTCGACACCACCGAGCTTTTGCTGATCGCCGTTGCGGCGCTGATCTTCATTGGCCCCAAGGACCTGCCGAAGGCGATGCGAGCCGTCGGCTATTGGGTCGGGCGGGTGCGCGGGATGGCGCGCCACTTCACGTCGGGCATTGAAAACATGATGCGCGAGGCGGAGCTGGAGGAGATGGAGCGCAAGTGGCGCGAAGAAAATGAGCGGATCATGCGGCTTCATCCGCCTGACGCCCATTATCCCGATCCCGCTCCGCCGCCCCCACCGCCGGAAGAGCCGCCAGCCGCGGACGATGATCCGCGCCCGCCGGCCGAGCGGCCGCTGCCATGAAGGATATCGACGACACCAAGGCGCCGCTGCTCGAGCATCTGATCGAGCTCAGGCGGCGGCTGTTATGGTCGCTTGGAACACTGATCCTGGCGTTCGGCGTCTGCCTCTATTTCGCCAAGCCGATCTTCGCCGTGCTGGTGCAGCCACTGCTTCAGGCGGGGCAGGGCAAGCTCATCTTCACCGACGTGTTCGAGGCTTTCTTCGTCGAGGTGAAGGTCGCCTTGTTCGCGGCGTTGATGCTGTGCTTCCCCGTCTTCGCAACGCAGATATGGAAGTTCGTCGCGCCCGGCCTTTACGTGAAGGAAAAAAGGGCCCTGTTGCCCTTCCTGCTGCTGACGCCGGTATTCTTCGGCGCAGGGGCGGCCTTTGCCTATTTCGTCGCCATGCCGTGGGCGCTGCACTTCCTGCTCTCGTTCGAAGGCACGGTCGGCGGCGTGGAGCAGGAAGCGCTGCCCGGCGTCGGCAATTATCTGAGCTTCGCGACGCGTTTCCTGTTCGGATTCGGTGTCGCCTTCCTCCTGCCGATCCTGTTGATGATCCTGGAACGCGCGGGGATCGTTCGCCTCGACCAACTCACCCGTTCCCGCCGCTACGCGATCGTCGGCGCGGCAGTGGTGTCGGCCGTGCTTACGCCGCCCGATGTGGTGTCGCAGCTGATGCTGCTCGTCCCGCTCTATGCGCTCTACGAATTGGCTATCCTCGCCATCCGTTTGACGCATTGGCGCGCGGCACGCTTGGCGTCACCGGATGCGGGCAGTGTCAGCGATGATGGGGGCCCCCAGACAAAAGAGGGCCCGGAAGCGCCACCGGGGGGGGGAGGGTTGGCGGTTCCGGGCCCATTTAATCGGATAGCGAGAGCGGGGGGGCAAAAGGTCACTATCCGAACTGCATAACGCGGTGTCTTTGAAATGGGTTCCGGTGCCCGCCAACTTTTTTTGGCCGTCCCCGTAACGATTTTGCGAAGCGTCTAAACCGGCGGGAAAACCGGCAAATCGACGCTATATCGTCCCAGCTTCCGGTCGAGCGGGGAACGCAGTTGCTTGGCCAGCCCGGTGACGATCCGTTCGAACTGCGCTTTCTCCGGTTCACCCGCTTTATCGGGGTCGAGAACACGATTGCTCATCGTCATGCGCGCGGTCAGCTCGCTCGATCGGCGAAGGGTGATCTCGATCGGTTCCTGTGGGCAATGAATCATCGCGAACTCGACGATCTCGGTGACCAGGAAGGCGATGGCGACGGCGACGTCCTGTGTCGTGAAAACCGTGTCGACGTCGAGGTCGATGGCGAAGCCTCGCGCCTCGTCGGGCGCGCCGGCTCGCAGTTCGGCCGCCAATTCCGACATCAGCGGGCGCACTGCGATTCCGCGGCTTTCTTCCATCTCGGCAAAATGGTTGCGGTGAACGATCGAGAGCGCACCGACCCGCCGGCTGATCCCGGCATAGGCCGCGCGGGCTTCGGTCGTATTGGCGCTGCGGCCGTGAATATTGAGAAGCGATGCGACGACCTGAAGATTGTTCTTCACCCGGTGGTGGACTTCGCGGACCAGCCGCCGCTGGCCTTCGAGCGCCGCTGCCATCTCCCGGTCCGATTGCTCGACTCGCGCCATGGTCCGCGCGAAAGCGTCACGCAGTTCCTGGATCTCGCGGGACGGCCCCAGCTTGTGCGGGACATCGAGCGTTTCGCTGCCCGGCTCATAGGCAGCTACGCCACGCTGAAGCCGCTTGAGCGGTCGGAGCAGGAGCCGGCTGACGAGGAGCCAGGTGATCACCGCAGCGGTCACCCACATCAGCAGCGGCAGCAGCAACAGCAAGCGATCGATGATCGTGATTCGCTGCACCGGGGTCCCGATCCGCGCGACGACGCCGCCATTGCCGATCTTTCTTTCGGTGAGCTGAAGCCGGAGATTGCGCACGTCGGGCGGACCGATGACCCGGATTTCGCGCGTGCGGTCGCGCAACACCAGCGCCTCGATCTTCTGGCCGGAATTTTTCGCCGCGTTCTGGATTACTTCCAGGGGGATCAGCGAGGTGGCCATCCCGCCGATGACGCCGGCGCGAATCGCGAGCGAATCGTCGCTCGGGGCGATCTGGACGTGGATGTCGCCCGGCGCAGTCAAAGGTAAGGAGCCCGTGTTGCCGATCTTCGCGGTCGCGCAGAGAGGGGTTCCATCGGGCGCCTCAAGCTCAAAATCCTGCGCCACGCCGGGCGCGATGGACAGGGAGCGGCGGGCGCGCTCGCAAGCCTGGACGGAACCATCGGCAAGTGCGCCATTCGCCGCGATTCTCAGCGCAAGGGCATTGCGTGCGACCAGTCCTTCGATGGCCTCCGCGGCTGCCTGGGCCTGGTCGTCGCTGCGACCTTGAAGCGCAGCATTGGCTTCCCGGATTTCATTGCGGCCGAAAAACACCAACGCGATCCCGATGGGGAGGATCGCGGCGGTCAGGATCAGGAAAAGTTTGGCACCTGTCGGAAGCCGCTGGAAGCGTTCGCCCGCGGTCATTCGAAGCGTCCGAACGAGCCGCTAGTCCAGTTTTCCGATGAGCGAGAGGAAATCGTCTGGAACGGCTTCGCGCAACGTGTCGTCATAGATCGTCCGGAGCGCGCGCCCCAGGTCGCCCGAGCGTTGCTTTCGGCTTTTTCCGTCGGCAGCGGACGGTTTTCTCGAAGCGTTCTTATTATCGGCTCCGTCCGTCGTGCTTCGCTTCCTGGCACTCAAACTCAATCCCCCTCGCGCGGGCAATGCGCGCCTCATACTTCACTCAATTCGCCGCGCAACGGTTCATCGCGAACGTATCGCACGGCAACACTCGGCGACGGCCCATGGCGGCGGACAGGAACGCGCGGGTACCCGATGTGCTGGGGAAACCAAATGGCCAATGCTTTGTTCCAGTGCTCGATCATATCTTTGGGGGGCGTGCATCCGCGGCACGCAACGGTCCTTCCAGGGTTGCAACAACATCGAGCCGCCGCCAAAGACGCTTGCAATTCGATTTATCCAGGAGAGTTTGTACCGATGTCGCTTGGCCAGGAACTCGCTCCGCACTTGCCATTCCTCCGCCGTTACGCCCGGGCCCTTACCGGCAGCCAGGCGCATGGCGACGCCTTCGTGCGCGCCACCTTGGAGGCGATCGTTGCCGAGCCTGACGAGTTCCCGCGCGAGATTGACCCGCGCCTTGGGCTCTACAAGACGTTCCATGCGATCTGGTCGACCGCCAACATCGAGGAGGGCGAGGAGCCTTCGTCGCTGAACGGTGCCGAAGGAATCGCGCAGGCGCGCCTCTCGCGGATCACGCCGCTGTCGCGCCAGGCCCTGCTCCTGACGTCGCTCGAAGGTTTCTCTTCCGAAGACGCCGGCTTCCTCATCGGTGCAAGCCCCAATGACGTCGATTCACTGGTGGCCGAAGCGCTTGAGGAGATCGAGCGCCAGACGCTTGCGGACGTCCTCATCATCGAGGATGAGCCGATCATCGCGATGGACATCGAAACGATCGTCCGTGACCTTGGTCATAACGTCACCGGCGTCGCGGTGACGCGTGACGAAGCCGTGGCCCAGGCGCGCGAGCACCCCCCGGGGCTCGTGCTTGCCGACATCCAGCTCGCCGACGACTCCAGCGGAATCGACGCCGTGAAGGACATTCTGGCCGAATTTTCGGTCCCCGTGATCTTCATCACTGCCTTCCCCGAGCGCTTGCTGACCGGCACGCGGCCCGAGCCGACCTTCCTGATCACCAAGCCTTTTCAGCGGTCCACGGTCAAAGCGGCGATTGCCCAAGCCCTGTTCTTTGACGCGGCGACCGTTCCGGCATCGTGACGGAACAGCGCCGGGTGAGGCGCGTTGGCCTTGAAACAGCGAATTGACGACGAGAATTTGATGGCTGATCCGCACTCCGACCCCCAGATCCACGAAACCACGACCGAAGCGCGTGCGGGGTCTACGCCCGGCGTTGCTCGCAACGTGCTCGTGTGGGGGACGTTATTGGTGGTGATTGCGTTCGTGATCATCGTCATTTTCGGCGCTTCCTAAAGCCGCCTCGCGTCCGTCACATTCGCTGTTCATGTTGGATCAAACGGCGTCCGGCCAAAGCCGGCGCTCAGTAAAGGGTGGGGTTCTCATTTTGACCGACGATCGTGATCAGGAACGCAGCGCGGACGCGCCGTCCGAACACGTCTCCCTGTCCGATCCGGAATTCAAGGATCAGCTGTCGGCCGTCATTCCGCACCTGCGCGCCTTCGGCCGCTCTCTTTCGGGCAGCCGCGACCTTGCCGACGACCTTGTCCAGGAAACCTTGCTGAAGGCGTGGGCCGCGCGCAAGCGCTTCCAGGCCGGGACTAACATGCGCGCCTGGACCTTCATCATCTTGCGCAACCTGTTCCTCAGCCAGATGCGACGTGCGCGCTTCAAGGGCGAATGGGACGATATCACGGCGTCGAAGATCCTCGCCGCCCCGGCCAGCCAGGACCGGCATATCGAGCTTGGCGACATGCAACGCGCGCTGATGCACTTGCCACAGCCGCAACGCGAGGCGCTGATCCTCGTCGGCGCGGGCGGCTTTGCTTATGAGGAAGCGGCGGAAATCTGCGGCTGCGCGGTTGGCACGATCAAGAGCCGCGTGGCGCGCGGAAGGGTTGCGCTCGAGCAGCTATTGTCGAGCGGCAAATTGCCATCGCGTCGGCAACATAGAACCGATCCTGACAAGTCCGCACTGCAGACCATCATGGGTGAGGTCGACGATCTCAGCCGCGATCACGGTTGATCGCGCCGGCCGTTTACTAATTCAGCTTCCGCAGCAGTTCGGCAAAATCACGGTCGCACGGTTCCACTGCCGCAGCTTCAAAGGCTTTGCGGAGTGCGGCGGTTATGCCGGCATGCGCGGGCGGAATATCTACGCGGATGACCCTGCGATCCATGTTATCCAATTCCGACGCCGCAACGGGTTCACGTTCCAGCTTCATTTCCAAGGCAAACGACCAAAACCCGCCAGAAGTTTCGTCGCCCGCCGTTTTCCGGCAATGATTCGTCGCTGATGGGTGATACAAATGACACAGGGGCACGACAGTCCGCGCTCGAACGCGCCACGTCGCATTCGCCTTTCCTGCGGGAGGCCGTGGGACTGTATCCGGATGTCACATCGGCCTCTGTGAAGCAGGGTGCCGATGCCGCGGCGAGCTTAGCGCTGTCGGCCATCGCAGACACGCTGGAAAGCACGCTTCGTCGGCAGCGTCACGGGCTCGCGCTTTCCGTCGCGCTGGGCGATCTCTCGGGGGAATATTCCCTTGAGCGTGTCACCGCCCAACTCTCCGAATTCGCCGATCTCGCGATCGATCGGGCGGTCGCCGCTGCCATTGCGGAGCGCGTGCCCGACGCCAGGCCGGAAGGCTTCGCGGTCATTGCGATGGGCAAGCTCGGCAGCTGCGAACTCAATTATTCGTCCGACGTCGATCTGCTGCTTCTGTTTGACCCTGAGCGTATGCCGCGCCGCGAGCGCGAAGACCCTGGCGAGGCTGCCGTCCGTTACGGTCGGCGGTTGATAGAAATCCTCCAGAAACGCACCGCCGACGGCTATGTCGTGCGCGTCGATCTGCGGCTGCGTCCGTCGGCGGAAGTCACGCCCATTGCGCTCCCGGTGAACGCCGCGATCTCGCATTATGAATCGAGCGCGCTGCCGTGGGAGCGTGCCGCGTTCATCCGTGCCCGCGCCTGTGCTGGCGACATCGCGCTCGGCGACAGGTTCCTGGAGGCGATCCGGCCGTTTGTCTGGCGGCGTTCGCTCGATTTCGGGGTCATCAATGACGTTCGGCTGATCTCAACTCGGATTCGCGACCATTTCGCGCAGAACGCACGCTTCGGTCCCGGATTCGACCTCAAGCGCGGCCGTGGCGGAATCCGCGAGGTCGAATTCTTCGTCCAGATCCAGCAGATGATCCATGGTGGGCGCGACCCCTCGGTACGCTTGCCGGCCACACTGGACGCCCTCGGATCGCTGGTACGTGCGGGTCATCTCGAGGAGGAGGACGCAGCAGCCCTTGGCAATGCCTACCGTTTGCTCCGCACCGTCGAACATCGCGTTCAGATGATAGACGATGCGCAAACGCACCTGCTTCCGGTTCGCCAAGAGGCGCTGGACCAAGTGGCAAGGCTCCACGGCCTGTCCGACGGTGGCGAACTCCTGGCGCAGCTCGACGGACCGGTCGATCGCGTAGGCACCATTTTCGACGGCCTTGCCCCGCAAGGGAACCGCCGCCTTTCGAGCGAAGGGGGAAGCCTGCTTCATGATATGCAGGCGTTGGGTTTTTCCGACCCCGCTACAGCCGCGCAGCGCGTCACCGAGTGGCGCTCGGGCAAAGTCCGCGCGCTGCGGTCCCCGGCGGCGCAGGATGCCCTTGAAGGCATGCTGCCGGGGCTTCTCCAGGCGATCGCCAACGGCAGCGACCCGAGCCATGCGCTCAACCGCCTCAGCGATATCATTGAGCATTTGTCGAGCGGCGTGAATTTCTTCCGCCTGCTCGAGGCGCGCCCGCAGCTGGCGCGGCTGTTCGCCAAGGTGCTGGCGCACGCCCCGGCGTTGTCCGACCAGCTCGCGCGGCGTCCCGAGCTGTTCGAGGGGCTGTTCGACGCCTCGAGCTTCGAGATGCCGCCCCCCACCGCCGAATTTGCCGCGCTGCTGTCGCGCGCGATGGCCGACTTGCCCTACGATGTCGCGCTCGACCGCGTGCGGCGCCTGGTCAACGAACGGCGCTTCGCCCTCGGCGTCCAATTGATCGATCGCCACCGCGACCCGCTCGAGGTCGCGCAGGGCTATTCGCGCGTCGCCGAAGGCGCGCTGGTGGCGCTGAGCGAGGCGGCGACGCGCGAGTTCGTCGAGGCGCATGGCCGAATCGATGGCGAGCTCGTCGTGCTCGGGCTCGGCCGTCTCGGCGGCTGCGCACTCACCCACGCGTCCGATATCGATATCATTTACCTGCACACCGCACCGGCCGACGCAGTGTCGGATGGGCGACGCCCGCTTGGCCCTAACGATTACTTCAACCGCCTCGCCAGCCGGGTCACGGCGGCGCTCAGCGTGCCGACCGCGGCCGGCCCCTTGTACGAGGTCGACACCCGTCTTCGTCCCGAGGGATCGGACGGCATGCTTGCCGTGTCGCTCGAAGCCTTCGGCCGCTACCAGCGGCAGACCGCCTGGACGTGGGAGCATATGGCCTTGTGCCGTGCGCGCCCCGTCGCCGGCTCGGCCGCGGCGCAGGCGCGGGCGGCGGCGCTGATCGACGATATCCTGCGCATGCCGCGCGACCGGGCCCAGACGGCGCGTAACGCGGCGCAGATGCGGGCTGACATGGAGCGGCACAAACCGGCCAGGAGCAAGCTCGACGTCAAGCTTGGCCCGGGCGGCCTCGTCGACCTCGAATTCGCGGTTCACGTGCTTCAGCTGACCCGCCATGTCGGGCTCGATCCGGGTCTCGACACCGCGCTTCAGGCGCTGGCCGCCGAGTCTTTAGTGTCGGAAAAAGTTGTCAATGCGCAACGTTTGCTGACGCGAATGCTGGTGATGATGCGGCTTGTGGCGCCCGGCGACGTCCAGCCGACGACCGACACGTGGCAGCTGGTGGCGGAGGCGTGCGGCGCCTCCAGCTGGGACGAGCTCCTTGCCGAGCATGACGCGGCCCGGCAAAGCATCGCGGAATTGTGGACCAAGGTTCGGAACGAGGCAGAGGCATGATCGAAGAGGGCGGCAAGGCACCGGGCATTCAACTGAACGCAAGCGACGGGACGACGATCGATCTCGCATCGCCGGGCCAGCCGTTCGTGCTGTATTTCTATCCCAAGGACGACACGTCCGGCTGCACGCGGGAAGCGCAGGACTTCACCGCGCTTGCGGGCGACTTCCGCGCGGCAGGCGTCAAGGTCGTGGGCGTGTCGCGCGACCCGATGAAGAAGCATGAAAAGTTCATCGACAAATATCAGCTCGACGTGCCGCTCGCCTCCGACGAGGATGGCGCCATCTCCGACGCCTTCGGCACCTGGGTCGAAAAGTCGATGTACGGCCGCAAATATATGGGCATGGAGCGTGCGACCTATCTGATTGGCGCGGACGGCCGCGTCCTCAAGGCGTGGCGCAAGGTCAAGGTCCCCGGCCACGCCGAAGAGGTGTTGAAGGCGGCGAAGGCCGCCGCTTAACTTGCGAGGCGCTTGAGCAATTCCACGGTGATCGGCACCTGGCCGTGGAAGCCTTCGATCCACACTTTTTCGTCGAGACCGTGGGCGCCGCTCTTCTGGCCGACGACACCCCAGGATCCGCCGACGCCATAGACCGGGATTCCGACCGCGCGCAGGTAGGAGCCGTCCGTCGCACCGGCCGATTGGAAGGGCAGGATCGGCGCATTGGGGAAGCGCGTGGCCACGGCGGCGCGATAGGCATCGACGATGTCCGACCGCATCGGCGACACGTCCGTTTCGGGCGTGGTCGAAGCGGCATCGACCGTCACCGTGACATCGTTCCCTGATAGCGCCTGCAGCGTCTGCCGCACCGTCTCGATCTTCACGCCGGGGAAGATCCTGCAATTGACGTTGGCTTCGGCCCGCTGGGGCAATGCGTTCGGGGCGTGGCCGCCCGACAGCATCGTCGCGACGCAGCGGGTTCGCGTGTAGCCGGGGTCGAGCGACTCCAGCATGTCCGCGGTTTCGCGATCCTTGGGATCGGCGACGAACTGCTTCACCAGTTCGCCATATTGGCCTTTGTCGTTGATCGCGACCTGCTCGTACATGCTTCGCGTCGCGGTGTTGATCATCGGTTCGAAACGATGCGTCTCGATCGCCTTAAGCGCCGTCGCAAGGGCGTAAATCGCATTGTCGGGGCGCGGCGCGGAACTGTGCCCGCCGCGATTGGTCGCGACCAGCTTGTAGTCGGCGTAGGTCTTCTCGGCGATCTGGATGTACCAGCCTTCGGGCCGCCCGTCGGGATAGACCGATCCGCCGCCGCCATCGAAGTTCAGGCCATATTCGGCGTCGATCAGGTTGCGCCATTCGGTCGATGCGCGGCGCACGCCATGCATTGCGGTTTCCTCGTCGCCCGTGAACAGGACGACCATGTCGCGCGTCGGCTGGAACCCCTGGCGCTTCAGTTCCTGCAGCGCGAGGATGATGCCGGTGAGCTGGCTCTTATTGTCCGACGTGCCCCGGCCCAGGTAGAAACCGCCCTCCTCGCGAAATTCGAACGGCGGGTTCTTCCAGTCGCTCGGCTTCGCTTCGACGACATCCATGTGCGCCATCAGCAGGATGGGCTTCTTGCCGCTCGGCCGCGCCGCGGGCCAGCGCGCGATCAGCGTCTGCGTATTGTCATGATCCTTGACCGTTGTCATCATGCCCGCCTTGCGGAATTCGGCGGTCAGCACGGTGGTCAGCCGTTTGAACTCGGCGGGCCGCCCGGCCACCGTTGGGATCTCGACGATCTTCTCGAACAAGGCGCGCTCGGCGGCGCGCTTCGCGGGGTCGGGCGCCTGCGCGTGTGCGATAGCGGGAAGTGCAAGCAGAGCCGCGGCAAACATCGGACGCATGGATTTTCCCCCCATTTGTAAGGGGAGCCTAAGCGGCGCCATGCCCCTCGGCAAGGTAGTCGGCGCTGCGCATTTCCTCGAGGCGGCTGACGGTGCGGGCGAATTCGAAGCTGCCGTCCCCCGCCGGGTAAATCCCCGCCGGTTCGGCGTCGGCGGCGGCAAGCAGCTTCACCTTATGCTCGTAGAAGGCGTCGATCAGCGTGACGAAGCGCGCCGCCTCGTTGCGCATTTCACGGCCCATGATCGGAATGCCGACGATGATCACCGTATGGAACCGCTGCGCGATGGCCAGATAATCGGCGGCCCCGCGCGCTTCTCCGCACAGCCGCTTGAACGAAAAGACCGCGACTCCTTTCAAGCTCTTGGGCACGTGCAGCGTCCGCCCCCCACCAACATCGAGCTCCTCTGACGGCACCTTGGCGCGGTCCTCGACCGGGTAATCGGTCAGTTGAAAGAAGGCGCGGGACAAAGCGGCCGTCGCCTCGGGGCCATTGGGGACATGCCACACGTCGACGCCCGACAGTCGTTCAAGCCGGTAATCGGTCGGGCCATTCACTTCGACCACCAGCATACGCTGCTCGATGAGGTCGATGAAGGGCAGGAACAGCTCCCGATTGAGCCCGTCCTTGTACAGATCGCGCGGGGGGCGGTTACTGGTCGTAACGATCCTCACCCCAAGGTCGATCAGGCGCGCGAACAGGCGCGACAGGATCATTGCATCGGCGGGATTGGTGACCTGCATTTCGTCGAAGGCGAGCAGCCGCGCTTCCTGTGCGATCTGCTCGGCCACAGGCTCGATCGGGTCGCCGTCCTCTTCTTTGCGGGCCTCGCGCAACCGCGCGTGCGTCTCCAGCATGAAGGCGTGGAAATGGACTCGGCGCTTGGGCGCGATGGCCTCCTCGTCGAACGCCAAGTCCATCAGCATGGATTTGCCGCGCCCGACCCCGCCCCACAGATATACGCCGGCGGGTCCCTCAGCGCGACTGCCGAACAATCGCGCCAGCAGCCCGTGCTCACGTGCACCGTTCGCCAATTGATCGAGCGCGGCCACCGCGCGCTCCTGGGCGGCGTCGGGCTTCAATTCCTGGTCGGCGATCAGGCGCCGGTAGGCGGCGCCGACGCGGCCGGTCATGCCGCCGGGCGGTTGGGTGTGCTGACTCGCCGAAGCGTGCCGCTGAAGCTGTAGCAATTCTCGCCGTTCTGCTTGACCACGCCTTGCAGGAAGGCGTGCCCGCGAGTCTCACGCACCAGCTCGACATGGGCGTCGAGCGGCGACCCCGGCTTGCCGCGCGCAAGGAAATGCGTGGTGAGGTCGAGCGTCACGAAATGCCCCGGTGCCATCCCGGCGCACAGGCCGCCGGCGAACATGCTCATGTCGATAAAGCTCATCACCGATCCGCCGTGGAGCGACCCGCCCATGTTCATGTGGCTTTCGGTCGGGAACATGCGCGCGATGCCGCGGCCCGGCCCGTCGGGCTTGAACAGCAACTTGCCCGTGGCGGCGGCGAAGCTGCCGCGCGGGAATTCGCCCCAGCTGTACCAGCCGGGATGGTCGGGATCGGGCGATGCGCCGCGCGGAACGCCGTCCTGGTCGGCCGATCCGGGATTGCCGATCGGAACGTCGCTCACGTTGCCAGACTCCTCAGCCGACGCGCTCGGCGATGAGCTTCTTGGTCTCGGCAATCGCCTTGGCCGGGTTGAGGCCCTTGGGACAGACGTTGGCGCAGTTCATGATCGTGTGGCAGCGATAGAGCCGGAACGGATCCTCGAGCTGGTCGAGCCGCTCGCCGGTGGCTTCGTCGCGGCTGTCGGCGAGCCAGCGATAAGCCTGCAGCAGGATCGCGGGGCCGAGGAAGCGGTCGCTGTTCCACCAGTAGCTCGGGCAGCTGGTCGTGCAGCAGAAGCACAGGATGCATTCGTACAAACCGTCGAGCTTTTCGCGGTCGGCCGGCGACTGCAGCCGCTCGCGCGACGGCGGGGCGCTCGTGGTTTTCAGCCACGGCTGGATCATCGCATATTGCGCATAGGCGTGGGTGAGGTCGGGGACGAGGTCCTTGACTACCTCCATGTGCGGCAGCGGCGTGATCTGCACCTCGCCCTTCACGTCGTCGATCGCCGTCGTGCAGGCAAGGCCGTTGCGGCCCGCCATGTTCATCGAACACGACCCGCAAATCCCCTCACGGCACGAACGGCGGAAGGTCAGCGTCGGATCGACCTCATTCTTGATCTTGATCAGCGCGTCGAGGACCATCGGGCCGCACGTGTCGAGGTCGATCGTATAGCGGTCCCACCGCGGGTTCGCCCCGCTGTCCGGATCGTAGCGATAGATTTTGAACGTCTTCAGGCGCTTGCCGTCGCCCGCCTTGTGATCGCGACCGCGGCTGATCCTGCTGTTCTTGGGAAGCCTGAACTCTGCCAAGCGCATACTCCTTGCTCGGCAGGCCGCTAGCATGGCCGGCATCCATTTTGAAAGCGCCTGTTGATTTGTGGCGCCGCCGCGACCGCGCAACGACTGCATCCGCTGGGCGTTTGTCCTCGTATCTGCTCCGGGGGACGTAATCATCAAGGAGACACGCCCATGCGCCGGATCGTAATTCCAGCAGTTCTTGCAGCCGCCGCCGTTCTCGGCACGGCAGCCGCCAATGCCCAGGACGACAGCGGAAAAAGATTTCGAGTAATGCTCGAAGGCGAAGTCGAAGTTCCCGTCCAGGGCGACCCGGACGGCACCGGCACCGCGACGGTGCGGATCAATCCGGGCCAGGGCCAGCTGTGCTATACGCTGGCCGTCCGCGATATTCAGCCGGCGACCGCGGCCCATATCCACGAGGCGCCGGCAGGATCCGCAGGACCGGTCGTCGTCGGCCTGACCGCGCCGACCAGCGGGTCGAGCTCGGGATGCGTTTCGGTCAGCCGCGCGCAGGCGCTCGAAATCATCCGTGAACCGGAAAACTACTACGTGAACGTTCACAACGCGCAATATCCGGGCGGCGCGCTGCGCGCCCAGCTCGGCTAAGCCTTACAGCGTCCCGAAGGCAGCGCTCCTGCCTTCGGGCCGTGCAGCCACGGGAGTGGTGCCGTGATCGTATCGCGCAAACCTGCGGGCGGACGGTCCCGCGGGCATATCCTGACATATCTGATCGGGGCCGCTTTGCCGGGCATCGCTGCCCCGGCGCTCGGCCAGGCCACGAGCGCCAACCCCGAAATCCTCGTCATCGGGGAGCGCCCGTTGCTCGGCATCCGCGCCGAGCGCATCGTCACCGCCGACGACATCGCGACATACGGCGCGGCGACAGTCGGCGAGGTGCTCGACGAGATCGCCCGCGAACGCGGCAATATCGGCGAGGAATCGGTCTATCTGGTCGATGGCCGCCGCGTTGCCGGCCTGGGCAGCATCGACCGCTTCCCACCCGAAGCGCTGGCCCGGATCGAGGTGTTGCCGGAGGGCTCGGGCATGCGGTTCGGCGCTGCAGGCACCAAGCGCGTCATCAACATTCTCCTGAAGCCGCAGGTTCGCACGACCGCTGGCCGTGCGGCGTTCGGGATCGCGACCGAAGGCGGCGTCGGCAGCCGCGCCGGTGAGGTCGGCTTCAGCACCATTCGACGGCCTCGGCGCATTAACGTGACCCTCCGCACCCGCAGCGAGGACGCTTTGCGCGAAAGCGACCGCGACACGATCCAGCCGCCCGGTTCCCCGGTCGGCCTGGGCGAATTCCGATCGCTCCGCCCCGAACTGGACAATAGCGAGCTTCGCCTGTCCGCCGCCGATTCCATTGCCGGAAGCATCGACGCCAACATCAGTGCACGGCTGGCCAGTGGGCGAACCCGATCGGGCCTGGGCCTCGACGCCGCCGGCGAGCCGCTCGAACAGCGCAGCCGGACCCGCGCCGGTTCGATCGAATTGCAGCTCAACGCCGACGCCGGGCCATGGCTGATGGGCGTCTTCGGCAATTACAGCCATGACCGCAACCGCACGGATATCGGGCGTGAAGGCTCCGCCACGCGCACCTCGTCGATCGCGACCAATGCGGGCGCCGAACTAACCGCGGCGGGGCCGTTGTTCGACCTTCCCGCCGGGCCGCTCAGCCTCAGTCTTCGCGCTGGCCTCGACCGGGATTCGCTCGGGGGCAGCAGTGAGCGGTTCGTGCAATGGCGGCGGGAAGTCAGCGCGGGGCTGCAAATCCCCCTCACCAGCGCGGGTGCCGGCCCGCTTGCCGCGCTCGGCGACCTGACCGCCGGCATCGAGCTTCGCCGCACTTATGTCAGCCAGGTCGGCACGCTCACCAATTCGACTTGGTCGCTGCAATGGCGCCCCGCCGAATGGTTGCGCGTCGACGGTGCGGTCACGACCGGTCGCACCCCGCCGACGCTCAGCCTGGTCGCCGCCCCGCTGCTCGCCACGCCGGGCGTGCGCTATCTCGATCCGGTGACCGGTGAGACGGTCGACGTCATCGAGGTGACGGGCGGCAGTCCGGGCCTCGGCGCCCAACGCGCCGCCAGCCGGCGCCTGGCGCTGCAGGTCAGGCCGCTGCGGAAGGTGCCGTTGACGCTGGCCGCCGAATATCTGAGCACGCGCAATCGCGATCTCGTCACCATCCTCCCGCAAGGCAGCGAGCTGTTGCTGCTGGCCTTCCCCGAGCGCTTCGTGCGCGCTCCCGGCGGCGTGTTGACGCAGGTCGATTCGCGGCCGGTGACCTTTGCCCGGCAGAGCGAGGATCAGCTGCGCTCGACCCTCAACCTTGAACTGCCCGTGCCGAGCAGCGACCGCGGCGGCCGCTTTCAGATCAACCTGGCGCACAATTGGGTCCGCAACAGCAAGCTGGTGATCCGCGCCGGACTGGGCGAGGTCGATTTGCTGTCCGGTGCAGCCATTGCCTTGGGCGGCGGCGCCCGCCCGCGTCATGAGCTGGAGGTCAGCGCGGGCTATGCCGAGCGCGGGATGGGCGTACGACTGACCGGCCAGCATCGAAGCGCGGCCAGCTTGCTGCTGAGCGACACCGCCGACACCAATCTGCTGCGCTTCGCGCCGTTGACGACGATCGGCCTGCGCGCCTTTGTCGATGGACCGCGGCTGGTGCCGTCGGCCGACTGGCTCACGGGGACACGGCTGACCTTGTCGGTCGTCAACCTTGGCAACGCGCGGCAGCAGGTGCGCGATTCGCGTGGCCTGACCCCATTGCGTTTTCAGCCGGTCTATTCGGATCCCGCAGGCCGCAGCCTGATGCTCGAACTGCGCAAAACCTTCTAGGACGGCAGCGCGTCAAACATGAAGAGGGCCGCGGCGAAGGGGAAACGCCGCGGCCCTCAAACCATGTTGGATTCGCCTAGCGCAGGATGGCGTTGACCACCGCGCGGATCAGCTGGGTGCGCGGGTCGACCTGGTAAAGATAGCCGTTGCCGTAATAATAATTGTAGTCCGGCTGGAAGCCGTACTGCGTGCGCAGATCGTACGGAATCTGGTTGTATGCCCAGACGTTGCCGTAGCGCGTGTTGTAGCGCTGACCGACCTTGTACATCTTCTTGTACTGGCCGTGCGGCATGCAATGGCCGTCATGCTTGGCCAGCCCCGGCGGGCAGGCGCCCGCATAGCCGAAATATTTGGCATGCTTTGCATTGCCGTGGCCCTTGGCGTGGCCCGGCTTGGCGGCGGCCGGTGCGGCGGCGGCGAACGCCGCGGCCCCGACGATGAGGAGGATGTTTTTCATGGTGCGGCCTTCTTATCGTTTCGCGCATGAACGCGCATTGACGCACTTAGTTACCGCGGCGTCAGAAATGCGCACTGCTCGAAGGACAGGCCGGATGACACGCTTTCGGGCGGTTGCTCGACTCCCCGCGCCGGTTTAGAGCGCCGCCAACTTCGTGGCGCCGGTCCTTGGCGTCCTGAACTTCAGAGGAAAGCGGCAGCTCGAATGGCTCGTAAGAAGATTGCGCTGATCGGCGCGGGAATGATCGGTGGAACGCTCGCGCACCTCGCGGCGATGCGCGAGCTGGGCGATATCGTCCTGTTCGACATTGCCGAGGGCATGCCCCAGGGCAAGGCGCTGGACATCAGCCAGTGCGGCCCGGTCGACGGCTTCGACGCCAGCCTCAAGGGCACCAACGATTATGCCGACATCGCCGGTGCCGACGTGGTGATCGTCACCGCGGGCGTGCCGCGCAAGCCGGGCATGAGCCGCGACGATCTGCTCGGCATCAATTTGAGCGTGATGAAGGCGGTCGGCGCGGGCATCAAGGCCAACGCCCCTGACGCCTTTGTCATCTGCATCACCAACCCGCTCGACGCGATGGTCTGGGCGCTGCGCGAATTCTCCGGCCTCCCGCACAACAAGGTCGTCGGCATGGCGGGCGTGCTCGACAGCGCGCGTTTCGCCACCTTCCTCGCGCAGGAATTCAAGGTCAGCGTGCGCGACGTCAACGCCTTCGTGCTCGGCGGCCACGGCGACACGATGGTGCCGGTGACCAGCTACACCACCGTCAGCGGAATCCCCGTCGACGACCTCGTCAAGATGGGCCGTTCGACCAGGGAACGGATCGACGAAATCGTCACCCGCACCCGCGGCGGCGGCGGCGAGATCGTCGCGCTCTTGAAGACCGGCTCGGCCTATTACGCGCCGGCGACCAGCGCGATCGCGATGGCCGAAGCCTATCTTAATGACCAGAAGCGCATCCTGCCCTGCGCGAGCTACGTCGAAGGCAAATACGGCCTCGACGGCCTCTACGTCGGCGTGCCCACCGTGATCGGTGCGGGCGGCGCGGAAGAAGTGATCGAAATCGCCCTCGACGACGAAGCCAAGGGCAACCTTCAGGTCAGCGTCGACGCGGTGAAAGAGCTGCTCGAGGCTTGCAAGGCGATCGATGGAGATTTGGCCTAAACCGTCATCCCGGCGAAGGCCGGGACCCAGCGAAACAAAAAACGATGCGTGAACGCCTCCCAGCAGTTTACATCGTGGCCAGTCAGCGGAACGGAACGATCTATACCGGCGTGACAAGCGATCTGCCGGGTCGAATTTGGAAGCACAAGAACGGGAGTTATCCTGGTTTTAGCAAGCGATACGGCTGCACCACGCTCGTCTGGTTCGAGATGCACGAGACGATGGAACCGGCAATCCAGCGGGAAAAGCGCATCAAGGAATGGCAACGCGCGTGGAAGTTGCGGCTAATCGAAGAGGCAAACCCGGAGTGGGACGACCTGTACGAGTCTTTGTTTGAGCTGGGTCCCGGCCTTCGCCGGGATGACGCTGGAAGGATAGAAGTGACGGAATGAGCATCCTCGTTGACCGCAACACCAGGGTCATCACCCAAGGGATGACCGGCGAAACCGGCACATTCCATACGAGCCAAGCGCTTGCCTACGGCACGCAGATGGTCGGCGGCGTGACGCCGGGGAAGGGCGGGACGACCCACCTCGACTTGCCGGTGTTCGATACCGTGCGCGAGGCGGTCGAGAAGACCGGCGCCAACGCCTCTGTGATCTACGTCCCACCGCCGTTTGCCGCGGATTCCATCCTCGAGGCGATCGATGCGGAGGTGCCGCTGATCGTCACGATTACCGAGGGCATTCCGGTGCTCGACATGGTCAAGGTAAAGCGCGCGCTCGACGGGTCGAAGTCGCGGCTGATCGGGCCCAATTGCCCTGGCGTGCTGACTCCGGACGAATGCAAGATCGGGATCATGCCCGGCAACATCTTCAAGAAGGGCAATGTCGGCATCGTCAGCCGCTCGGGCACCTTGACCTATGAAGCCGTCTTCCAGACGACCAACGAGGGCCTCGGCCAGTCGACCGCGGTCGGCATCGGCGGCGACCCGGTCAAGGGCACCGAATTCATCGACATGCTCGAAATGTTCCTCGCCGACGACGAGACCAAGAGCATCATCATGATCGGCGAGATCGGCGGCAGCGCCGAGGAAGACGCCGCGCAATTCCTCGCCGACGAGGCGAAGCGCGGCCGCAAGAAGCCCGTCGTCGGCTTCATCGCCGGCCGCACCGCGCCGCCAGGCAAGCGCATGGGCCACGCCGGCGCGATCATCTCGGGCGGCAAGGGCGACGCCGACAGCAAGATCGCGGCGATGGAGGCGGCTGGAATTACCGTCTCGCCCAGCCCATCTGAACTCGGCCGCACCTTGAAGGGTTTGTTGGCCACGGCCTGACATGAACGAACAGCAGATCAACAACGAAGCCGAACCGGGCCCGAGCTGGGCGCGGCCCAATTGGCCGCTTGCCGAGCTCGACGAGGTCAATCTCGGCCTCGACCCCACGCAGGCGACCATCGCGCAGGTCAAGAAGGCCGCGACCGAGCGCGCAGCCGCGTCGGGCGCATCCCCCGACGACATTCGCCGCGCGGCGGAGGACAGCATCCGCGCGATGATGCTGATCCGCACCTATCGCGTGCGCGGGCACCTCGCCGCCAGCCTCGACCCGCTCGGCCTCTACCAGCGCGACCTGCCGGCCGACCTCACGCCCGCCTATCACGGCTTCACCGAAGCCGATCTCGACCGGCCGATCTTCATCTTCGGCACGCTCGGGCTCGAGCAGGCGAGCATCCGCGAGATCGAGCGGATCCTGCGCGAAACCTACTGCGGCCACATCGGCTTCGAATATATGCACATCAACGACCTGGAGGAGCGGCGCTTCATCCAGGAGCGGATCGAGAGTGCGGACGAGACCGTCCAGTTCACGCCCGAGGGCAAGAAGTCGATCCTCGCCAAGGTCATCCACGCCGAGCAGTGGGAAAAATTCCTCGCCAAGAAATATGTCGGCACAAAACGCTTCGGCCTCGACGGCGGCGAAAGCGCGATCCCGGCCCTGGAAGCGGTGATCAAGTACGGCGGCCAGATGGGTGTCGAGGAAATCGACGTCGGCATGGCCCACCGCGGCCGCCTCAACGTCCTCACCAACGTCATGGGCAAGCCCGCGCAGGCCATCTTCCACGAATTCGCCGGCGGCGCGACCAACCCAGCCGATGTCGGCGGGTCGGGTGACGTCAAATATCACCTCGGCACCAGCAGCGACCGCGAATTCGACGGGAACAAGGTCCATCTGACGCTGCTGCCCAACCCATCGCACCTCGAAGCGGTCGACCCCGTCGTGCTCGGCAAGGCGCGCGCGGTGCAGACCATCAAGGGCGATGCCGAAGGGGACACCGTGCTCCCGATCCTGCTCCACGGCGATGCCGCCTTCGCCGGGCAGGGCGTGGTGTGGGAATGCCTCAGCTTCTCGGGCCTCCCCGGTTATGCCACCGGGGCACGATCCACTTCATCATCAACAACCAGGTCGGCTTCACGACCAGCCCGCAGTTCGCGCGTTCCTCGCCCTATCCGTCGGACGTCGCCAAGGGCATCCAGGCGCCGATCCTCCACGTCAACGGCGACGATCCGGCCGCGGTCACCTGGTGCTGCAAGCTGGCGATCGAGTTCCGCCAGGAATTCAACCGCGACATCGTCATCGACATGTGGTGCTACCGCCGCTTCGGCCACAATGAGGGCGACGAGCCGAGCTTCACCCAGCCGCTCATGTACGCCGCGATCAAGAAGCAGCCGCCGATCAGCGAGATTTATGCCAAGCAGCTGATCGCCGAAGGCGTGATCGACCAGGCGTGGATCGACGGCGAGACCAAGAGCTACATCGACCGCCTCGAAGGCGATTTCTCCGCCGCCACCTCTTACCTCCCCAACAAGGCCGATTGGTTCGAGGGGCGCTGGGCGGGGCTCGGCCGCCCGGGCGAGCCGGTGCTCGGCCGCCGCAACATCGCGACCGCGATCGGCGACGACCTGCTCAAGCGCCTCGGCGAGCAGCTGACCCGCGTCCCGGAGGGCGTCAGCATTCATAAAACGCTGCAGCGCATCCTCGACTCCAAGGCGGCGATGTTCGCCAATGGCGCCGGGTTCGACTGGGCGACGGCCGAGGCGCTGGCGTTCGGCAGCCTGCTTGCCGAAGGGCAAAGCGTGCGCTTGTCTGGGCAAGACAGCGGTCGCGGAACGTTCAGCCAGCGGCACGCGGTTTGGGTCGACCAGCAGACCGGCAAGAAACATATCCCGCTCGCCCATGTCGAAGGGGGCCGCTTCGAAGTCCGCGACAGTCCGCTGTCCGAATTCGGCGTGCTCGGCTTCGAATATGGCTATTCGCTCGCCGATCCGAAGACGCTGGTGCTGTGGGAAGCGCAGTTCGGCGATTTCGCCAATGGCGCGCAGACGATCATCGACCAGTTCATCGCCGCGGGCGAAGCCAAGTGGCTGCGCGCCAGCGGGCTGGTCATGCTGCTTCCGCACGGTTTCGAAGGGCAGGGGCCGGAACATAGCTCGGCGCGACTCGAACGCTATCTGCAGCTGTGCGCCGACGACAATATCCAGGTCGCCAATTGCACCACGCCGGCGAACTACTTTCACATCCTTCGGCGGCAAATGCGGCGCGATTTCCGCAAGCCGCTGGTGATGATGACGCCCAAGTCGCTGCTTCGCCACAAGCTCGCGGTCTCGACCGCCGCCGACTTCACCGGCGAAAGCCACTTCCGCCGCATCCTCAGCGACCTCAACCCGCCGGCCGAGGGTGAGACGCGGCGGCTGGTGCTGTGCTCGGGCAAGCTCGGCTACGAATTGATGGAAGCGCGCGACGGCGCGGGCGACCTTGGTGTCGAGGTGCTGCGTATCGAGCAGCTCTATCCCTTCCCGACCGAGCCCTTGGTCAAGCGACTCAAGGCCATGCCGCGCCTGCAGGACGTCATCTGGGCGCAGGAAGAGCCGCGCAACAACGGCGCCTGGTTCTTCGTCGAATCGCTGCTCGAAGCCGCGCTCGCCGAGGCCGGGCACAAGCTGCGGCCGCAATATGCCGGCCGCGACGCGGGTGCGTCGCCCGCGACCGGCCTCGCCAAGCGCCACGCGGCGGAGCAGGCGGCCTTGATTGCCGCCGCGCTCGGCCATAGCCACCAGGACAAAGGCGCGGCCGTTGCCGCGGAATGAGGTAATATGACCGACGTCATGGTCCCCACGCTCGGGGAATCGATCACCGAAGGCACCCTTGCGCAATGGCTCAAGAAGCCCGGCGACGCGGTCGCGCAGGATGAAGCGATCGCCAGCCTCGAAACGGACAAGGTTAGCGTCGAAGTCCCGTCCCCCGCCGCCGGCGTGCTGACCGAACAATTGGTCAAGGAAGGCGACACGGTCGCGGTCGGCGCAGCGATCGCGCGGATCGGCGACGCAGGTGCGACGCCGGCGCCCGCTGCCGCCGATGCTCCCGCATCAGCTCCCGCGGCCCCTGCTCAGGAAGCCGCCGCCGACAGCACCAACCCGGCCGGCGCGGGTGAAAACCCGCAGCTGCGCGGCACCGAACATGCGCCCGAGCCCGCTGAGGCGGCGCCAGCTCCGACAAGTGCGGCGCTTGCCGACGACAGCCACGTCTCCACCATGTCCCCCGCGGTGCGCCGCGCGGTGCTCGAACATCATGTCGACCCGACCAAGATCAAGGGTACCGGCAAGGACGGGCGCCTGACCAAGGACGACGTGATCGCTGCCGCGCAGGCCAGTAAGGGCGGCGAAACCGCGCGCGGTCCGCAGCCCGAGCCTGAAGTCCGCGCACCCGCGCAGCCGCACGCGGCGCCCGCGCCGGCCAAGCCTGCCGTCGCAGGCGAACGCAAGGAAGAGCGGGTGCGCCTCTCGCGGATGCGCCAGACCATCGCCACGCGCCTCAAGGAATCGCAGAATACCGCGGCGACGCTGACGACGTTCAATGATGTCGACATGACCGCTGTCATCGACGCGCGCACCCGCTACAAGGATCTGTTTGAAAAGAAGCATGGCATCCGCCTGGGCTTCATGGGCTTCTTCGTGAAAGCCGTCGCGCTCGCCGCGCGGGACGTGCCCGCGGTCAACGCGCATATCGATGGCGAGGATATCGTCTACCGCGATTATCTCGACGTCTCGGTCGCCGTGTCCGCGCCCAAGGGCCTCGTCGTCCCCGTCGTCCGCAATGCCGACCGCATGAGCTTCGCCGAAATCGAAAAGACCATCGCTGACTTCGGCAAGCGCGCCAAGGACGGCACGCTGACCATGGACGACATGGCCGGTGGCACCTTCACCATCTCCAACGGCGGCGTGTTCGGGTCGCTGCTGTCGACGCCAATTCTCAACAAGGGCCAGTCGGGCGTGCTCGGCATGCACCGTATCGAAGAACGCCCGGTCGCCAAGGACGGCCAGGTCGTCATCCGCCCGATGATGTACCTCGCCTTGAGCTACGACCACCGCCTCGTCGACGGCCGCGAAGCAGTGACGTTCCTGGTGCGCGTCAAGGAAGCGATCGAAGACCCGACGCGGCTGCTGATCGACCTTTAGGCGCGAGCGTCGGTGTGCACTTTGCGTGGCTGGAGTCGCTCTTCCCGTAAATCGTCATCCGCGCCAGCGCATTTCAGCGACCTCATTCCCGCCGGTCGACGACAAAGATTCTTTCTGTCGATGTGCCTGTGATCGAAAGAGGATCTTAAGGGCTTGCAGGGCTTAAGACACGGGTTGACTGGGCAAGGAGTTCAAACCCCGTGGGTATAACGGCTGTAATAGCGCTCTCCGTGGTAACGATTGGCGCGCTCGCCATCGGCCGCTTGATGTCAGCTTTCGGTCTGCTGAATTGGATTATGACCGATCTGTTCGCGGCAAGCACAGCGATGGACGCATTCAAGCATGCGGCCGATACAATCCGCAAGGACAAGGATGGAATGAGTTCCTAAGCGAACGCGCCGACCCGGTGCTCAAAGCGAAACGCCTTGCGCTTTTGGCGCTTTCTGTCGCTGTCGTATCGACGCTTTGTTCGTGTGAGGGACGGCCCTTGAAAAACAGCGACGACAGCTTCTCAACGATGTTCAGCAAGATGGCCGAGGCATTCGCGGACGCCGTTCGAGAAGCCTCGATGATTATTGACGACAGGCCGGCCGGGCGCGCCCGGGCAGAGGAAGCTAACCGTCGGACCTTGGAACATGGCGTTATCGCCATTCAGCCTGAACCCGACGACAATCTTGTGGTTCAGAAAGCCCATGCGGGAATGGCGATCGTGCACGACCCCGCATCCGCAACGACGCTGGTGCTCTCCCTGAACAACCGGGATTACACCGCTATTGCATCGCCGAAAGCCAGTGCTTCGATCCCAGTGAGGCTCGCTTGGTGGACGTCAGAATACGAGCCGACTGGCGCGCGGGCGGAAATTGACGCCTCTCAGTTTCGGAAAAACGGACTGATTTTCGTCACGATCGACCATGTTTATCCGTCGACGTTCTTCCCCTACGCCGAGGCGATCTACCCGCGAGAATTGCCGCTCGACCGTCAGGCTCAGATGCTCGCGACCGCCTTGCGGGCAATCGCGCGGAGCGTCCGGAAGACCTCGGGCAAACTGCTCGTGCTGGATCGACGCGAGCCT
Organism: Sphingomonas lutea; assembly: GCF_014396785.1. NCBI lineage: Bacteria > Pseudomonadati > Pseudomonadota > Alphaproteobacteria > Sphingomonadales > Sphingomonadaceae > Sphingomonas > Sphingomonas lutea. The sequence continues at coordinate 2,278,542 of NZ_CP060718.1, read as the reverse complement.
GAGCGGGTCAATAACCAGCGACTGGCGCAGGCCGAACAGGCCCAACGAGCCCGGCGCTTCCCGTCCGTCGTGGATGGGAAAAACGATTCTGGGCGACTGCTGGGACTTGATGACGTCGACGTGGTGATCGGCGAGCCGAACGCGCGATTCCGCTTCGATCCGCTATCGAAGACCGTGACCGATGCTCGAACAGGCTGGAAGCTCTCGGTCGAGGAAAGAGGCGCGGGCGGTGAAAAAAGCGAAGTCGCCGTTATCAGGGATGGCGACAGGTTGATCTGCGACATCCAGATCCTTCGCGGCAGGGGCTGGCGAGCGGATGTCGGAGCGACCGCGCTGATCGAATTTTCGCGTGTCTTCGCGCCTCGCACGCCTCAGCAACCCGTCCGTTTGATGACAGCGGACGAAATGCCGCTCGACCGCATCGCGCCGCTTCTCAATGCGTACGCGCCCTGGGCGTCGACAGGGGAGACGGTCGGAAAAACGCTGATTGCAGACTTGCGCGCGCAAACGGTGGGAACGCGATAGCGGCGAGGTGCGTGGCGGCGCAGAATTGCGTCACCGGCGAACGCCAGCGACCGCGATCAGTCGGAAGCGAAGGTTCGCTTACCGCGTCTCAGCCAGCCAGATCGTGTGTTGCGCGCCCTTGCCGTTGGAGCGGGCGCGAACCTTTTGGATTGAAACATTGAAGCCACCAGAGCTGAGGCGCTTGGTGAACGCCGCGTCGTCGCTTGCCGACCAGACGGCCAGAATTCCGCCGCGCGCCAGCGCCGCCCCCGCTGCTGCCAATCCGGCGGCCGAATAGAGCCCGTCGTTCCCCGCCCGCGTCAGGCCGTCGGGGCCGTTGTCGACGTCGAGCAGGATCGCATCGTAACTGCCGCGCGCCCCTGCGATTGCCGCCGCGACATCGCCTTCGACCACGGTCACGCGCGGGTCGTCGAGGCCGCCGGCGGTCAGTTCGGCCATCGGCCCGCGCGCCCATTCGATGATCTCCGGCACAAGCTCGGCGACGACGACCGACGCGCCCGCCGGCAACGCCGCCAGGGCCGCGCGCAGCGTGAAGCCCATGCCATAACCGCCGATCAGCAGCCGCGGGTCGCTCCGGTTCGCCAGCCGCGCGATGGTCAGCGTCGCAAGCTGCTCTTCCGACCCGCTCATGCGGCTGTTCATCAGCTCGTTGCGGTCGAGCACGATCATATAATCGCGGTCGCGGCGGAACAGGCGCAGCTCCTCGCCGCCGGGCACCTGCGCCGTCGCCAGTAGCTCGCGGACTTTCATCGGCTGGTGCTTACTTGCGGGCCTTGCGCGCGGCATATTTGGCGTCGCGCGCCGCCTTGCGCTCGGCCTCGGTAGGCGGCGCGGCAGCCACGGCCTTGGCGGCTTTCTCCGCGGCCTGCGCCTCGCGCTCGGCGCGCTTGGCGGCGGCTTTTTCTGCCTGCTTGGCTTCGCGCTGATTCTGCCGTTCGACGCTTTCGGCGACGACCGCGGGATCAAGCGGCGCCTTGACCTTTAGCTTGGCGAGCGCGTTTTCACGCGCCTCGTTGGCCGCGCGGATGCGGTCCTGGAAGGTGTCGTTGTAGGTCATCCCTTGCCCTCGCAGATCGGGGATGCAGTGGCAAATCGGGCGTGCCGAGCCGGCATTATCGTTGGTGAAGTGGCGGGCCGCCCCCGCTGCTGGTATTTTGGACCAGGCTTGGGGAGGGAACAGATGACGAAATCACTCTTGTTACTTTCGGCAACGGCGTTGTTGCTGCCGGCATGTCGGCCCGCCGACAAACCCGCTGAGAGTGCTGTGGTAGAAGCGCGTGGCGCCAGCGATCCGGCTGCGGAGGAAAAGGCGATTCGAGCGGAAGTCGATCGCTGGCTCCAGCTTATTAAGGCAAAGGATGCCGCGGGGATCGCGGGCCTTTACGCCGAAGACGGCGCGGTTATGCCGCCCAACGGCCCGATCGGAAAAGGCCCCGCCGCGATTCAACAGACCTGGGCCGGCATGATGGGTATCCCAGGCTTCGACCTGAACTTCGCGCCCGAACAGATCCTCATTTCATCGTCGGGCGACATGGCGCTAGACCGGGGGACGTACCGGCTGGCGATGACGCCCAACGGCACCGCGGTCAGCGATACGGGCAAATATGTCGTCGTCTGGCGGAAGATCGACGGCAAATGGAAAGCGGCTGCGGACATCTTCAACAGCGATCTGCCCGTCGGCGAAGGCTGACCCGCGGCCGCACACGCGCGCGCAACCAATCCCCACTCGTGCGTTGAGCGGGCATGACCAAGGCTCCCGAGCCCCGCAAGGGCATGCCGTCGCCCCAGCTTGATGAGGCTGAATTCCGCAAGCGCTTCCTGTCGCAGTTCACCGATCCGGCGTTCGACCCGTTGAAGGCCGATCTCGACCGCGTCGCCGCAGTGGCCTGGGACGGCTACGACCAGGGCCGCAAGGCGCCGCGCACGCATAAGGCGGGCAAAGGCTTCGCCGATCCTGGCTATGACTTGTCGGACGACTGGCGCGCCGCGCGCGACGCCATCCACCAGGCGCAGCGGGAGCATGACGACCCGGCGCAACCGCCGTGCATCCTTATCGTCAACGGCTCGTCACGCAGCGAGCACACGTGCCCCGGTGAAATGTCGAAGAGCTGGCGCCTGCTCGAGATCGCGCAGGAGATTTGCGGCGTCGACGGCACGCTCGTGCGCTTGCTCGACCTGTCACGGCTGGCAAGCGAATACGGCCGCAACATCCACCCGTGCAAAGCCTGCTTCTCGACCGCTGCCGCACTCTGCCACTGGCCGTGCAGCTGCTATCCCAATTACGCCTTGGGGCAGACCCAGGACTGGATGAACGACATCTACCCGATGTGGGTGCGGGCGCACGGGATCATGCTGATCAACCCGGTCAACTGGTATTCGCCAACATCGCCGATGAAGCTGATGATGGACCGGCTGGTGTGCGCCGACGGCGGGAATCCCGACCCCACAAGCACGCATGGCAAGGACGCCAAGAAGGCCAAGCAGCTCGAGCTCGACGGCTGGCCCTATCCGCGCCATCTCGAAGGACGGGTCTTCTCGGTCATCGTCCACGGCGACGTCGAAGGGGCGGAGAATGTCCGCCGAAGCCTCGCCGACTGGCTGCGTTTCATGAAGCTGAAGCCCGCCGGCCCGACCGCCGAGCTCGACCGCTACATCGGCTATTGGAAGCCCTACGCGACCAGCCATGACGAGCTCGACGCCGACCACGATGTGCAGGAAGAAGTGCGCAACGCCGCACGGACCTTGCTCCGCGCGGTCCAGGAGCAGCGCGCCGGCAAGCTGATCGACGCCGGCGAAGGGCTCGACCAGGTGCGTCAGAAGTAGCGGGGTGGTCAGGCGCGGGTCATCACCCTAAATGGCCCCGGATCGTCATTCCCGCGAAAGCGGGAATCCAGCTGATCAAAACCCCCGAAGAAAGAAGCGGGATCCCCGCTTTCGCAGGGATGACGGAAGAGATGCATGGCTGACCAAACTGATTTCGACGTGCTGGTGATTGGTGCCGGGCCAGGCGGCTACGTCGCCGCGATCCGCGCTGCCCAACTCGGCCTCAAGACCGCTTGCGCGGAAAGCCGCGAGACGCTCGGCGGCACCTGCCTCAACGTCGGCTGCATCCCGTCCAAGGCGTTGCTCCACGCGTCCGAATATTATGACGCCGCGGCCAATGGCGCGATGGCCGCGATGGGCATCAAGGTCACGCCCGAACTCGACCTTCCGGCGATGCACGGCCAGCGCAAGGACGCGGTCAAGGGCCTGACCGGGGGCATCGAATTCCTGTTCAAGAAGAACAAGGTCGAATGGCTCAAGGGCCTCGCGACGTTCGAAAGCGCGAATAGCGTCAAAGTCGGGGACCGCACCGTCACCGCCAAGAACATCGTCATCGCCACCGGCTCCTCGGTCACCCCGCTGCCGGGGGTCGAGATCGACGAGAAGATCGTCGTCTCCTCGACCGGCGCGCTGGAGCTTGAGCAGGTGCCCGAGCATCTCGTGGTGATCGGCGGCGGCGTGATCGGGCTCGAGCTCGGCAGCGTCTGGCGGCGGCTTGGCGCCAAGGTCACCTGCGTCGAGTTCCTCGACCAGATCCTGCCCGGCTTCGACGACGACATCCGCAAGGAATCGAACAAGATCTTCAAGAAGCAGGGGATCGAATTCAGGCTCGGCACCAAGGTCACCGGCGTGGCGGTAAGCGGCGCCAAGGCGACGATCACGGTCGAACCCGCCAAGGGCGGCGCGGCCGAAACGATCGAGGCAAGCCACGTCCTCGTCTCCATCGGGCGACGTCCCAACACCGACGGCCTCGGCCTCGACAAGATTGGGCTCAAGCTTAACCAGCGCGGCCAGATCGAGACCGATCACAGCTTCAAGACCGCGGTCCCCGGCGTGTGGGCGATCGGCGACGTCATCCCCGGCCCGATGCTCGCGCACAAGGCCGAGGATGAGGGCATTGCGGTGGCAGAGAATATCGCGGGCCTGACCGGAATCGTGAACCACGATGTCATCCCAAGCGTGGTCTATACCATGCCCGAGATCGCCGGCGTCGGCCTGACCGAGGCGCAGGCCAAGGAACATGGCGACATCAAGGTCGGCAAGTTCCCGATGCTCGCCAACAGCCGCGCCAAGACCAATCATGAACCCGACGGCTTCGTGAAGGTCATCGCCGACGCCCGCACCGACCGCGTGCTTGGCGTGTGGGTCATCGCCAGCGTCGGCGGGACGATGATCGCCCAGGCCGCGCAGGCGATGGAATTCGGCGCGACCAGCGAGGACATCGCCTACACCTGCCACGCCCACCCGACCCACAGCGAAGCGCTCAAGGAAGCGGCGATGGCCGTGACCGGCAAGCCCATTCACATTTAAGGCGCTTCGCAATGGGAGCTGTTCGTTCGCGCTTGCGCCGCTGGCACATCTGGCTCGGCTGGATTGTGGGCATTCCGTTCCTGGTGTGGACCGTGTCGGGCTTGATCATGGTGTGGAAGCCGATCGAGGAGGTGCGCGGCACGCACCTGCTCGCCGATCCCAAGCCGATGCGCATGACCGGCCTCGCGGTCCCGCCGGTGGTCGCCGGGCTGCCGATCGCGGCCTTGAAGCTCGAGCCGCGCGCCGCCGGGCCGCGCTGGGTGCTCGGCCTGCCCGACGGCACCACCCGCCTCGCCGATCCACAAAGCGGCGCGCTGCTTCCGCCCCTGTCCGCCGCCGACGCGGTGCGGGAGGTCGGCGCGCGCTACACGGGGGAGGCGAAGGTCGCCGCCGTCACGCGCATCGATCCTGCCCGGCCCCCGGTCGATTTCCGCCGCGACATGGCCGCGTGGCAGGTGCGGATGGACGACGGCACGCATTTCTACGTCGATCCCGGATCAGGCGAGGTGGTCGCGCGCCGCACCGCCTGGTGGCGATTCTATGATTTCATGTGGGGCCTGCACATCATGGACCCGCAGACGCGCGAGGACACGCACAATCCGTGGGTGATCGGCTTCGGCATCGTCTCGCTGGTCACGACCCTGCTCGCCCTCATCATGCTGCCGATGACGATCAGGCGCCGCCGCAAGGCCGCGCGCAATGCGGCCTAGCCGAGCCCGAACAGCCGTCCGAGCAGGCCCAGCACGCTCCAGTCCTTGGCCGTCAGCCGCACCGGCGACGAGGACGCGCATTCCAGGCAGCGCGCCTGGATCGTGGGTCCGGCGGCGATCATCCGCACTTCGGCCAGCGCAGCGGCGATCTGCTGCTCCGGCCGCCGGGCAAGGGCGCCGAACGCGTCGGCGGGTGTCTGGCCGTCGTCCTCGCCCCAGTTGAAGGCGTTGAGCAATTCGTCCTCGAAGCTGCGCGGCGGATCGAGGTAGCGCGCGGTCCGGCTTCCCGCCTCGATCTTGGCCAGCTCGCCCGCCTTGGCCACGGCTTCGTCGATCCCGCCGAAACCGTCGACCAGGCCCAGCTGGCGCGCCGTGCCGCCGTCCCACACGCGGCCCTGTGCGATCGCATCGATCTGCGCGGGCGACTTGCCCCGCGACTGGGCGACGATCGTCAGGAAGCGCCGGTAAGTCGATTCGATGCCCGTCTGGATGAGCGCATTGACCTCGGGCGAGGGGCCGCGGAGCAGGTCGGGCTCGCCTGACAGCGGCGTCGTCTTGATGCCGTCGGCGCCGACGCCAAGCTTGTCGAGAGCACCCTGAAAGCTCGGCAGCACGCCGAACACGCCAATCGATCCGGTGATGGTCGACGGCTCGGCGTAGATGAAGTCGGCGGGGGTCGCGACCCAATAGCCGCCAGATGCCGCGGTATTCCCCATCGACACGACGATCGGGATCTTCTTCGCCTTGGCGTCGAGCAGGGCCTGGCGGATGCGTTCCGACGCCAGCACCGACCCGCCCGGGCTATCGACCCGCACCACCAGTGCCTTCACGCCGCTTTCGACGCCCTTGGAAATGGCGCGCGCAATCGTATCGCCGCCCGCCGATCCTGCCGGCTGGTCGCCATCGACGATCATGCCCGCGACCGTGACCACGCCGATCGGCCCGCTGCCCGACGCCGTCACCGTATCGTTGACGTAGGCGCGCAGCTTGATGCGCTGGAAGCCCGCGGGATCGTCGGCATTGTCGCCGCCCAGTTGCGCCAGCCGCGCCTCGAAGGCGGATCGTTCGGCCACCTTGTCCACCAGCCCCGCGCGGAGCGCCGCCTGCGCCATGTCGCCGCCCGCGCGCTGCACCGCGCCCGGCATGTCGCGCAGGAACAGGTCGACGTTCGCCTTGGGGCGCGCCACGCGGACAAGATCGCGCCAATGTTCCAGCACGGCCTGCCCCAGGGCCTCGGCATTCTGCCTGGCTTCGGGCGACATGTCGCTGCGCGTGTAGGGCTCGACTGCGGCCTTGTGCGTGCCGACGCGATAGACGTTGGCGGTCACGCCCAGCTTGTCGAGCAGGCCCTTGAAATAGAGGTTGGCGCCGCCGGGCCCGGCGATCACCACCGCGCCGAGCGGGTTGAGCCACACTTCAGAGGCGGATGCAGCGAGGAGATAGCTGTCGTCGCTGTAGCCGACGGCATAGGCCACGACCGGCTTGCCCGCGGCACGGACGCGGCGGACCGCATCGGCGATATCGGACACCGCGACCTGCCCACCGCCAAGGAATCCATCGAGGTCGAGCGCGACCGCCTTCACCCGCGAATCCGTGCGCGCCTCATCGAGCGCGCCGACGACGTCGCGCAGCCGATGCTGGCGAATCATGCGGCCTCCGGCGACATCGGCCCATGTGGACGGTGCGGGCTGCTCGACCACGGTGCCGTCAAGCGACAGATCGAGCACGCCGGCCACGACCGGCTCGGGCCGCATCGACAAGGCCATGTAGAGGAGACCGAAGAACATCAGCATCGCGATCAGGACGAGCGCGTCCTTGATCCCGACCAGCAGCTTCCAGATTGCGGATACGAATTTCATTCTTCGGTCGCCTTTTTCGAGCTGCCGCTAGCCGGGATAGCGGGTCTTTGCGAGCGACGCGAAGCAATCCGTCCGCGCCACAGCCAGATTGCTTCGTCACTCCGTTGCTCGCAATGACATGGGATGGAACAGCCGGTCATCAAGCCCCGTGTGCGACCGCCGGTGTGGAGCGAGGAGCTTCGCGCGACGCTGACGCTGGCCTGGCCGCTGATCCTCAGCAACCTGACCTTCGCGTTGATCCAGGCGACCGACGTGGTGCTGATGGGCTGGCTCGGCCCGCAGCAGCTCGCCGCCTCGGCGCTCGGGATCAACCTTACCTGGCCGCTCGGCTTTGCCGCGTTCGGCATCCTCACCGCCGCCTCGCCGATGATGGCCACCGCGCTCGGCGCCAAGGCGCACTCGGTCCGCGACGTCCGGCGCAGCTTCCGCCAGTCAATGTGGCTGGCGGTGATGGCCGCGCTGCCCCTGTGGCTGATGCTGTGGCATGCCGAAACGATCATTCTTGCGCTCGGCCAGCAGCCCGATCTGGCGCGCGACGCGGCCATCTTCCTGCGCGGCTACATGTGGACCATGCTGCCCTGGCTGCTGTTCCAGGCGATGCGCAACTTCCTCGCCGCAGTCGAGCGCCCCGGCTGGGTGCTGGCGATCAGCGCGGTCGGAATCTTCGCCAACGCCTTGCTCGGCTGGGCTCTGATCTTCGGCCGTTTCGGGCTGCCCGCGATGGGGATCTTCGGCGGCGGCCTCGCCAGTTCGATCGTGTGGACCGGGATCGCGCTGGCTTTGGCGGCGGTTATCCTGACCGACCGGCAGTTCCGCCGCTTCCACCTGTTCGGGCATTTCTGGCGGCCCGACTGGCCGCGCCTCGGGCGGATGCTTCGGCTCGGCATTCCGATCGGCTTTGCCTTTGCCTTCGAAGGCGCGGTGTTCGGCGCCGCCGCTTATCTGATGGGGCTGATCGACGCCGCCAGCGTCGCCGCGCACGCCGTCGCGCTGCAGATTGCCGCGCTGACCTTCATGGTTCCGTGGGGCCTCAGCCAGGCGGCCACCGTGCGCGTCGGCCGCGCGCTCGGCGCGGGCGATGTCGATGGGCTTGGCCGCGCAGGGTGGATCGCCTGGTCGCTTGGCGTGCTGTTCATGGCGGCGATGGCGGCGGTAATGTGGGCCGTCCCGCGCGACCTCGTCGGCTTCTTCCTGGACGACACGCCCGCCAACGCCCGCGTGATCGACCTTGCCGTCACCTTCCTCGTCGTCGCCGCTGCCTTCCAGATTTTCGACGGAGCACAGGTCGTCGGCGCGGGCATGCTGCGCGGCCTCCACGATACGCGGATGCCGATGCTGTTCGCCTTGCTCGGCTATTGGGTCATCGGCATCGGCGCCGGCGCCTGGCTGGCGTTTGAGCGGGGCTGGGACGGCGTCGGCATCTGGACTGGGCTTGCGATCGGCCTCGGCATCGTTTCCGCGCTGATGCTGGGCCGATGGGCTCTTCGGGAACGCTTCGAGCTGGTTCGTACGCGAGGGGCAGGATGACGCATTCGAGGAATTGGGGGATCGCCAGGGAAGTGGCGTTAGGACTGGGCGTTGCCATTCTGGGGATCGGGCCTTGGGCGCTCCTCGCGCCGCTCAACGCGCGGATCCGCCCTGACCTGCCGTGGGCGGCAGCCGCCACGTTGATCCTCCTGGCCTTGCTCGCTTGGTGGCTTGCGGGCGGTGGTCCGCCGCGCGCGTCGCGAGATGCCCGATGGCGGACGCTTCGCCTCTGGTCCGCGGGCGGGCCGGAGAGGGCGCATCGCTGGTCCGCCGAGACCTGGATGCTGATCCTTGTTTTCGTCGCCCTTACTGCCGCGTGGATCGGATTGAGCGGCGGCCGGCCCCTCCCCGACGGCTCGCAATATCCGACGACGGCCTTCCGGATTTCGGCATTCGTGATGACGCCGCTCGTCGCCGGCGTCGCGGAGGAAATGGCCTATCGCGGCTTCATGTTCAGTCGGCTGGAACGGTTCGGCCCGGAGACCGCGATGGTGGTGACAAGTGCCGTGTTCGCGGCAGCGCATTTGGTGCACGGGCTAGGCGTTCTGGTGCTGCTGCCCGGCTTTTTCCTCATCTCGCTTATCTATTGCGCGCTGGTCCGGCGCACGGGATCAATCCTTCCCGGAATGGCGCTGCATATGCTGGGCGATGCCGCTTATTTGCTGTTCGCCGTTCTTGGCGGGAACATCGGATGGCTCTTCGCGACCTCCTAGGTGCCAAGCGTGAAAGCATCAGCCTGACCCGCCTTTCGCACGGTTGAAAAAGCCATCGCTCGGACTCGTTGACGAATAGGAAAGGCCGACCCATATGCCCCTCACGCTGGCACTCTCCCCTGGGGAGTGCCAACGGCAATGTTCAACTAGAAAGAGGGGGTTTACACCCATGGGATTCAGGCCGCTTCATGACCGCGTCCTCGTTCGCCGCGTCGAAGCTGACGAGAAGACGTCGGGCGGGATCATCATCCCGGATACCGCCAAGGAAAAGCCGCAGGAAGGCGAAGTCGTCGCCGTCGGCGGCGGTGCCAAGACCGAAGAAGGAAAGGTCACGCCGCTGGACGTCAAGGCTGGCGACAAGATCCTGTTCGGTAAGTGGTCGGGCACCGAGGTCAAGATCGACGGTGAAGACCTGATCATCATGAAGGAAAGCGACATCCTCGGGATCGTCGCCTGACCTTTTCCGCGCTCGCTCGCGCATGCGCGTGGCAAGTGCGACTTTTTGTGACTTTCCACATTCAGAAAGGGTAGCCCAATGGCAGCCAAAGACGTGAAATTCAGCCGCGATGCGCGTGAGCGCATTCTCGCCGGCGTCGACATCCTCGCCAATGCCGTGAAGGTGACGCTGGGTCCCAAGGGCCGCAACGTCGTCATCGACAAGAGCTTCGGCGCGCCGCGCATCACCAAGGACGGCGTCACCGTCGCCAAGGAGATCGAGCTCAAGGACAAGTTCGAGAACATGGGCGCGCAGATGGTGCGCGAAGTGGCCTCGAAGACCAACGACATCGCCGGCGATGGCACCACGACCGCGACCGTGCTGGCGCAGTCGATCGTGCGCGAAGGCATGAAGTCGGTCGCCGCGGGCATGAACCCGATGGACCTCAAGCGCGGCATCGATCTCGCCGTGACCAAGGTTGTCGCGGACCTCAAGGAGCGGTCGAAGGCCGTTGCCGGATCGAACGAGATCGCGCAGGTCGGCATCATTTCCGCCAACGGCGACCGCGAAGTCGGCGAAAAGATCGCCGAGGCGATGGAAAAGGTCGGCAAGGAAGGCGTCATCACGGTCGAGGAAGCCAAGGGCCTCGAGTTCGAACTCGACGTCGTCGAAGGCATGCAGTTCGACCGCGGTTATTTGTCGCCTTACTTCATCACCAACCCGGAAAAGATGTCGGTCGAACTTAGCGACCCCTACATCCTCATCCACGAAAAGAAGCTGTCGAACCTGCAGGCGATGCTTCCGATCCTCGAAGCCGTGGTGCAGAGCGGTCGTCCGCTGCTCATCATCGCCGAGGACATCGAAGGCGAAGCGCTGGCGACTCTGGTCGTCAACAAGCTGCGCGGCGGCCTCAAGGTCGCGGCGGTCAAGGCGCCGGGCTTCGGCGATCGCCGCAAGGCGATGCTCGAGGACATTGCGATCCTCTCGGGCGGCGAAATGATCAGCGAAGATCTCGGCATCAAGCTGGAGAACGTCACGGTCAACATGCTCGGCCAGGCCAAGCGCGTCACCATCGACAAGGACAACACGACCATCGTCGACGGCGCGGGCACCCGCGAAGCGATCGAGGCGCGTGTTGGTGCGATCCGTCAGCAGATCGAGAACACCACGTCCGACTATGACCGTGAAAAGCTGCAGGAGCGGCTGGCCAAGCTGGCCGGCGGCGTTGCGGTGATCAAGGTTGGAGGCGCGTCCGAGGTCGAGGTCAAGGAACGCAAGGATCGTGTCGACGACGCGCTCCACGCCACCCGCGCTGCGGTCGAGGAAGGAATCGTCCCCGGCGGCGGCACGGCGCTGCTTTATGCCGGCAAGGCGCTCGAAGGCCTCAAGGGCGAAAATGACGACCAGACCCGCGGTATCGACATCATCCGTCGCTCGCTGCAGGCTCCGGTGCGTCAGATCGCCGAGAACGCCGGCCATGACGGTGCGGTGGTCGCGGGCAAGCTGATCGACGGCAATGATCCAACGCTTGGCTTCAATGCCCAGACCGAGGTGTACGAGAACCTCGTCCAGGCCGGCGTCATCGACCCGACCAAGGTCGTTCGCGCCGCGCTCCAGGACGCGGCCTCGGTTGCCGGCCTGCTGATCACCACCGAAGCCACCATCGCCGACGCGCCGGACGACAAGCCGGCCCCCGCGATGGCCGGTGGCGGCATGGGCGGCATGGGCGGAATGGACTTCTAGCCTGAGGCGGCCGGGGACAGCGAAGCGGTCGCTAAGCGGCCGTTAGCAGTCCCCGGACTCGCCGAAGGCCGGACGGCCTGCGCCATCAGGCGACAGGACCGACGGCGCGGATCTACGCCGCGCCGGGCACGCCCGAAGCTAGTTGTTCAAAGAAGGGTCGGCCGCCGCAGCGTCCGGCCCTTCGTCATTCGCCGTCTGGTCGAGCAAATCCTCCGCCTCATTCAATTGCGCCGCCTCGTCGCGTGTCGGCAGCGGCGGCTGCGCATCGCGGCAACCCGCGACCAGCAAGCAGATGAGTGGAAGGGCAATCTTCATTCCGCTCGAAGTACCACTTCAATCGGCAATAGAAAAAGGGCCGCCCGGTTGCCCGGACGGCCCTTCCTTTTCGTCGAAGCGAAAAGCTTAGTTGGCTGCGTTGTCAGCCGCGTTGTCGACCGCTTCACCAGCGTTCTCAACCGCGTTGCCGGCCGCATCCAGCTCGTTGCCGGCGGCGTTCAGGGCAGCATCGGCGCTGTTGCTGGCGGCGTTGACGTCGGCCTCGGCCTCGGTCTCGATCGTGTTCACGACGCTGGCATTGTTGTCAGCGGCATTGTCCTGGCAAGCGGCGAGGCCGAGCGACAGGACCGCAACGGTCAGAGCAACCTTCTTCATAGTCTTTCCACTCCCAATAACGACGCCCAAGGGGAGGCGTCAGTTCGGCCATCCGCGAGTCGCTTCGGGCCAGACCGCCGGCAATAGCGGTGATCTCTAGCCTCGCACAAGACATTATTTTGGCATTCGGTTTGACGATATAAAGATATCTTTATATCTTTAACTTACGTGATGACGATGCTTCCGCTCTCCGACCGTCTCCAGGCCCTCGCCGACGCCACGCGTCTGCGGATCCTCGCCTTGCTGCGGGTGATGGAATTGTCGGTGGGCGAACTGGCGCAGGTGCTCGGCCAAAGCCAGCCGCGGGTGTCGCGGCACCTGAAGATTCTCGCCGATGCGGGTGTGCTTGAACGCCGCAAGGAAGGCAGCTGGGTGTTCCTGACCTTGGCCGAAGCAGCGCGGGTCGATCCGATGTTCGCGTTGATCGACGCTTGGTCGGATAGTGCGACCGACGCCTCCTTCGCGGCCGACGCGGCGCGCATCGACGCCATCCGCGCCGATCGTGCCGAGGCTGCCAACCGCTATTTCGCCGGCCATGCCGAGGTGTGGGACCAGATCCGCTCGCTCCATGTCGCCGAAAGCGATGTCGAACGCGCCATTGACCGGGCGCTTGGGGCAAGACCGCTGGGCACCCTGATCGACATCGGCACCGGCACCGGGCGGATGATCGAATTGCTCGGGCCGCGGGCTACGCAGGCGATCGGCATCGATCGGTCGTCCGAAATGCTTCGGCTGGCACGGGTCAAGCTGGAAGCTGCGGGCATCTCCTCAAGCCTGCGGCAGGGCGACATGTATGCGCTGCCGCTGGCCGACGCGTCGGCCGACAGCGTCGTCATCCACCAGGTGCTACACTACGCCCATTCCCCCGCCGCCGCGATCGCCGAAGCGGCGCGCGTCCTTGCGCCCGGCGGCACCTTGCTGGTTGTCGATTTCGCAGCGCACGACCGCGAAGAATTGCGCACCACCGACGCCCACATCCGCCTCGGCTTTGAGGATGAGGCAATGGCTGGCTGGTTTGCCGCGTCGAGCCTCGTCATGGACCAGGTCGAACACCTCCGCGGCGGCGAGCTGACCGTCACCCTGTGGCGCGGATCTAAGGCGGACGTCCCGCAACGGCAGGCGGCATGAACCGCCAGCCGATCGAGGCGCTGCGCCACCACGAGCCGCTGTTCGCGCAGACCCGCGGCGACATCGCCGTCAGCTTCGAATTCTTCCCGCCCAAGACCGACAAGATGGCGGACACCTTGTGGGAATCGATTCAGACGCTGGCGCCGCTGCAGCCGCGCTTCGTCTCGGTCACTTACGGCGCGGGCGGATCGACCCGCGAGCGTACCCATGCGACGGTCGAGCGGATCCTCAAGGAAACGCCGCTGACTCCGGCCGCGCACTTGACCTGCGTCGGCGCCAGCCGCGCCGAGGTCGATGCAGTCGCACAGGAATATTGGGATCTCGGCGTACGCCACATCGTCGCATTGCGCGGCGACGCGCCCGAGGCGGGCATCAAATATCAGCCGCATCCGCAGGGCTATCGCGATGCGACCGAGCTGGTCGCGGGCCTCAAGCAGGTCGCACCGTTCGACATTTCGGTCGCGGCCTATCCGGAAATGCATCCGGACTCGTCGTCGCGCGCCTTCGATCTCGAAAACCTCAAGCGCAAGGTCGACGCCGGCGCAGACCGCGCGATCACGCAATTCTTCTTTTCCGCCGACTGCTTCTTCCGCTTCCGCGACGAAGCGGCCGCCGCCGGCCTCGATGTGGAGATCGTGCCCGGCATCCTGCCCGTGTCCAACGTCGCCACCACGCGCCGCTTCGCGCAGGCGTGCGGCGCCGCCATCCCCGAATGGCTCGATGCAATGTTCGAAGGGCTCGACGATCTGCCCTCGGCGCGCCAGCTGATCGCGGCGACCGTCGCCGCCGAATTGTGCGGGCAGCTTTACGCGGGCGGCGTCCGTCACTTCCACTTCTACACCTTGAACCGGGCAGAGCTAAGCTACGCAATCTGTCATCTGCTCGGCGTACGGGCACGGGCATGAGCGCGTCTGACTCCCTTCGCGCCCATGCCCGGCAACGGATCCTGATTAAGGACGGCGCCTACGGTACCTTGGTCCAGGCCGAAAAGCTGCGGAGCGAGGATTATTGCGCGGGCCTCGACCTTTCGAAGGATCAGCGCGGCAACAACGATTTGCTCAACATTACCCAGCCGGGGGTGGTGAAGCGCATCTGCGAAAGCTTCGCCGCGGCCGGCGCTGACGTGCTCGCGACCAACACCTTCAATGCCAACCGCATCAGCCAGGCCGATTACGGTGCCGAGGCATTGGTTGCGCGCATCAATCGCGAAGCCGCGCGGATCACGCGCGACGTTGCCGACCAACAGAAGCGGCCGATGTGGGTGGCGGGCGCGCTCGGGCCGACCAACAAGACCCTGTCGCTCTCACCCGACGTCAACGATCCCGCGTTTCGCGAGGTCGATTTCGACACGGTGAAATCGGTCTACCGCGAGCAGATCGACGCGCTGGTCGAGGGCGGGGTCGATTTCATCCTGATCGAAACCGTGTTCGACACGCTCAACGCCAAAGCCGCGATCATGGCCGGGCTGGAGGCCGAACAAGCGCTGGGCTGCGAACTGCCGTTGATGATCTCGATGACGTTGACCGATCTGTCTGGCCGCAACTTGTCCGGTCACACTGTCGAAGCCTTCTGGGCGAGCGTTCGCCATGCGCGGCCGCTGACGATCGGACTCAATTGCTCGTTCGGCGCGGCGCAGCTCCGCCCGCACCTCGCGGCGCTTGCTGCCACCGCCGACACTTTGGTCATGGCCTATCCCAATGCCGGCCTGCCCAACGAGCTTGGCGAGTATGACGAAGCCGCCCAGGAAACCGCCGCCCAAGTGCGCGACTGGATCGACGACGGGCTGGTCAACCTCGTCGGCGGCTGCTGCGGCACGACGCCGGCGCATATCGCGGCGATCGCCAAGGCGGCGCAGAATCAGTTGCCGCGGGCGATCCCGCAGGCGCCAGCGCACACCGTGCTCGCCGGGCTCGAGCCGATGGTCATTGCCGCGTGAGCGAACAGGCGGCTGCACCCACCGCACCGTTCGTCCCGAGCGAAGTCGAGGGACGTGTCTCGACTTCGCTCGACACGAACGGGGAGGGGGTAGCAAGCGCCGGCGCGCGTTTCGTCAATATCGGCGAGCGTACCAACGTCACCGGATCGGCCAAATTCAAGAAGCTGATCCTCGCCGGCGACTATGACGCGGCGGTCGCGGTCGCGCGCGAGCAGGTCGAGAACGGCGCGCAGATCGTCGACGTCAACATGGACGAGGCGCTGCTCGACAGCGAGCTGGCGATGACGACCTTTTTGAAGCGCATCGCCGCCGAGCCCGACATCGCGCGCGTCCCGGTGATGATCGACAGCTCAAAATGGAGCGTGATCGAGGCGGGCCTGAAATGCGTGTCGGGCAAGCCGATCGTCAATTCGATCTCGCTTAAGGAAGGCGAGGCCCTGTTCCTCGACGTCGCGCGCAAATGCCGCCGTTACGGCGCCGCCGCGGTCGTCATGGCGTTCGACGAAACCGGCCAAGCCGACACCGCGCAGCGCAAGGTCGACATTTGCGAGCGCGCCTACAAACTCCTCGTCGCCGACGGCTTCGAAGCGCACGACATCATCTTCGATCCCAACATTTTCGCGGTCGCCACCGGCATCGACGAGCACCGCCGCTACGCGCTCGATTTCATCGAGGCTGCGAGCGAAATCCGCCGGCGCTGCCCCGGGGTCCACATCAGCGGCGGCCTCAGCAACCTCAGCTTCTCGTTCCGCGGCAACGAGCCCGTGCGCCGCGCGATGCACAGCGTCTTTCTCTACCACGCGATCCCCGCGGGCCTCGACATGGCGATCGTCAACGCCGGCCAGCTCGACGTCTACGACGCCATCGATCCCGAGCTGCGCGACGCGTGCGAAGACGTCATCCTCGACCGGCGTGACGATGCGACCGAGCGATTGGTCACGCTCGCGGAACGCTTCCGCGGCACCGACGAAGTGGCCGAAAAGGCCGCGGCGGAATGGCGCTCGCTGCCCGTTGCCGAGCGGCTGTCCTACGCTTTGGTCAAGGGCATCGACCTCGACATCGTCGCCGACACCGAGGAAGCGCGCCAGCAATTCGCGCGGCCGATCGAGGTCATCG
Organism: Sphingomonas lutea; assembly: GCF_014396785.1. Classification (NCBI taxonomy): domain Bacteria; kingdom Pseudomonadati; phylum Pseudomonadota; class Alphaproteobacteria; order Sphingomonadales; family Sphingomonadaceae; genus Sphingomonas; species Sphingomonas lutea. The sequence goes on along the minus strand of NZ_CP060718.1, from coordinate 2,261,845 downwards.
AAGGCCCGCTGATGGACGGCATGAACGTCGTCGGCGACCTGTTCGGATCGGGCAAGATGTTCCTGCCGCAAGTCGTCAAATCGGCGCGCGTGATGAAGAAGGCGGTCGCCCACCTCATCCCCTTCATCGAGGAGGAGAAAGAGCGCACCGGCGCGACCCAGGGCAAGGGCCGGATCGTGATGGCCACCGTCAAGGGCGACGTCCACGACATCGGCAAGAACATCGTCGGCGTCGTCCTGCAGTGCAACGGGTTCGAGATCATCGACCTTGGCGTGATGGTGCCGTGGACCGACATCCTCGCCGCCGCGGTTGAGCATAAGGCGGACATGATCGGCCTTAGCGGCCTCATCACCCCCTCGCTCGACGAGATGGTGACGGTCGCAGGCGAGATGCAGCGCGCGGGCATGGCGATGCCGCTGCTGATCGGCGGCGCGACCACCAGCAAGGCACACACAGCGTTGCGCATCGACGAGGCCTACGACGGGCCCGTGATTCACGTCCTCGACGCCAGTCGCGCAGTCGGCGTTGCGTCGAGCTTGGTATCGGACACGCAGCGCGAACCGCTGATCGCCAGTACCGCCGATGATTATGACAAATTGCGCAAGTCGCGCGCGCGCAGCGGGCACAGTGAACTGGCGCCGATCGACGAGGCGCGCGCCAACAGCTTCGCTTTCGATCCCACAGGCCAGGCGCCCGTGCCGCAGCATCCCGGCCTGCACCAATATGGCGAATGGCCGCTCAAGGATCTGCGCGCGTCGATCGACTGGACGCCATTCTTCCGCGCGTGGGAGCTGGCTGGAACGTACCCGGGAATTCTCGACGACCCGATCGTCGGCGACAGTGCGCGAAGCCTGTTCGACGACGCACAAGCCATGCTCGATCGCATCATCGCCGAGCGCTGGCTGACGCCAAAGGGCACGGTCGGGCTATGGCGCTGCAAGCGCGAGGGTGACGACGTGCTCGTGCTTGCGGGCAATGACTGGACGCGCATTCCCTTCCTCCGCCAGCAGGTGCGCAAGCGCGAGGGGCGGGCGAACATGTGCCTGGCCGACTTCATCAATCCCGAGGGCGAGGATTGGATCGGCGGCTTCGCGGTCGGCATCCACGGGCTCGAGCCGCACCTCGCGCGGTTCAAGGCGGAGAATGACGATTATTCGGACATCCTACTGAAGGCGCTTGCCGACCGCCTCGCCGAAAGTTTTGCCGAAGTGCTCCACGCCAAGGTGCGCAAGCGGCTGTGGGGCTATGCCGACGAGCATTTCTCCAACGCCGACCTGATCCGCGAAAGCTACCAGGGCATTCGTCCCGCGCCGGGCTATCCGGCGTGCCCCGACCACAGCTTGAAGCCGATCCTGTTCGACATGCTTGGCGGCGCGCCGGGCGAGGTCAGCCTGACCGAGAATTTCGCGATGTTGCCGACCTCGGCGGTGTCGGGCTTTTACTTCGGCCACCGCGACAGCCAATATTTCGGCGTCGCCCGCATCGGAGAAGACCAGCTGGCCGACTATGCCGCGCGCCGCGATGTCGAGGTCGACGAGGCGCGGCGCTGGCTGCGTCCGAACCTCGACTAGTCGCCGCGCTCGCCGCTCGCCGGTCGCTCCCACACCTTCTTGCCCGCGACCCACGTCTGCAGCACCTGGGTCCGCGCCAGCGCCTGCGCATCGACCGTGCTGACGTCGCGGTTGACGATGATGAAGTCGGCCCACCGCCCCGGCTCGAGCGCGCCGATCTTGCTCTCCGCAAAGCCGGCATAAGCCGCACCGCGCGTGAACGCGTGAAGCGCCTGCGCAAAGGTCAGCTTCTCGGCGGGGATCCACCCGCCCGGCGGCTGCCCATTCATGTCCTCGCGGCTGATTGCCGCGGCGAGGCCGGGAAAGGGGTTGGGTGATTCGACCGGGAAGTCGGACCCAAAGGCGAGTTTCGCGCCGCTCTTTAGCACCGTTTGCCAGGCGTAAGCGCCAGCCAGACGGTTTGGCCCTAGCCGCGCTTCGGCCATCGTCCGGTCGCTCGTCTGGTGCGTCGGCTGCATCGACGCGATGATCCCCGCAGGCGCCAGGCGGCCGATGTCCCTGGGGTCGGCGATCTGGAAATGCTCGATCCGCCAGCGGCCGTCGCGGCCATAGGTTTTCGCCAATCTTTCATAGGTCGTGATGACCTGCGCATTGGCGGCGTCGCCGATCGCGTGGATCGCCAACTGGAAACCGCGCCGCGCCGCTTCATTCGCCTGGTCGCTAATCTGCTTGTCGGTGAGGAACTGCAGGCCGCGCGTGTCGGGTTTGTCGGCGTAAGGCTGCTTCAGCCACGCGCCGCGCGATCCCAGCGCCCCGTCGTCGTACAATTTAACGCCACCCATCTGCAGCCGGTCGCTGAACAGCCAGGGTGTCGGCGCGCTCGGCGAATTCTCCAGCCCGAATGCATAGGCCATGATCCGCAGGTTCAGCGTCTTTGCGCCGCCCGCGGCGAAGAACAGCGCCCAATCGTCTCGGCTTGTACCCATGTCGGCGGCAGCGGTGACACCGACCGACAGGAGCGCTTCCTGTGCCTTGGCAAGTGCCTGCCTGCGCTGCTCGGCGGTGAGCGGGGGCGTTTTCACCAGCGATGCCGCGGCATCGACCAGCAGTCCCGTAGGCGCGCCATCCGCGCCGCGCTCGATCTTGCCGCCAGTGGGATCGGCGGTTGCGGACGTGATCCCCGCGGCCCGCAGTGCCGCGCTGTTGACGATGACTGCATGGCCGTCGACGCGCTCGAGCACCACCGGTCGGTCAGCGACCATGGCGTCGAGATCGGCGGCGATCGGGAAACGCTTGTCGGGCCACAACTCCTGGTTCCAGCCGCGCCCGATGATCCACGGATCCTTGGGATTTGCCGCCGCATGTCCGCGCAGCCGCGCTTGCAAATCCTGCAGCGACGTCGTGCCGACGAGGTCGAGCTGGATCGCCGCTGTGCCAAGCCCCATGACATGGCCGTGCGCATCGATCAGCCCGGGCAGCAGCGTGTGTCCCTTGCCGTCGATCGTGCTTTCGAACGCCATCGGCGGCGGAGGTCCCGTGAGCACCGTGCGCACCTTGCCGTCGCGGCCGATGACCAGGCCGCTGAACCGTTCCAGCTGCCCGTCCGCGCCGACCTGGACGCCCTGGACATTGGTCACGAGCGTGTCGGCATAAGCGGTCGTGGAAAAAAACGCGGCGGCGAGTGCGATGAGGGCCCTGTTCATGACCGGCGCATAGCATTGTTTGCGCGTCCTTGAACCGCTAGGCCGTGCCGCGATGCAGCAGCAGCCGCCGACCATCGACGATATTCGCGGCGCGGCGGCGCGGATCGAAGGCAATGTCGTTCGCACGCCGATGCTGGTCAGCCGGACATTGTCCGAGATCGTCGGCGCGGAGATCTGGCTGAAGTTCGAGAATTTGCAATTTACTGCTGCCTACAAGGAACGCGGCGCGCTCAACAAATTGCTCCAGCTGACCGAGGAGGAGCGTTCGAAGGGCGTCATCGCGGCGTCGGCCGGCAACCATGCGCAAGCGGTCGCGTATCACGGTAAGCGCCTCGGCATTCCGGTGACCATTGTCATGCCCGAGCCGACACCGACGATCAAAGTCACGCAGACCGAAAGCCACGGCGCTAAGGTCATCCTGCACGGCCCGATGTTCGACGATGCCTATGCGCGCGCGCGCGAACTTTCGCTCGAGCAGGGCTTTCATTTCGTCCACCCTTTCGACGACGCGCAGATCGTCGCCGGGGCGGGGACATTGGGCCTCGAAATGCTCGAGGACGCGCCAGATCTCGATACGATCGTCGTGCCGATCGGCGGCGGCGGGCTCATGTCCGGCGTGTCGATCGCGGCGCGAGCGCTCAAGCCGGGGATTGAGCTGATCGGGGTCGAAGCCGAGCTCTATCCTTCAATGAAATGCGCGGTCGACGGCTGCCAGTTGCCGCTCGGCGGCGACACGCTGGCCGAGGGCATTGCCGTCAAGGCGCCTGGCCAGCTCACCTCGCGAATCCTGCGAGAACTGCTCGACGACATCATGCTTGTTCCCGAACGCGACCTTGAGCGCGCAGTGGCGATGCTTGTGGGGATCGAAAAGACGGTGGTCGAAGGGCGGGGGCTGCAGGCCTGGCCGCGATCTTGTCCGACCCCAAGCGGTTCGCGGGCAAGAAGGTCGCGACAATCCTGTGCGGCGGCAACATCGACACGCATCTCCTCGCCAACGTCCTCGTCCGTGACCTTGTCCGCCAGGGGCGCATCGCGCGCCTGCGAGTCGCCGCTGAAGACCGGCCGGGCGCGCTGGCGCTCATCACGCAGCAATTCCACGAAGCCGGCGTCAACATTATCGAGACCAACCACAGCCGCATCTTCACAAGCTTGCCGGCCAAGGACACGGTCATTGAAGTCGAATGCGAAGCTCGCGACGCCAAGGCGATCGACGACGTCGTCTCGCGGCTTGAGGCGGTCGGTTTCAAGGTCGAGCGCGCCTCGCTAGACTGATCCGGCGCTGTCCTCGTTAGGGACAAAGCCCGCGTTAACCCTGTTTGTGTGCGGCCAAGTCTTTTCATTGGCGTTTACCAGCCGCATAAAGAGAGTCGTAACCATGCAAGGGGTCGCCGGGTGAGCGCACCGTTCCGCTTTCCCAAGTTCTTCGTAACGAACCCGAGCCCGTGCCCGTATCTCCCGGGCAAGGTCGAACGGAAGGTCTTTACCGAACTGAGCGGCCGCCACGCGTCGGAGCTTAATGAAGCACTCGGCCGGATCGGCTTTCGCCGCAGCCAGTCGGTCGCTTACCGTCCCAGCTGCATCGACTGCTCGGCCTGCGTTTCGGTGCGCGTGCTCGCGTCGGAATTCGTCGCCAACGGCACGCAGCGCAAGCTGATGCGGCGCCACGCCGACCTTGAAGTCACCGCGTGCAAGCCGTGGACGACCGAGGAGCAATATGCGCTGCTCCGCCGCTATCTCGCCGCGCGCCATCCCGGCGGCGGAATGGCGGAAATGGACGAAAGCGATTTCGCCGACATGGTCGAGCAGACGCCGGTGCGCACCTATGTCGTCGAATATCGCGAGCCGTCGGTCAACGGGCGACCGGGCCGGCTGGTCGGCGCCTGCCTCAGCGACCAGCAGGCCGATGGCCTATCGATGATCTACAGCTTCTTCGATGTCGCCCCGGACGCGCGCAAGGGCCTCGGGACCTTCATCATCCTCGACCATATCATTCGCGCAGCGCGCGCCGGCCTGCCTTACGTCTACCTCGGCTATTGGGTCGAAGGCTCGCCCCGCATGGCGTACAAGCGCAGCTTCCGGCCGCTCGAGCGCCTTGGCCGCGACGGGTGGCGCCGCGCGGACGATCATGAGGACGACGGGGGAATCGGCGAATTGGTCCTGCCGATACGTCCCGAGCGCAAGCGTCTGCTGATCGACGCCTAAGTTCCTATCCTAATTTCACGATGATCATCGACACATTGTCGGGCGCTCCGCGTTCGATCACGCAGTCGAGCAGGGCGTCTATCGCCTGATTGTTGGCGCCGTGCCGCAACTCCGCGGCGATCTCCTGGTCGGTCATGACCCGAGTCAGGCCGTCGCTTGCAAGCAGGAAAAGGTCGCCGGATTGCGCCACGCCGCCAACGACGTCCACTTCCAACGTTTCCGAAACGCCGACCGCGCGAGTGATGACATTGCTGTTGGCATGGCCTTCCGCTTCTTCGGGTTTCAGCATGCCCGCATCGACCAGGTCTTGAACCAAGCTATGGTCGCGGCTGAGGCGGTGCATCTGTCCATCGCGCATCAGGTAGGCGCGGCTGTCGCCTGCCCAGAAGCATCGAAAGACATCGTCGGCAACGATGATCCCGACCACGGTCGTCCCGATGGACTTTTCCCGCGACTGCACGCGGGCCATGTCGACCAACTCGCGGTTGACCCTACGCAATACGTCAATGGCGTCGGCAGCCGCCTCGTCGGGGACCGGATTGTCCGGCAGCGCGCGCAGTGCTTCCACCACCATCCCGCTCGCCACTTCGCCGGATTCGTGGCCGCCCATGCCGTCCGCCACAGCCCACAGGCCGCGCTCGCTCGCAACGAGGATTGCGTCCTCGTTGATCTTCCGCTTGCACCCGACATGCGTTCGGCTGACGCATTCGACGTTCATGCAGGGTCCCCCTGATCCCGCACCCCACTAGCAATCATGAAACGCTTGTGCGATTTCCTTTTTGTTAATCGCGGGCAAGGGGCGCCAGGCGGATGAGCAAGGCATATAGCAACAAGGCGTTGCCTGCGGGCACCGTATTGCGTGAGTGGCGGCTGGAAGAAGTCCTTGGCGTGGGCGGCTTCGGCATCGTCTACAAGGGCCGCGGCATCTATTTTGATGAGCTGGTCGCCATCAAAGAATATTTTCCGAGCTCGATCAGCGAGCGCGATTCGGACGACACCGTCGTGCCGATCGATTCCGACGCGGAAGAAGTGCACGCTCTCGGCCTCAAGAAGTTTGTCGAGGAGGCGAAGCTGCTGTGGAACCTGTCCACGCCTTCGCGCCACCCGAACATCGTCAGCGTCCGCAGCCTCTTCGAAATCCACGGCACCGCTTACATGGTCATGGATTTCGAGGATGGCACGTCGCTGTCGAAGATGATCAAGCAGGGCCGTCGCTTCAATGAGCGCAGCCTGTGGAACATCCTCCAGCCGATCGCCGAAGGGCTCGACCGCGCGCATCGCGTCGGCGTGCTTCACCGCGACATCAAACCGCCCAACATTCTCATCAACGAGGACAACCGGCCGGTCCTGATCGACTTCGGCTCGGCGCGCTTCGACACCGCGGAAGCAACCAGTACCAAGGTCACCTTCCACACCCCGCCCTACGCGGCGATTGAACAATATGTGAAAACCTACCCGCAAGGGCCGTGGACCGACATCTACGCGCTCGGGGTAGTGCTCTACGAGTGCGTGACCGGCGAGAAGCCGCCCGAAGTGCTCGAGCGGTTGCACGCAGGCCTCGGCAAGCCGCTCGCGGAGGGCAAATGGCCGGGCTACACCAAGAAGTTCCTTGCAGGCATCGATGCCGCGATGGTCGTCAAGCCGGATGAGCGCCCGCAGACGATCGGCGACTGGCTGGCATCGTTCGGGAAGGGCGCGAGCGCTGTTGATGCCGTGGTCGACGAGGACGCGACCCGCTTTTACGCCAAGCAGGTCACGGCGGAAGAGATCAAGCCCGTCGCGCCGACGCCGAATGTCGATCCCAGCGTGCCGGTCGAAACCGGCGTTCCGGCAGATCCCAAACAGGCGCGGTTCAAGCGGGCAGGGCAGGATACCGGCACCGCAAGAAAGATTGCCGAGGAAGGCGACGCGATCGCCGCAGCCGCGGGCGGCGCCGCAACTGCCGCGGCGCTTGCCGACGAACGCGGCACCAGCCGAAGCACTGCGCCTGCGAAGAAGGCCGACGCTGGTGCGGCGCCGCCCGCCAAGCATGGGGAGAAATCGCGCAGCCCGGTACTGATGGCGGGGATTGCCGCCGTTGTCCTTGCGGTCGTTGGAGGCGGCGCATTGATGCTTCGCGGCGGTTCCGATCCGCAACCGGCGGCGGAGACGGCCGCTCTGGATGCGCCCGAAACGACGATGACGGTCACCGATGCGACCGCCAACACCACCGTGAATGACACCGCGCCCGTCGAAACAGCGGAAACGTCGACTGAAGCTACGCCTGTCGAGGACACTGCCGCCGCCGACGCCCTTCGCCGTGAAGCGGCCAAGGCCAAGGCGGCCGAGGATCGGCTGAAAGCCATCGAACGCGCGCAAGCTCGCGCGGCGCGGCAAGCCGCCGCCAGCAGCGCGACGGAAATCAAGAAAACACCGACAACCGCGGCCCCAGCAAAGACCGCCGCCGCAGAAACGGGTGTTTCACCAGCCAAGCTGTCGCAATTCTATGGAATCGTCGACGATGCCCGGTCGCAGGCCCGGCGGGTCATCCGCTCCGGCAACAGCCAGAATGCGGCGCTCGCCCGAAATTACGACAGCAATCTCGCCACGCTCCGCGCCTCGATGGCAGGCATCAAGACCAACGCCGAGGCCGACCGGCTGATCAAACAGGCAACGCAGACGCGCGCCTACATCGCTTTCCTGGCCAAGCAGCAATAAAGTGATGGGGTGGCGCCCCTAGCGGGCGTTGACGACCTTTGCGTCGAATTCGGGATTGCTGCGCCACTGGATCTCCGCGCGCGACAGCAAAGCGTGGCGCATCGAGACCTGACCGACCTGGAGCAAAGATCCCACCGGCACGACTGTCGCGCGCGTCACGCGCTCGCCGTCGACATACGTGCCGTTGGTCGAATTGAGGTCGCTGACGAGCAGTTCGTCGTTGGCGATGCCCAAGACGCAATGCTGCCGCGAAACGCTTCCGTCTGGGACGACGATGTCGGCGGGCGCAGACCGGCCGATCTGCGCGCCGGTGCCCGCAACGGTATACAATTCACCGGCGAACTCGCCCTCCTCGACTTCCAGACAGTGAATCTCGGTCGGCTGATCGTCCTCCACGGCGCGCGGCGGCGCCGCCGTCGCGGGCGCAGCCGGCTCCGGCGTGGACCGTCCCGCGGAAATGACGTCGTCGCTGCCTGGGCGGAGCGGGCGGCGTGCAGGTGCGATCGGCTCGGCGACTGGTGTCTGCGGACGCGGTCCCTTGGCCGCGGGGCGCGCGGCCGCCGGAACGTCGAAATCGCTTGACCCGTGCACCAGCCGGCGCAGGTCGTCCATGAAGGTGCGCCAATGGATATCGGTGACGTCGCCGGTCCAGTCGATCAAATCGGCGGTGTGCGTCAATTCGAAGATTACGGGGCGGTCGCACGGTTCGATCATCGCCGGGACCAGCTTGTTCTTGCGGTCCGCCTGCGTGGCTTCGGCGCGCACCCAGCGTGACGCGACCGAGCGTGGCGACCATAGCACGACGACCGCCTTGGCCTCGCGCAGGTTCTTCTCGATGACCTCGTCGAACGTCTCACCCGAATGCAGCGATGCGTCCCACCAGACGCTGAATCCTTCTTCGGTCAGCGCTTCCGCGAACGTGCGCGCGACGGCCCGATCGGACCGTGCATAGGACAGGAAGATATCAGGTCCAGACACGCATTTCCCCCGAAAAACGCCTCGGCCACGGCCTTCGCGCAACGATCAACCGGTCCCGGAAATGTCGTTTCCGCGACTCGGGCGTCTTCAAGGGTTAATTTCGGTTAAGTGTAAGCGAATGTCGAGAGCGGTGCCAAAGCCTCGTCCCGCGTTGGCACGGCTACACGAGCGCGGTGCCAAACTTGTCACACGTTTCAGGGCGGGTAAGGTGCGCCTACGCATCGCCAAGGGGGGCGCGCGCCATGACCGACGCGTCGAATGACGTCTTCATCTCCTACAAGGCGGAGGACCGCAAGCGGCTGGTCCCCTTGGTCGAAGCGCTCGAGGCGGAAGGCTTCAACGTCTGGTGGGACCAGCATATCGGCGGCGGCACCAACTGGCGGGAGGAGATCGAAAGCCATCTCGACGCGGCCAAGGTGGTGATTGTCGTCTGGAGCAAGCGCACCGTCGGCCCGGAAGGCCGCTTCGTCCGTGACGAAGCAAGCGCGGCGCAGGAGGCCGGTCACTACCTCCCGATCACAATCGACAATGTCCGCCCACCGCTCGGCTTTCGTGAGCATCAGGCGATTTCGCTCAGTTCATGGAAGGGCCATTCGTCAGCGGCTTGGCGGCCGGGACCATGTCAACACTCCGGGGATCAATGCTGGTCCGCGGATCAGCCGCCGGGCGGCGATCGCCGGCGGGGCAGGGGCGACACTCGTGGCTGCGGGCGGGCTCGGCTGGTTCTTCACGCGCGGCACCGCGGCAAATACCAGCAGTGTCGCCGTCCTGCCCTTTGCCAATCTCAGCGGCGATCCGGCGCAGGCTTATTTTTCGGACGGTCTTGCGGAAGAGGTGCGTAGCGCGCTGTCGCGGATCAATGGCCTCAAGGTCATCGGACGCACGTCGTCCGAAGTGCTGCGCAACGATGATGCGACGACGGCGGCCCAGCGGCTCGACGTTGGAAGCATCGTGACTGGAAGCGTCCGGCGTTCGCCATCGACGATCCGGGTCAGCGCCCAGCTCGTCGACGGCGGGGATGGCACGGAAAAATGGTCGGAAACCTTCGACCGGCCGACCGGCGACGTGCTCGCCATCCAGACCAGCATCGCTGAGGCCGTGGCCCAGCAATTGCGCAGCCGGCTCGGCGCCGCCGATCGCGCCGCGCTCACCGCTGGGGCACGAAGAACGCCGCGGCTCAGGACCTCCTGCTCAAGGCCGACGCCAATGTCGACGGCAGCATCGACGGCTACAGGACCAGGATCGCGCTTTATGACGCGGCAATCGCCCTCGATCCCGATTATGCGCTGGCCTATTCCGGCAAGGCGGTCGCCGAAAGCAATCTCGTCGCTTATTACGCGGATAGCGCGGCGGAGTTCGAGACCGGGTTCGAGAAGGCATCGGCCGTGGCGCGCAAGGCGATCGCGCTGGCGCCCGAACTTTCGGATGGCCATTACGCGCTCGGGTTCAATCTCATCAGCGCGCTCGATTTTACCGGCGGCTGGGTCGAATATCAGCGGGCCATCGCCATCCCGGGCTGTTCGACCCGCAACATGGTCAGCGTCGCAAACTTTCTTGCGCAGATCGGCCACAGCCGTCGGGCGGATGCGCTCTGGAACCAGGCCAACGCCCGCGACCCCCTCGATCCCAGCGTGGCGCGGTCGCGGGGCTATCTGTTGGTCAGGAGAGGTGCTTATCAGGAAGCGCTTGCAGTGATCGAAAAGCTGATGGCCGACGAACCGACGTCGACCAACGTCCGCAATGGGCTGGCGGCCGCACTGCTTCTTTCAGGCCGGTATGCCGATGCGGCCCGTGCGGCCGACCAGCTGCCTCACGAGCATCCCAATTGGTTTGTGATCCGCTCGGTCGCGGCGGCGCGGACCGGCGACCGCGCGCAAGCTGCCGCGATCCTTGCGGCGATGCGGCAGAAGGCCGGCGACAGCGCGCATTATCAATATGCGCAAATGCTGTCGCAAATGGGCGACCGCGACGGCGCCATGGCCGAGCTTGAGGCGTCCTACAGGGCGCGCGATCCGGGGCTTGGTTTTCTTCCCACCGATGAACATCTGAAACCGTTGCGCGGGGATCCGCGCTTCGCATCACTCATCGCCCGGCTGAGTTTCCCCAAGCCTTAAAGCAAAAGGCGGGGCGCCCGTGAGCGCCCCGCCTTCTCCCCTCGCGCTCAGCAATAAGGTTTAGGCCGCCACGGTCTGCGGCTCGGGCGCCGCTTCCTCTTCCGGATCGCGCAGCACGTAGCCGCGGCCCCAGACGGTCTCGATATAATTGGCGCCACCGCAAGCCAGGCTCAATTTCTTGCGCAGCTTGCAAATGAATACGTCGATGATCTTGAGCTCGGGCTCGTCCATCCCGCCATAGAGGTGGTTGAGGAACATTTCCTTGGTCAGCGTCGTGCCCTTGCGGAGCGAGAGCAGCTCCAGCATCGCATATTCCTTGCCGGTCAGGTGGACGCGGCTGCCGTCGACTTCGACCGTCTTGGCGTCGAGGTTCACGGCGAGCTTCCCGGTGCGGATGACCGATTGGCTGTGGCCCTTCGAGCGGCGGACGATGGCGTGAATGCGCGCGACCAGCTCGTCGCGGTGGAATGGCTTGGTCACATAATCGTCGGCGCCGAAGCCGAGCGCGCGGACCTTGGAGTCCATCTCTCCGATGCCCGACAGGATCAGGACCGGCGTCGACACCTTGGCGGTGCGCACCTTTTTCAGCACGTCATAGCCGTGCATGTCAGGCAGATTCAGGTCGAGGAGGATGATGTCGTAATCGTAGAGCTTGGCGAGGTCCAAGCCCTCTTCGCCCAGATCCGTCGTGTAGACGTTGAAGCCTTCGGTTCCCAGCATCAGCTCAATGCTCTTGGCCGTCGTCGGCTCGTCCTCGATCAGCAGCACCCGCATCGCTGTCCCCCCAATTTGCCGGCCCGCGCGGTTAAGCGCTCTTAATGGCCTTGAAGCCCCCATTAACCATTCGGGGTCTGCCGGGAAAAGGTTAATATTGTGTAACGCGCTGGATTCCTTGGATTCGTTGCACAGGAGTCACAAATCCATCCACAGGGCTGCGATTTCCTTCCCCTACGGTCGCGGGGAGGGGGCCATCTAAGCTGGTGGAGGGGTTCCTGTGCGGCAATCCAACCCCCCGCCGAACCTCGTGCGGTCCCCCTCCCCACGAACCCATGGGGAGGATAAGGGGGCGCATGGACCTCTCCGACCGCATTCTCTTCGTCGATGGCGACGCGATGGTCATCGACAAGCCCGCGGGCTTGCCGGTCGATGCGCCGCGCCGGGGCGGGGAGTCGCTCGCGGCGCGGATGGCGGAGCTGCGTCTCGGCTTCCGCTCCTCGCCGGTGCCGATGCATCGCCTCGACCAGGATACGTCGGGCTGCCTGCTGCTTGCCCGCAACGCCCGCGCACGGGCCGCGCTGCAGAAAGCATTCGAAGCCCGCGAGGTGCGCAAATCCTATCTTGCCGTGGTCGGCAGCGCGATCCAAGAGGAGACCGGCACGATCGACCTGCCGCTCGGCAAGGTATCGAGCGCCGAAGCCGGCTGGCGCATGGTCGCCGATCCCAATGGCCAGTCGGCACTGACGAACTGGTGCCGGATCGCGGTGCGCGACGGCCGTACCCTGGTCGAATTCACCCCGGTCACCGGCCGCACGCACCAGATCCGCGCTCACGCTCGCGAGGCATTCGGCAGCGGGATCGTCGGCGACCGCGTCTACGGCATTCCGGGCGGACCGATGCTGCTTCACGCCTCGCGCCTCGTCGTCCCGCGCGAAGGGCGTGACCTGATCGACGTCAGCGCGCCTTTGCCCGACTATTTCGGTGAGTGGCGCGATGCGGCCGGATGAGTTTCAGATTCCCGACGACGCGCTGAGCGAAAGCTTCCTCGCCGCAACCGGGCCGGGGGGACAGAATGTCAACAAGGTCGCGACCGCGGTGCAGCTGCGTGTCGACCTATACAAGCTCGGCCTTCACCCCGACGTTTATGCACGGCTGCGTACGATCGCCGGCGGCAAGGTGACGGGCGCGGGCGAGCTTTTGATCACCGCCCGCCGCTTCCGCACGCAGGACGCCAACCGCCAGGACGCGCGCCGACGCCTTGCCGAAATGATCGCCGCTGCCCATGTGACGCAAGCAAAGCGCAAGCCAACGCGCCCGAGCCGGTCGGCCAAAGCGCAGCGGGTCGATCAGAAAAAGCAGCGCAGCGCGGTCAAGCAAGGCCGCGGAAGGGTCACGGATTTCTGATGTACGACGTCAAGATTGCCGCCGACGACACCGCGACCATGTATCGCGACCTCGACTCCGCGCTGCGCGGCCTGGTCGGCGGCGAAAGCGACGCGATCGCCAACATGGCCAACGCCGCCGCGCTGCTGTGGGAAACGTTGCCCGACATCAACTGGGTCGGCTTCTACCGCAATGTCGATGGCGAGCTGGTGCTCGGGCCGTTCCAGGGCCGCCCGGCGTGCATCCGCATTCCCTTCGGCAGCGGCGTCTGCGGCACCGCCGCCGCGACGCGACAGGTCCAGCGTATCGATGACGTCGACGCCTTTCCCGGCCACATCGCCTGCGACAGCGCCTCGGCGAGCGAACTGGTCGTGCCGCTTATCCGTGATGGCGAGTTGCTTGGTGTGCTGGACATCGACAGTCCGACCCCGGCGCGGTTCAGCGAAGAGGATGAAGCTGGCTGCGTGCGCCTGGCGGAGATTTTGGTCGGGGCGTTCTGAACCTTCGTTCGTCCTGAGCTTGTCGAAGGGCGTTCGCACGACCTCTGTTCCAAACGCCCTTCGACTACGCGCTTCGCGCTCCGCTCAGGACGACCGGATGTTTGCTTAGGAAAGCTGCTCCAGCCGCTCGTCGCTCAGACTCCCCGGGATCAGCATCACCGGGCACGGCAGTTGCCCCGAATCATTGCCGCAAAAGTTTGCGACCAACGGGCCGGGATTTCCACTCGGCGCCGCGCCCAGGACCAGCGCGGCGATTTCCTCGCGCTCGCCAATATATTCGCGCACGGCCTTCACCGGTTCGCCCGCCTGAACGATGATCTTCGCCTCGATCCCCGATTCATCCAGAATCTCGCCGACCGCGGCGCTGACCACGCCTTCGATCCGCAGCCGTTGCTCTTCCTCGATCGCGCTCTGGACGCCGCCCCATTGCACAAAGTCCTGTGCCTCGACGATGCCCAGCACTTCGACCCGGCCGTTGGTCTTGGCCGCGCGCCGGGCCGCGAAGCGCAGCGCCACGCGCGCCTCCGCGCTGTCGTCGACAACGACGAGATAGGTGCGTTTCGGTTCGTCGGCCCCCATGCCGCGCACAGTGCTGCGTCAATCGCGGCGATTGTGCAAGCATGGCGCTAGGGATTGGTCGCCCACTTGACCCTGACCGCCGCATTGGCTTTGAGCCGGAATACGCCGACGCGTTAGGATGCCCCCGCATGCCAATCGAACTCAAGATGCCCGCTTTGTCCCCAACGATGGAGGAGGGCACGCTCGCCAAATGGCTGGTCAAGGAAGGCGACAGCGTCGCTTCGGGCGATATCCTCGCCGAGATCGAGACCGATAAGGCGACGATGGAGTTCGAAGCGGTCGATGAAGGCACCATCGCCAAGATTCTCGTTGCGGAAGGCACTGACGGCGTGAAGGTCGGCGCCCCGATCGCGATTCTTGCGGGCGAGGGCGAAGATGCAAGCAACGCCGCCGCGCCAAAGGCGGACACCTCCGCACCCGCGCCGCCCAAGGCCGCGCCGGAGCCTAAGGCCGACGCGACGCCCAAAGCCGCGCCGCCGCCGCAGGCTTCGGTTGAAACGCCGCCCGCACCCGCTGCTGCGGCCAAGTCCGACTCCGGCAACCGCGTAAAGGCCTCGCCGCTCGCCCGCCGCCTGGCACAGGCGCAGAACATCGACCTGTCGGCCATCACCGGCAGCGGCCCCGGCGGCCGCATCGTCCGCGCCGACATCGACGCTGCTGCGGGCAAGGCGCCCGCCGCCCGTGCGCAGCCTGCAGTTGCTGCACCCGCTTCAGCGCCGCAGCCCGCGCCGGTCGACCCGGGCGATATCCCGCACGAAGCCGTCAAGCTCAGCAACATGCGCAAGACCATTGCGCGCCGCCTGACCGAATCGAAGCAGCAGGTGCCGCACATCTATCTGACGCTCGACATCCAGCTCGATGCCCTGCTCAAGCTGCGCGGCGAATTGAACAAGGGGCTAGAGGCGCGCGGCGTGAAGCTCAGCGTGAACGATTTGCTCATCAAGGCGCTGGCCCAGGCGCTGATCGAGGTGCCCGAATGCAACGTCAGCTTCGCCGGCGACCAGCTGATCAAGTACAGCCGCGCCGACATTTCGGTTGCGGTCAGCATCCCCAATGGCCTCATCACCCCGATCATTACCGGTGCCGAAGCCAAGGCGGTGTCCGCCATCTCGACCGAGATGAAAGACCTCGCCGCCCGCGCCAAGGACGGCAAATTGCAGCCCCATGAGTATCAGGGCGGCACCGCGAGCCTCAGCAACATGGGCATGTTCGGGATCAAGCATTTCGAAGCGGTGATCAATCCGCCGCAAGGCATGATCATGGCCATCGGCGCGGGCGAAAAACGCCCCTACGTGATCAATGACAGCCTGCAGATCGCGACGATCATGAGCGCAACCGGAAGCTTCGACCACCGCGCCATCGACGGCGCCGACGGCGCCAAGCTGATGCAGGCGTTCAAGCGCCTGGTCGAAAACCCGCTCGGCATGCTCGCCTGACATGAAATGGATCACCGCCTTGGCCCTCGGCGCGGTGCTCGGCTTCATCGTGCCGCTGCTGTTCGGCGGTCCCAATGGCGTGTGGATGGGCAGTTTCGCCAGTTGGGGCACCATCCGCCCGCACGCGGGATCGCCCGGCCTGCTATTTTCAATCCCGATCGCGGTCGGCGCGGCAATCATCTTTCGCATGTTCTTCAATTGGCACAGCCGCTGAGACGTGCCTGACCGAACGCCGCTCATCCGCGTCACCGCCATGCCGTCCGACACCAACCCCTATGGCGGCGTGTTCGGCGGCTGGCTCATGGGCCAGATGGGCCTCGCCTGCGGGTCGTTCGCGTCGCGTAAGTCAGTCGGCAAAGCGATCCTGGTCGCGGCAGACGCGGTGCGATTTCCGGGCGCGATGGCGGTGGGCGATGAACTCAGCGTCTACGTCGAATTACTGAAACAGGGGCGGACCTCACTGCGGCTCAAGGCTGAAGCCTTCGGCCGCGAACGCGACGGCGATGCGGAGACGCTGGTAGCGGAGGGCGAGTTCACCTTCGTCGCGCTCGACGAAAACAACCGACCGCGGGAAATCGCGGCAGAGGAAAGAGCGAATGGCTGACCAATATGACGTTATCATCCTCGGCTCCGGCCCCGGCGGCTACGTCGCCGCGATCCGCGCGGCGCAGCTGGGCCTCAAGACCGCGATCGTCGAGCGCGAGAACCTCGGCGGCATCTGCCTCAATTGGGGTTGCATCCCGACCAAGGCGCTTCTGCGCTCGGCCGAGGTGCTCCACAACATGAATCACGCCAAGGCCTACGGCCTTTCCGCCGACAATGTGAAGGCCGATTTGCCCGCGGTCGTCGCGCGCAGCCGAGGCGTCGCCAAGCAGTTGAACCAGGGCGTCACGCACTTGATGAAGAAGAACAAGGTCGCGGTGCATATGGGCGAGGGCGCGATTCCCGCACCGGGGAAGGTGACGGTGAAAGGCACCGACGGGAAAACCACCGACCTAGCCGCCAAGCATATCGTCATCGCCACCGGCGCGCGCGCCCGCGAGCTGCCGTTTGCGCAAAGCGACGGCAAGCGCATCTGGACCTACCGCAGCGCCATGACCCCGCCCGAAATGCCGAGCGAATTGCTGGTCATCGGATCGGGCGCGATCGGGATCGAGTTCGCCAGTTTCTACAATGATATGGGCGCGAAGGTGACCGTGGTCGAAATGCTCGACCGGATCGTGCCGGTGGAGGATGCCGAGGTCAGCGACTTTCTCGCCAAGAGCCTCGCCAAGCAGGGCATGACATTGCTCACCGGTGCGGGCGTCGAAAGCCTCAAGGCCGACGCCACGGGCGTCGTGGCGAAGATCAAGACGAGGGATGGCAAGGTTGAGGAGAAGCGCTTCTCCCACTGCATCGTCGCCGTCGGCATCGTCCCCAACACCGAAAATATCGGGGTCGAAAAGCTCGGTATCAAAACCACCAAGGGCCATATCGACACAGACGCGATGTGCCGCACCAACGTGCCCGGCATTTCCGCCATCGGCGATGTCACCGCGCCGCCGTGGCTCGCGCACAAGGCAAGCCATGAAGGGATCATCGCGATCGAAGCGATTGCGGGGTCACTAGGCAACAAGGACGTCCACCCGCACGCGATGGACGCGCGCAACATCCCCGGCTGTACCTATTGCCATCCGCAAGTCGCCAGCGTCGGCCTGACCGAAGCCAAGGCCAAGGAGGCGGGACATGAGGTAAAAGTTGGCAAATTCCCCTTCATCGGCAACGGCAAGGCAATTGCGCTTGGCGAAGCGGAAGGCTTCATCAAGACCGTGTTCGACGCCAAGACCGGCGAATTGCTCGGCGCGCACATGGTCGGCGCCGAAGTCACCGAGCTGATCCAGGGCTACGCGGTCGGCAAGCAGGCCGAGCTGGTCGAAACCGACTTCATCCAGACCGTTTACCCGCACCCGACGCTGAGCGAGATGATGCACGAAAGCGTCCTTGCTGCGTACGGGCGCGTGATCCACATGTGATCGTCAGAGGGGGAAGTCGGGTGAAAATACGAACATTACTGGCCGCCGCGACCGCGGTTTCCATCGCCGCTCCGGCAATCGCCGCCAGCGTGATCACCGCCGACCGCTATCTCGACGTCCAGTCGGGCCGCTATGTCGAGCATCCCGCGATCTTCATTGACGACAATGGCAAGATCACCAGCGTTGCCGATGCGCGCACGGTGCGCTTCGCCGCTGGACCAACGCTTACGCACATCGACATGGCGGGAAAGACGCTGGTCCCCGGCTTCATCGACATGCACGTTCACCTCGACAGCCCGGCGGACATCGGCGGCTATCGCGGGCTCGAATATACCGACAGCTTCTGGGCGATGACCGCGGTCGGCAACGCGCGCGCCATGCTCGACGCGGGCTTTACCACGGTACGCAATGTCGGCTCGCAGAACCGCAATGACGTCGGCCTCGCGCAGGCGATCCGCGATGGCTATGCGATCGGGCCGCGCATCGTCCCAGCGGGCCATGCGCTCGGCGCCACCGGCGGCCATTGCGACAGCACCTTCCTCCCGCCCAGCCTTGAGAAAGCCGACAAGGAGGAAGGGATCGGGGATGGGCCGGAGGAGCTTCGCCACCAGGTCCGGCGACAGCGCAAGTTCGGCGCCGAAGTGATCAAGGTCTGCGCCACCGGCGGCGTGTTCTCGCGCAATACCGAGCCGGGCCAGCCGCAACTGAGCGAAACCGAGCTGCGCGCGATCGCCGACGAAGCGCATCAATGGGGGTTGCGCGTCGCCTCCCACGCCCATGGCGCCGAAGGGATCAAGCGCGCGATCCGCGCCGGCATCGACACGATCGAACATGCCAGCCTGGTCGATGACGAGGGCATCCGCCTTGCTGTCCAGCGCAAGCAGCCGGTGTGGTTCTCGATGGACATCTACAACACCGAATATACCCAGGCCGAAGGACGCAAGAACGGCGTCCTCGAAGACAATCTGCGCAAGGACCGCGAGATTGCGCAGATCCAGCGCGACAATTTCCGCAAGGCGCACCGCGCCGGTGTGCGCATGGTCTTTGGCAGCGACGCCGGCGTCATGCCGCACGGGCAGATCGGCAAGCAGTTCCGGACGATGGTCCAGTACGGCATGACCCCGCTCGAAGCGATCCAGGCCGCGACCCGCAACGGCGCCGAGGCGCTGGGGCGCAACGATGTCGGCGTGATCCAGGTCGGGCGCTTCGGCGACATCGTCGCGGTAGACGGTGACCCGACGCGCGACGTGACCTTGCTCGTGCGGCCGGCGGCCGTGATCAAGGGCGGCAAGCTGATCGCCCGCGACTGAGGCTTTAGGCCGGGTGTGAACCGCGCGTCGCCACGATCATTCTTGGCGCATGGCGGAAATCGACAAGGATAAGGTCCGCAAGGACTTCGGCGAAGCGGTCAACATGAGCGCGTCCGAAATCAAGGAATGGCTGGCGACCAAGGAGAGCAAGGCGGTCGGCTTCAAGGGCGCCGACGGCAAGGGCCGCGGCGAGAGCGTCGGCCATGCCAGCGGCCGCCGGATCGTCGCCATCCTCGGCAAGACGAAGGACGATCTCAGCGACGACGATTACGGGCATATGCGCAAGGTCGTGGGCTATGTCCGCCGCCACCTTGCGCAGGAGCCGGCCAACGTTGCAACTTCGCGCTGGCGTTATTCATTGATGAACTGGGGACATGACCCCTGAAGGATTGAGGGACACCGATGAAGGGTTTCCGCGACGACATCGAAAAGCTGACCGAGGAAAACACGGATTTCCGGCGCGTCCTCTATACCGGCAAGAACCTCCAGCTGGTGCTGATGACGCTGCAGCCGGGCGAGGAGATCGGCGAGGAAGTGCATGAGGACCGCGACCAGTTCTTCCGTATCGAGGAAGGGTCGGGCGTCATCGACATCGACGGCGTCGAAAATGCAGTCGAGGACGATATCGCGGTGATCGTGCCCGCCGGCGCGCGCCATAACGTGCGCAACACCGGCGATGAGCCCTTGCAGCTCTACACCATCTACGGTCCGCCCGAGCACAAGGACGGCATCGTCCAGGCCACCAAGGCGGAGGCCGACGAGCGCCACCACGCCGAGGAGTGGGACGGCAAGACCACCGAATAGCGCCCGTTGCGCTGGCGCGCCGCTCGCTTAAGGTGCGCAGCCATGAAGGGGACCATCATCATCGCCGCCGCGCTCGCCGCGGTCAGCTCCGCCGCGCTCGCCGCGCCCGTCACCATCCATGCGGGGCGGCTGATGGCCGTGCCAGGGAAGGCGGTGCTGGGGCCATCGACCATCGTCGTCGACCAGGGGCGGATCGTCTCGGTCACGCCGGGTCATGTCGCGCCCGCGGCGGGTGGCCAGGTGATCGATCTGTCGGCCAAGACCGTCCTGCCCGGCCTGATCGACAGCCACGTCCACCTGGCGTCCGACCGCGGCGGAATTGAAAGCGCAGCCTCATCGGTAAGCGACAGCCAGCAACATCACGCCCTCGAGGCGCAGTGGAACGGCATGAAGACCTTGCGTGCCGGGTTCACGACCGTTCGCAATCTCGGAGATGCCGGCTCGGTAATGGCGTTGCGCGACGCCGTGACGCGCGGATGGGTGCAGGGGCCCCGGATCGTCGATGCCGGCCAATCCATTTCCACGACCGGCGGACATATGGATATCCGCAACGGCATCAGCGACGACATGGCAGAGCTGCTGCCGGCTCCGACGAATTTGTGCGATGGCGCTGATGAGTGCCGGAAGGTCGTTCGCAACCAGATCGGCCGAGGGGCCGAGGTCATCAAATTTGCAACGACCGGCGGGGTCAATAGCGGCACCGGGCTTGCGACGCGCATGATCGATGAAGAGGCCCGCGCTCTGGTCGAAACCGCTCATGCTTATGGCAAGAAAGTCGCGGTTCACGCCCATGGCGCCGATGGCATCAAGCTCGCCTTGCGCGCCGGTGCGGATTCGATCGAGCATGGAACGATGATGGATGCGGAGATCATCCGGGCCATGGTTCGGCAGGGCACTTACTATGTGCCCACCCTGTCCACGGTGAACGGCTATCTTGAGCGGATCGCCGCCAATCCTAACGCCTATCGCCCCGAAGTCCGCAAGCAGATTGATTGGCGCATCGGCATCGCCGGCCAGTCACTGCTCAAGGCCTATCCGGCGGGGGTAAAGATCGCCTTCGGCACCGACGCCGGGGTCAGCAAGCACGGCCGCAACGCTGACGAGTTCGAACTGATGGTCAAATATGGCATGCCGCCCGCCGAAGCGATCAAGGCGGCGACGGTCAATGCCGCCGATCTGCTCGGCCTGTCGAGCGAGATTGGCACGATCGAGCCGGGCAAGTCTGCCGACATCATTGCGGTTACCGGCGATCCGCTGGCCGACGTACGGGCGCTCAAGAGCGTCGACTTCGTAATGGTGCGCGGCGAGGTGGTGAAGGACTGATGGGCAAGTCGCTCCACGACGTGTCCGACCCGCGCAACGCCAGCGTTCTCATCAATGTCAACGGCGAATTGAAGCCGCGGGCCGAAGCGGTCGTGTCAGTGTTCGACAGCGGTTTCATGCTCGGCGACGGTGTTTGGGAGGGGCTGCGCGTACACGACGGGAAGCTGTCGTTCCTCGACCGTCACCTCGATCGCTTGTTCGAAGGCGCCAAGGCGATCGCGATGGATGTCGGCTTGACCCGTGCGCAGCTGACGCAGCGGCTCTACGAAACCATCGACGCCAACGGCATGCGCGACGGCGGCCACATCCGCCTGATGGTCACGCGCGGCGTGCGTTCGACCCCCTATCAGGACCCGCGCGTCGTGGTCACGCCGGCAACCGTCGTCATCGTCGCCGAATTCAAGCAGCCGCCCGAAGGCATCCACGAGCGCGGCCTCAAGCTGTTCACCGTCCACGTCCGCCGCGGCGACCCCGCGGTGCAGGACCAGAAGATCAATTCACACTCGAAGCTCAACTGCATCCTCGCCTCGATCCAGGCGATTCAGGCGGGCGCGGACGAAGCGCTGATGCTCGATCCGCACGGTTTCGTCGCGACGTGCAATTCGACGCACTTCTTCATCGTCCGCAATGGCGAGGTGTGGACGTCGAGCGGGCAATATTGCCTCGGCGGGATCACGCGCGCGGTGACGCTCGAGGTCGCGCGCACCGCGGGCATCCCGGCGGTTGAAAAGACCTTTTCACTGACCGACGTCTATGGCGCCGACGAGGCGTTCGTGACCGGCACCTTTGCCGGGATCGTGCCCGTGCGCGAGGTCGACGGGCGTCAGCTCGAGTGCCGCGGTCCGATGGTCGAGCGGCTGCAGAAACTCTACAATGCGCGCGTGGCGGAGGATATTTTGGAGCAGCACCGGCCTTGATGCCAAAAACCTCCGCTCGTCCTGAGGAGCCGCTGAGCGAAGTCGAAGCGGCGTCTCGAAGGACCGTCCTTCGAGACGGGCCTTCGATGCGCTTCGCTTACTCAGTCCCTCCTCAGGATGAGCGGGAGGGTTTGAGCGCGTGACCAAACGTATCGCCATGTGGTCGGGACCGCGCAACTTGTCGACGGCGATGATGCGCAGCTTCGGCAGCCGACCCGACACCTTCGTGTCGGACGAGCCCTTTTACGGTTGCTTCCTCAAGGACTCAGGTGCCGATCATCCGATGGCGGAAGAGGTGATCGCTGCGATGGATTGCGATTGGCACAGGGTCATGACGTCGCTGCGCGGCGCCGCGAACGATGGCGCGCCGATATGGTACCAGAAGCACATGTGGCACCACATGGTGGGGCCGGTGGGTTACGACGATTTTGAGGGCTTCACCCACGCCTTTCTGATCCGCCAGCCCGAGCGGATGATCGCCTCCTACCTCAACAAGCGCGAGACGGCGCGGTTCGAGGATTTCGGCATGGAGCGGCAGGCCGAATTCTTCGAGCGCGAAGCCGACCGGCTCGGCCATGCGCCGCCGGTGATCGACGCCGCCGACGTGCTCAGGGATCCGCAGCACGTGCTTGCCAAGCTGTGCAGCGCGCTCGGCCTCGAATGGACGCCGCGGATGCTGTACTGGGAGCCGGGTCCGCGCGCGACCGACGGGCCGTGGGCGCCGCACTGGTATGCGACGGTCGAGGCCAGCACCGGCTTCGGCCCGCCCGAAGAGGAGGCGCCGGATTTACCCGAGGAGGCGCAGCGCGTCGCCAACCAGTGCCGCCCATTCTACGAGCGGCTGGCCGAGCACCGCATCACGGCCTAGGCCTCGACCACCCCCGGCGGCAGCTTCTCGACCGGCGGGAGCTTGCCCGCGAGCGCGAGATCGAACTGCTCGCGGTCCAATCGGCCTTCCCACCACGAAACGACCACCGTCGCGACGGCATTGCCGATGAAGTTGGTCAGGCTGCGGCATTCGCTCATGAAGCGGTCGATGCCCAGGATCAGCGCCATGCCCGCGACCGGGATCGACGGCACGATCGACAACGTCGCGGCAAGCGTGATGAAACCCGCGCCGGTGACTCCCGCCGCGCCTTTCGATGACAGCATTGCAACCGCCAGCAGCAGAAGCTGTTCGCCCAGGCCGATCTGCACGTTCAGCGCCTGGGCGATGAACAACGCCGCGAGCGTCATATAGATGTTGGTGCCATCGAGGTTGAAGCTGTAGCCGGTCGGCACGACCAGCCCGACGATCGACTTGGGGCAGCCGGCGCGTTCCATCTTCTCGACCAGGCTGGGGAGCGCGCTTTCGGACGACGAGGTGCCGAGAACGAGCAGCAACTCCTCTTTCAGATAGGCGATCAGCTTGAAGATCGAAAAGCCGGCGATCCGCGCCACCGCGCCCAGCACGACGATCACGAACAGCAGCGAGGTCAGGTAGAAGGTCGCTACCAAAGTCGCGAGGTTGCCAAGCGTCTCAATTCCATAGGCGCCGATGGTGAAGGCCATCGCGCCGAACGCTCCGATCGGCGCCGCGCGCATCAGGATGCCGACGATCTTGAAGAAGACGAGCGAAGCATGTTCGAGCAGGTCAAAGACCGGCCGGCCGCGCTCGCCGATCAATGCCAGCCCAATCCCGAACAGGATCGCGGCGAACAGGGTCTGGAGCAGATTGCCGCTGACCAAGCCCGCGAGGAAGCTGTCGGGCACGATATTGAGGATGAAGCCGGTGATCGTGGTTTCGTGCGCCTTGGCGGCGAAGTCGGAAACCTTTGAGGTGTCGAGGCTTGCCGGATCGATGTTCAGGCCCGCGCCGGGCTGTACGATGTTGCCGACGAGCAGGCCGACGATCAGCGCGAGGGTCGAGAAGAACAGGAAATACACGAACGCCTTCAATGCCACGCGGCCGACAGAGCCGAGGTCGCGCATCCCGGCGATGCCGGTGACGATGGTGAGGAAGATCACCGGCGCGATGATCATCTTCACCAGTTTGATGAAGCCGTCGCCGAGCGGCTTCAGCGCCTCACCCGTCGCGGGCCAGAAATGCCCGATGAGCACGCCGGCCGTGATGGCGACGAGCACCTGGACGTAAAGCTGGGCATACCACGGCCGTCGCTTGACGGGCGGGATGCTGCCGGTGGTGATCGCAACCATCCGCGCAGTTGAGCGCCTTGCCGCGCGCCCGTCCAGCGGGGAATGCGATCAGGCGACGTCAGCCGATGACGCGCACGCCCTCCTTGGCCCAGTCGCGGTCGACGTCGACGCCCTGGTCGGCCCAGTCGGCGCGGGTCCAGCAGCGTACGGGATCGGCCGCATTGCCGGTGACTTCGACGCGCATGCAGTATCGGGTGTCGGGCCCGCCTGGCGGTGCCGGCTGCGCGGCCGAGCGCGCGCTAGTGACCTCTAAGGGGCCGCTGTCCGGCTGCGCTGACACAACCGATGCGATCATGGTGAAGCCAATTGCAATTGCGAATGCGTGATGCCGCATGTCATTCCTCCTAGCCGTCCGCGACGGGCATAGTCCTAAACGAAATGCGTATCACCTTTGTTTCGACCCGACGCGCATCGGTTTCGACCGAGTGCGGTTGACCCCTCGGTGCCCCCCCGCTATGTGCCCGCCCGTCCAGACGACGGCGAGCCGAGCCTCGCTCCGCCGGGCAAGAGCTGAACATTGCTCACATCTGCGCGTGGCCAGGCGGCCTTAAGCTGCTTGGGCGTCGCGCTTTTCGTGTTGAGCAAAGTAACCGCCGGGGTTTTTCCGGCAATGAAAGGGAACGCGGCATCGCGTTCCCGTGAAAGGTGAAGGGCTTCATGCCAACGATTAACCAGCTGATCCGCAAGGGTCGCGAACCGCAGAAGGCCAAGTCGAAGGTCCCTGCGATGGAGCAGAACCCGCAAAAGCGCGGCGTCTGCACCCGCGTTTATACGACGACCCCGAAGAAGCCGAACTCGGCGCTGCGCAAGGTGGCCAAGGTCCGCCTGACCAACCAGCGCGAAGTGATCAGCTACATCCCCGGCGAAGGCCACAATCTGCAGGAACACAGCGTCGTGCTGATCCGTGGCGGCCGTGTGCGCGACCTTCCCGGCGTGCGCTACCACGTGCTTCGCGGCGTGCTCGACACGCAGGGCGTCAAGGACCGCAAGCAGTCCCGCTCCAAGTACGGCGCCAAGCGTCCCAAGTAATCAGGCGAGTAAGCCCCGGACGGGGTTCCCATCAAAGTAGGACTTTGAAGGGGCCCAGTGTTCCGGACACGGCTGAAGAGAAAGGAATGTCCAATGTCCCGTCGTCGTCGCCCAGAGAAGCGCGAAATCCTTCCCGATCCGAAGTTCGGGGATATCGTCCTGTCGAAGTTCATGAATTCGGTCATGCTCGACGGCAAGAAGTCGGTCGCCGAAGGCATCGTCTACGGCGCCCTCGACAATGTTGAAACGCGCCTCAAGAAGGAGCCGATCGGCGTCTTCCACGACGCGCTCAACAATGTGAAGCCGGGCATCGAAGTGCGCAGCCGCCGCGTCGGCGGTGCAACCTATCAGGTGCCGGTCGAAGTCCGTCCCGAGCGTGCGCAGGCGCTGGCCATCCGCTGGCTGATCTCCGCCGCCCGTGCGCGCAGCGAGAAGACCATGGCCGCCCGCCTGTCGGGGGAGTTGATGGACGCCTCGCAGAACCGCGGCAACGCAGTCAAGAAGCGCGAAGACACGCACCGCATGGCCGAAGCCAACCGCGCCTTCTCGCACTACCGCTGGTAGTTCCTATATTGGGGTGAGCCGGATCCGCCGGCCCCCCGCATCGCTAAGGAATCAAAGAAAATGGCCCGCAGCCATCCGCTCGAACGCTATCGCAACATCGGCATCATGGCGCACATCGACGCCGGCAAGACGACGACGACCGAGCGTATCCTTTATTACACCGGCAAGTCCTACAAGATCGGCGAAGTGCACGAAGGCACCGCTACGATGGATTGGATGGAGCAGGAGCAGGAGCGCGGGATCACGATCACGTCCGCGGCGACGACCTGTTTCTGGTCGGCCAACGAGGGCAAGGGCGAAGAGCACCGCATCAACATCATCGACACGCCGGGCCACGTCGACTTCACCATTGAGGTCGAGCGTTCGCTGCGCGTGCTCGACGGCGCGGTCGCCTGCTTCGACGGCGTTGCCGGCGTCGAGCCGCAGTCGGAAACGGTGTGGCGCCAGGCCGACAAGTACGGCGTTCCGCGCATGTGCTTCGTCAACAAGCTGGACCGCACCGGCGCCAATTTCGAATATTGCGTGCAGTCGATCATCGACCGCCTCGGCGCGCGTCCGGCCGTGCTCTATCTTCCGATTGGCATCGAGGGCGGCTTCAAGGGGCTCGTCGACCTGGTCGAAAACCGCGCCATCATCTGGCTTGAAGAAAGCCTCGGCGCGAAGTTCGAATATCAGGACATTCCGGACGACCTTAAGGACAAGGCCGCCGAGGCGCGCATGAACCTCATCGAGCTTGCCGTCGAGCAGGACGACGAGGCGATGGAAGCCTATCTCGAAGGCAATGAGCCCGACACGGCGACGCTTAAGAAGCTGATCCGTAAGGGCACGCTGGCGATGGCCTTCGTGCCGGTCGTTTGCGGCTCGGCCTTCAAGAACAAGGGCGTCCAGCCGCTGCTCGACGCGGTCGTCGACTATCTGCCGAGCCCGCTCGACGTTCCGGCGATCAAGGGCCTCCTTCCCAACGGTGACGAGGATTCGCGGCCGTCGGACGACGACGCGCCTTTCTCGGCGCTGGCGTTCAAGATCATGAACGATCCCTTCGTCGGCACGCTGACCTTCGCGCGCATCTATTCGGGCAAGCTCGAAACCGCGTCGCAGGTGATGAACAGCGTCAAGGACAAGAAGGAAAAGGTCGGCCGCATGCTGCTGATGCATGCCAACGATCGTGAGGACATCCAGGTGGCTTATGCCGGCGACATCGTCGCGCTCGCGGGCCTCAAGGACACCACGACCGGGGACACGCTCTGCGCCATCAACGCGCCGATCATCCTCGAGCGGATGGAATTCCCCGATCCGGTGATTGAATTGTCAGTCGAACCCAAGACCAAGGCCGACCAAGAGAAGATGGGCGTAGCATTGAACCGCCTCGCCCGCGAAGATCCGTCGTTCCGCGTCTCGACCGACCATGAATCGGGCCAGACGATCATCAAGGGCATGGGCGAGCTCCACCTCGAGATCCTCGTCGATCGCATGAAGCGCGAGTTCAAGGTCGAGGCCAATGTCGGCGCGCCGCAGGTCGCCTACCGCGAATATCTCGGCAAGCCGGTCGAGCTGACCTACACCCACAAGAAGCAGTCGGGTGGTTCGGGGCAGTTCGGCGAGATCAAGATCAACGTCATCCCGGGCGAGCGCGGTTCGGGCTTCCAGTTCTTCGACGAGATCAAGGGCGGCAACGTGCCGAAGGAATATATCCCTTCGGTCGAAAAGGGCCTGCGCGAGACGGCCGAGACGGGATCGCTGATCGGCTTTCCGATCATCGATTTCGAAGTGCACCTGATCGACGGCAAGTACCACGACGTCGACAGCTCGGCGCTGGCGTTCGAAATCTGTGCCCGCGGCGCGATGCGCGAGGCGGCCCAGAAAGCCGGCATCAAGCTTCTCGAGCCGATCATGAAGGTCGAGGTGGTGACGCCGGAGGATTATCTCGGCGACGTCATCGGCGACATCAACAGCCGGCGCGGCCAGATCCAGGGCACCGACAGCCGCGGCAACGCGCAGTCGGTCGAAGCGATGGTCCCGCTCGCCAACATGTTCGGCTACGTCAACCAGCTGCGGTCGTTCACGCAGGGGCGGGCGCAGTATACGATGCAGTTCTCGCATTACGAAGAAGTGCCGCAGAACGTCGCCGACGAGGTGAAGGCGAAGCTGGCGTAACCTGATTTTTTTGCTATGGGCGCGCTCGCGATGCGGGCGGACCGCCCGATTTCCTGAGAGAAGAAGAGGCGTAAAATGGCTAAGGCGAAATTCGAGCGGAACAAGCCGCACGTGAACATCGGGACCATCGGTCACGTCGACCATGGCAAGACCTCGCTCACCGCGGCGATCACCAAGGTGCTGTCGAAGCATGGTGGCGGCGAAGCCGTCGATTTCGCCAACATCGACAAGGCGCCGGAAGAGCGCGAGCGCGGCATCACCATCTCGACCGCGCACGTCGAATATGAAACCGAAGCGCGCCACTATGCGCACGTCGATTGCCCGGGCCACGCCGACTATGTGAAGAACATGATCACCGGTGCCGCGCAGATGGACGGCGCGATTCTCGTCGTTTCGGCCGCCGACGGCCCGATGCCGCAGACCAAGGAGCACATCCTGCTCGCGGCGCAGGTCGGCGTCCCGACGATGGTCGTCTTCCTCAACAAGGTCGACCAGGTCGACGATCCCGAGCTGCTCGAGCTCGTCGAGCTCGAAATCCGCGAGGAGCTTTCCAAGCGCGGCTTCGACGGCGACAACATTCCGATCGTGGCCGGTTCGGCCCTCGCGGTCCTCGAAGACCGCGACGCCAATATCGGCGACGAGAAGATCCTCGAGCTGATGAAGGCGGTCGATGACTGGATCCCGACTCCGGAGCGTCCGCTCGACAAGCCGTTCCTGATGCCGATCGAAGACGTGTTCTCGATCTCGGGCCGCGGCACCGTCGTCACCGGCCGTGTTGAACAGGGCATCGTCAAGGTCGGCGAGGAAGTCGAAATCGTCGGCATCCGCGACACTCAGAAGACCGTCGTCACCGGCGTCGAAATGTTCCGCAAGCTGCTCGACCAGGGCCAGGCCGGCGACAACATCGGCGCGCTTCTCCGCGGTGTCGGCCGTGAGGACGTCGAGCGCGGGCAGGTTCTCTGCAAGCCGGGCTCGATCACCCCGCACACCGACTTCTCGGCCGAAGTCTACGTCCTGTCGAAGGACGAGGGCGGCCGTCACACGCCGTTCTTCGCCAACTATCGTCCGCAATTCTACTTCCGCACGACCGACGTGACGGGCGAAGTGGTTCTGCCGGAAGGCACCGAGATGGTCATGCCGGGCGACAATGTGTCGCTGGGCGTGAAGCTCATCGCCCCGATCGCGATGGACCAGGGCCTCCGCTTCGCCATCCGCGAAGGCGGCCGCACCGTCGGCGCCGGCGTCGTCGGCACGATCTCGAAGTAAGCCTCGCGCTCTCGAGCGTTAGACCGAGGAAATGGGCCCGGTGCTTCACCCGAAGCACCGGGCCTTTTCTTTTGGCGGTTTCGTTCCATGCAATGGCTGCGGCTAATGTCTGTTTTCCCACACGCACAGCGGTTGACCTCATCCCCGCTCCTCTGTAGAGGCGCCTCCACAGACGGGGATTCGTTCGCGTCGCATTAAATCAGAGATGGGGTCGTCCGTTCCGGTTCGCCGGGGTCAAACGGGTATGGCCTCTTGTTTTCGGGCTGGAAACAGCTCGTCGGCTCTTTCGCATCGGTAGGGACATGGAAACGCAGAACATCCGGATTCGCCTGAAGGCTTTCGATCATCGAGTGCTCGACCAGGCGACGGGCGACATCGCCGATACGGCGCGCCGCACGGGTGCTCTTATTCGCGGACCCATTCCCATGCCGACGCGCATCGAGAAGTTCACCGTCAACCGCTCGCCCCACGTCGACAAAAAGTCGCGCGAGCAGTTTGAGGTCCGGACGTACAAGCGGCTGCTCGATATCGTGCAGCCCACGCCGCAGACGGTCGATGCTTTGATGAAGCTCGACCTCGCCGCCGGCGTCGATGTGGAGATCAAGCTGGCGTAGGCGCTGGCGCGTCGTTCCGGCGACGAAAAACGAGGATACCGCCGGAGGTTCTCTCCGGGCTGCGTCCCCGCCGTCTCGCATTTGCGAGGCATTGGCCCAGGCGGGGCACGCAAGAATTTTTGGGCTGCACGCACGCGGGGATTGGCCTCGTGTGCCTCTGTGGAGGAGTATGATCATGCGCACCGGCGTGATCGCGAAGAAGGTCGGCATGACCCGCCTGTTCCAGGCGGACGGCCGGCACGTGCCCGTCACCGTGCTTCAGCTCGACGAGCTGCAAGTCGTCGGCCGCCGCGAGGCCGATCGTGATGGGTACACCGCCGTTCAGCTCGGCGCTGGCAAGGCCAAGGCGAAGAATGTCGCCAAGCCGCAGCGCGCCGCGTTCGGCAAGGCCGAGGTCGAGCCCAAGGCGCGAGTCGCCGAATTCCGCGTCGCCGACGATGCGCTGCTTGATGTCGGGGCGGAAATCAGTGCCGAGCATTTCGTCGCCGGCCAGTTCGTCGACGTCGCCGGCGTGACGCAGGGCAAGGGCTTCGCCGGCGCCATGAAGCGCTGGAACTTCGGCGGTCTGCGCGCCACTCACGGCGTCTCGGTCTCGCACCGCTCGCACGGTTCGACCGGCAACCGCCAGGATCCGGGCCGCGTGTTCAAGAACAAAAAGATGGCGGGCCATATGGGCGCCCGCAATCGCACCCAGCAGAACCTCGAGGTCGTCCGTACGGACCCGATCCGCGGCCTGCTGTTCATCAAAGGCTCGGTTCCCGGTCACAAGGGTTCGTGGCTGACGGTCACCGACGCGATCAAGCTGCCGCGCCACGACGACGTGCCCTATCCCGCCGGCATCCTCGACAAGAAGAAGCTGAGCGAAGCCGACATCCCCGAAGCGGGCCTGGTCGATGACGCCGCCGTGCACGAAATTCCGGCGCTCCCGAGCGACGAGGAAGTCGCGGCGATCGCTGCTGAGCAGGAAGCCGGCGCGGCCGCTGCTGCGGAAGCCGCCGAGGCGGCCGAGGCTGACGCCGCCGACGCGGCCCAGGCCGAGGACAATGAGAAAGCCGCTTCGGTCGAGGAGGCTGCCAAGCCCGCCTCCGACGCCGACGAAGGCAAGGAAGGCTAAGCCATGAAGGTCAAGGTCCAAACCCTCGACGCCAAGAGTGGCGGCGACATCGAGCTCAACGACGAGATTTTCGCCGTCGAGCCGCGCGCCGACATCCTGCACCGCGTCGTCACGTGGCAGCTGGTCAACCGCCGTGCCCCCGCACGTGCAGCGCGGGAGCGCAGCGAGGTCAATCGCACCGGCAAGAAGTTTGGTCGCCAGAAGGGCGGCGGTACGGCTCGCCACGGTGATCGCCGCGCCCCGATCTTCATCGGTGGCGGCAAGGCGCACGGTCCGCGTGCCCGTATCTTCGCGTCGAGCCTGAACAAGAAGGTCCGTGCGCTCGGCCTCAAGATGGCGCTGTCGGCCAAGGCCAAGGACGGCAATCTGGTCGTGATCGACAACCTCGATCTTCCGGAAGGCAAGACCAAGGAACTGCAGAGCCGCCTCGGCAAGCTGGGTTTCGGTCAGACTGCTCTGGTCATCGACGGTGAAGCCCTGAACGTCGGCTTCGCCCGCGCGTCGTCGAACCTGTCGAGCATCAACCTGATGCCGGCGGCGGGCGCCAATGTGTACGACATCATGCGCCACGAGACGCTGGTCCTGACCCGCGCCGCGGTCGAAAAGCTGGAGGCCCGGTTCAATGGCTAAGAAGCAGCAGCAGGCGCCGGACGCGCGTCATTTCGACGTCGTGCTGAGCCCGCACATCACCGAGAAATCCACGATGCTGTCGGAGCATAATGCGGTCGTGTTCAAAGTCGCGTCGAAGGCCACCAAGCCGGAGATCAAGGCCGCGGTCGAGGCGCTGTTCGGCGTGACGGTCACTGGTGTGAACACGCTCGTGACCAAGGGCAAATCGAAGCGCTGGAAGGGGCGTCCCTATCAGCGTTCGGATGAAAAGAAGGCGATCGTCACGCTGGCCGCTGGTCAGTCGATCGACATCACCGAAGGGGCTAAGGCGTAATGGCTCTCAAGCAATATAAGCCGACCTCTCCGGCCCGTCGCGGCCTGATCCTGGTCGACAAGTCGGCGCTGTGGAAGGGCAAGCCCGTCAAGGCGCTGACCGAAGGCAAGCGCAAGACCGGCGGCCGCAACAACAAGGGCCATGTGACGTCGCGCGGAATCGCCGGCGGTCACAAGCAGAAGTATCGCATCATCGACTTCAAGCGCCGCACGTGGGACGTCGCTGCGACGGTTGAGCGGCTCGAGTACGACCCCAACCGGTCGGCGTTCATTGCGCTCGTCACCTACGAAGGCGGTGAGCAGGCCTATATCATCGCGCCGCAGCGTCTTGCCCCGGGCGACAAGGTCATCGCCGGCAAGAAGGTCGACGTGAAGCCGGGCAATGCCATGGAAATCGGCCAGATGCCGGTCGGCACGATCGTCCACAATGTCGAGATGAAGCCCGGCAAGGGTGGCCAGATCGCCCGCGCCGCCGGCACGTATGTGCAGGTTGTCGGCCGTGACCGCGGAATGGTCATCGTCAGGCTGAATTCAGGCGAGCAGCGCTACGTGCGCTCGGATTGCATGGCGACCGTTGGTGCAGTTTCGAACCCCGACAACGCCAATCAGACGCTGGCCAAGGCGGGCCGCACGCGGTGGCTGGGCAAGCGCCCGCTGACCCGCGGCGTCGCCAAGAACCCGGTCGACCACCCGCACGGCGGTGGTGAAGGCCGGACCTCGGGCGGCCGTCACCCGGTCACCCCGTGGGGCAAGCCGACCAAGGGTGCCCGCACCCGTCACAACAAGGCAACGGACAAGTTCATCATCCGCAGCCGTCACGCGAAGAAGAAGGGTTAAGCCATGGCCCGTTCCATCTGGAAAGGTCCGTTCGTCGAGCTTTCGTTGCTGAAGAAGGCGGAAGCTGCGCAGGACAATTCGAAGCGCGCGCCGATCAAGACCTGGTCGCGCCGTTCGACCATCCTGCCGCAGTTCGTCGGCCTGACCTTCAACGTCTACAACGGCCGCAAGTTCGTGCCGGTGTCGGTCAACGAAGACATGGTCGGAATGAAGCTCGGTGAATTTGCGCCGACGCGGACGTTCCACGGCCACGCCTCCGACAAGAAGGGCAAGCGCTAATGTCCAAGCCAGTCGCACCCCGCCGTGTCGGCGACAAGGAAGCGCTCGCGGTCGGCAACACGATCCGCGGGTCGGCGCGCAAGCTCAACCTCGTCGCCGGTCTCATCCGCGGCAAGAAGGTCGAACAGGCGCTCAACATCCTCAAGTTCAGCCCCAAAGGGATGAGCGAGGATGTCTACAAGGTGCTCGCGTCGGCCGTCGCCAATGCCGAGAACAATCATAATCTCGACGTCGACGCCCTCGTCGTCGCCGAGGCGAGTGTCGGCAAGTCGATCTCGATGAAGCGTTTCGCCACCCGTGCGCGCGGCCGCTCGTCGCGCATCGTCAAGCCGTTCAGCCGCATCCGCGTCGTCGTGCGCGAGCAGGAAGAAGCATAATGGGTCAGAAAACCTCTCCTGTCGGGCTGCGTTTGCAGATCAACCGTACCTGGGACAGCCGCTGGTTCGCGGAAGGCCAGGATTACGGCCGCCTGCTGCTCGAAGATCTCAAGATCCGCCGCTTCATCATCGACAAGCTGCCCCAGGCGGCGATCTCGAAGGTGGTGATCGAGCGTCCGGCCAAGACCTGCCGCATTTCCATCTATGCCGCGCGCCCGGGCGTGATCATCGGCAAGAAGGGCGCGGACATCGAGAAGCTCAAGAAAGAGCTCGGC
Organism: Sphingomonas lutea; assembly: GCF_014396785.1. Classification (NCBI taxonomy): domain Bacteria; kingdom Pseudomonadati; phylum Pseudomonadota; class Alphaproteobacteria; order Sphingomonadales; family Sphingomonadaceae; genus Sphingomonas; species Sphingomonas lutea. The sequence goes on along the minus strand of NZ_CP060718.1, from coordinate 2,228,012 downwards.
CGCATGACGAGCTCGGAAGTGAGCCTGAACATCGTCGAGATCCGCAAGCCCGAAGTCGACGCCAAGCTCGTCGCCCAGGGCGTCGCCGACCAGCTCGAGCGTCGTATCGCCTTCCGCCGCGCCATGAAGCGCGCGGTCCAGTCAGCGCTTCGCCTCGGTGCCGAAGGCATCCGGATCACCTGTGCCGGCCGTCTCGGCGGCGCGGAAATCGCGCGCACCGAATGGTACCGCGAGGGCCGCGTTCCGCTGCACACGCTGCGCGGTAACGTCGATTATGCCGAAGCCACCGCGCACACCGCTTACGGTGTCTGCGGGGTCAAGGTGTGGGTCTTCAAGGGCGAGATTCTCGGCCATGACCCGCTCGCTCAGGACCGGCTGATGATGGAGGCTCAGACCTCCGGCGTCCGTCCGGCGCGCGAAGAACGCGGCAACCGGTAAGCGCTAAGAGGATAGTCGATCATGTTGCAGCCTAAGCGCACCAAATTCCGCAAGGCCTTCAAGGGCCGGATCCACGGCAACGCCAAGGGCGGGACCGAGCTCAACTTCGGCGCCTTCGGCCTCAAGGCGATGGAGCCCGAGCGGATCACCGCGCGCCAGATCGAAGCGGCCCGTCGCGCGATCACGCGTCACATCAAGCGTTCGGGTCGTTTGTGGATCCGCATCTTCCCGGACGTGCCCGTGTCGTCGAAGCCCGCCGAAGTCCGCATGGGCTCGGGTAAGGGCAGTCCCGAATTCTGGGTCGCCCGCGTCAAGCCGGGCCGCATCCTGTTCGAGCTCGACGGAGTCCCCGGCTATCTCGCCAAGACCGCGTTCGAGCGGGCGGCGGAGAAGCTGCCGATCAAGACCAAGGTCGTCGCCCGGCTCGGCGAGACCCTGGCGGGAGAGGAAAAGTAAGATGGCTGCCAAGAAGGCCAAGACCAAGGACGACCTGAAGGTCGCGACCGACGACCAGCTGCAGTCGCAGCTGATCGAGCTCAAGCGTGAGCAGTTCAACCTACGCTTCCAGGCCGCGACCAACCAGCTCGAGAAGCCGAGCCGGGTGCGCGAGGTGCGCCGCACCATCGCCCGCATCCGCACGCTTCAGCACCAGCGCACCAAGTCGCAAGCCGCCGGCGCGTAAGGAGATATAGGAACATGCCCAAGCGCGTCCTCACCGGCACCGTGGTGTCCGACAAGGGTGACAAGACCGTCGTGGTCCGCGTCGAGCGGCGGGTGAAGCACCCGCTGTACGGCAAGATCATCAAGCTCTCGAAGAAGTATCACGCCCATGACGATGGCAACGCCTACAAGGCGGGCGAGCAGGTGCGCATCCAGGAATGCGCCCCGATTTCGAAGCTGAAGTCGTGGGAAGTCGTCGAGCGGATCGGCGCGGCCAAGGCGGTCGCGGTCGAGATCGCCGAGCCGGACCTCACCCCCGATGCCCCGGCCAAGCCGGCGGCAACGGACGAAGCCGACAAGAAGACCGCCAAGAAGTCGACGAAGAAGGCCAAGGCCGACGACGTCGTCGAAGCGGACGCCTGAGCAAGTTTAGATAGAGGGTAGGGTCGAACAATGATCCAGATGCAGTCCAACCTGGACGTCGCTGACAACAGCGGGGCCAAGCGCGTCCAGTGCATCAAGGTGCTGGGCGGCTCCAAGCGCCGCGTTGCCGGCGTTGGCGACATCATCGTCGTCAGCGTCAAGGAAGCCGCGCCGCGCGGCCGCGTGAAGAAGGGTGACGTGCATCGCGCGGTCATCGTCCGTACGGCCAAGGATATCCGCCGTCCCGACGGTTCGGTGATCCGGTTCGATTCCAACGCCGCTGTGCTGGTCAACAAGAACGAGGAGCCGATCGGCACCCGTATCTTCGGCCCGGTGGTGCGCGAACTTCGCGCCCGCAAGCACATGAAGATCATCAGCCTTGCACCGGAGGTGTTGTAACCATGGCTGCCGCTAAGATCCGCAAGGGCGACCGCGTCGTCGTCCTGTCGGGCAAGGACAAGGGCAAGACGGGTGAAGTCATCCGCTCGATGCCCAAGGAAATGAAGGTCGTCGTGTCGGGCGTGAACGTCCACGCGCGCCATCGCAAGCCGTCGCAGGTCAACCCGCAAGGGGGGATCGAGCGCAAGGAAGCACCGCTTCACGTGTCCAACGTTGCCATTGCCGACCCCAAGTCGGGCAAGGCGACCCGCGTCCGCTTTGAAGAGCGTGACGGCAAGAAGGTCCGTGTCGCCGCCAAGTCTGGAGAGCTGATCCATGGCTGATAAGGAAAAGAAGGCCCCGGAAGCCGATAGCGCGGTCGATACCGCGGCTGCGGAGGCGCCGGCTGCCGAGAAGAAGGCCGGCAAGGCGAAGCAGGATTCGTCCTACACGCCGCGCCTCAAGGCCGATTATGAAACTCGCATCGTCAAGGCGATGACCGAGAAGTTCGGCTACAAGAACCGTCTCGAGGTTCCCAGGCTCGAAAAGATCGTCATCAACATGGGCGTTGGCGAAGCGACCCAGGACAAGAAGAAGGTCGAGACCGCGGCTGCCGAAATGCAGCAGATCTCGGGCCAGAAGCCCGTGATCACCAAGGCCAAGAAGTCGATCGCCCAGTTCAAGCTGCGCGAAGGCATGCCGATCGGCTGCAAGGTCACCCTGCGCCGCGACCGCATGTTCGAATTCCTGGACCGGCTGGTCACGATCGCGCTGCCGCGCGTTCGCGACTTCCGCGGGCTCAACCCTAAGTCGTTCGACGGCCGTGGCAATTACGCCATGGGCCTCAAGGAACAGATCATCTTCCCCGAGATCAACTACGATCAGATCGACAAGGTCCGGGGCATGGATGTGATCGTCACCACCACCGCGAAGACGGATGAAGAAGCGCGCGAACTGCTGCGCCTGTTCAACTTTCCGTTCCCCGTGGAAGCAGAGGAAAAGCAGGCCGCCTAAGGGCGTGCCTGCGATGAGGAGAAGAACTTAAGTCATGGCGAAACTGAGTTCGATCAATAAGAACGAGCGGCGCAAGAAGCTCGTTCAGAAGCACGCGGCGAAGTACGCGAAGCTGAAGGCGGTCGCGGACGACAAGTCGGCGGACGATACCGAGCGGCTGATCGCGCGGCTGAAGATGGCGGAGATTCCCCGCAACGGGAATCCGACGCGCGTCCGCAACCGCTGTGAGCTGACCGGCCGCAGCCGCGCATATTACCGCAAGTTCCGTCTGTCGCGGATCATGCTTCGGGAACTGGCCAACAAGGGCCTGATCCCCGGCGTGACCAAGTCGAGCTGGTAGGGGCAAGTTTATGGCAATGACCGATCCCCTGGGCGATATGCTCACCCGCATCCGCAACGGCCAGTCGGCGAAGAAGGATTCGATCCTGACGCCGGCGTCGAAGCTGCGCGCCAACGTGCTCGATGTGCTTCAGCGCGAAGGCTATATCCGCGGCTATACGGAAGAAGAGCTGGCCGGCCAGAAGGGCCTTCGCATCGAGCTCAAATATTTTGAAGGGCAGCCCGCGATCCATCATCTGGCGCGCGTGTCGAAGCCCGGTCGCCGTGTCTATTCGGCCGCCAAGGAGCTGCCGCACATCCGCAACGGCCTCGGCACGATCATCGTGTCGACCCCGCGAGGCGTGCTGTCGGACGCCGAGGCGCGCGAGCAGAATGTCGGCGGCGAAGTGCTGGCGGAGGTATTCTAATGTCCCGTATCGGAAAACGCCCGGTGCCGCTGCCTCAGGGCGTGACGGCCACCACCGAAGGGCAAATCCTGTCGGTGAAGGGGCCCAAGGGCACCCTTCAGCTGCAGATGCGCGACGAAATCGCCTATGAAATCGGCGACGACGGCATCCTCGTGAAGCCGGCCAACAAGACCAAGGAAGCGCGCGCCTTCTGGGGCATGCAGCGGACGCTGGTCGACAATCTCGTCGTCGGCGTCACCGAGGGCTTCACCAAGGTGCTGGAAATCACCGGCGTCGGCTATCGCGCCCAGGCCCAGGGTAAGAACCTGCGCTTGCAGCTCGGCTACAGCCACGACGTCAACTTCCCGGTGCCGGACGGCGTCGAGGTCAAGACCCCCGACCAGAATACGGTCGAGATCAGCGGCATCGACAAGCAAAAGGTCGGCCAGGTCGCGGCCGAAATCCGCCGGTGGCGTAAGCCCGAGCCGTACAAGGGCAAGGGCATCAAGTATCGCGGCGAGTACATCTTCCGCAAAGAAGGCAAGAAGAAGTAAGCCATGGCCAACCTCTCCCTCTTCGATCGCCGCCGCCGCCGAGTCCGGACCGCGCTTCGTGCGCGTTCCTCGGGCAAGCCGCGGCTGTCCGTCCATCGTTCGGGCCGGCACATCTACGCGCAGGTCATTGACGACGCCGCGGGGAAGACCCTCGCTGCGGCTTCGACCCTCGACAAGAATCTCAAGGGCAAGACCGGTGCGACCCGTGACGGGGCTGCCGCCGTCGGCAAGGCACTGGCCGAGCGGGCGAAGAAGGCCGGCGTGTCGAGCGTCGTGTTCGATCGTGGCGGCTTTCTGTTCCATGGCCGGGTGAAGGCCCTCGCCGAAGCTGCGCGCGAAGGCGGACTGGAGTTTTAAGAATGCAAGACGAAACGCAGACCAAGGACGCCGGCACCGAAACGGCCGAAACCGCGGCTCCGGCTGCTGCCGAGCAGGTGCAGGCCGAACAGCCGGTCCAGGCCGAAGAGCCGCGTGGACGCGGTCCGCGCGGTCCTCGTGGGCCCGGCGGCGGGCGTGGCCGTGGCGGCGGTGATCGTGGCGGCCGCGGCCGTCGTGACGATCGCCGTGGCGGCCGTGGCGGCGACGACGATGGCGGTGAGGAGCTGATCGAAAAGCTCGTTCACATCAATCGCGTGTCCAAGACCGTGAAGGGCGGCAAGCGCTTCGGCTTTGCCGCGCTCGTCGTGGTCGGCGACGGCAAGGGCCGCGCCGGCTTCGGTCACGGCAAGGCGCGTGAAGTGCCGGAAGCGATCAGTAAGGCGACCGCCGCGGCGAAGAAGGCGATGATCCGCGTTCCGCTGCGCGACGGCCGCACGCTGCACCATGACGGCCTTGGCCATTTCGGCGCGGGCCGAGTGACGATCCGCACGGCGCCGGCGGGGACCGGAATCATCGCCGGCGGCCCGATGCGCGCGATTTTCGAAAGCCTTGGCGTCCACGACGTGGTCACCAAGTCGGTCGGGACATCCAACCCCTACAATATGATCCGCGCGACCTTCGAGGCCTTGAAGGATCAGACCAGCCCGCGCGCGGTTGCGCAGCGGCGCGGCAAGAAGGTCGCCGACCTGCTCGGCCGCGGCGGCGCCAGCGTTGCCGAAGCCGAGGCTCAGGCCGAAGCGACGGTGGAGTAAGAGTGATGGCCCAGGAAAAAGCCAAGACGATCAAGATCACGCAGACCGGTTCGCCCATCCGCCGCGACAAGACGCAGCGCGCGACGCTCGTCGGTCTCGGCCTCAACAAGCTGCACCGCACGGTGGAGGTGGAGGCCACATCCGAAGTTATGGGGCAGGTGCGTAAGGTAGCGCACCTGTTGACCGTCGAGGGAGCTTAGTGCCCTATTTCCGATGCCTGATCCGGGGGACAATTTCCCGGGGCAGGTGGAGGGCGCCCGGCAACTGCTTGGCTTTTACACCACGCGAGTTGTGGAGGCGCAGGACAAGGAACATGCGGAGCAAGTCGCGCTCGACCTGCTCCGCGGGGATGAAAGGCTGCAGTCACTGAAGCCGAATTCGTCCCCAGACGATCCGCCAGCATCGCTCCACTTTGAGGAGATCGAGCCGGCGAATGAGCTCGAAGACGGTGAGGTCCAAGCTGGCTTCACATTCTTTGAAATGGAATAGCGCGACAAAAGCGAAAGCGAGTGCACGAACATGAAACTGAACGAACTCAAGGACAATGATGGCGCCCGCAAGGGCCGGATGCGCGTCGGCCGCGGTATCGGCTCGGGCAAGGGCAAGACCGCGGGCCGTGGCTACAAGGGCGCCAAGTCGCGCTCGGGCGTCAGCATCGCCGGCTTCGAAGGCGGCCAGATGCCGCTCCACATGCGCATCCCGAAGCGCGGCTTCAACAACATCTTCGCGCGCGATTATGCTGAGGTGAACCTGGGCGCGATCCAGAAGATGATCGACGCCGGCAAGCTCGACGCCAAGGGCACGCTCGACCATGACGCGCTCAAGGCTGCCGGCCTGGCGCGCGGCGGCAAGGACGGCGTTCGCGTGCTCGGCAAGGGCGAGCTCAAGGCCAAGCTGAACCTCAAGGTCGCCGGCGCGTCGAAGGGCGCGCGCGAAGCGATCGAAAAGGCCGGCGGTTCGGTCGAAATCATCGAGCGCAAGAATCCGGCGGAACTCGCCGCGGCCAAGAAGGGCAAGGTCCGCGAAGCGCGCCTGGCCGGCCAGTCCGCGAAGGGCGCGAAGGCCTGAAGACCGTCATTGCGAGGAGCGCAACGACGAAGCAATCCAACAGCGCAAACGTCTGGATTGCTTCGCTGCGCTCGCAATGACGGCATTGCGGCTTATATGAGCCGCAGAGCCTAGGGGATCACGAACACATGGCATCCGCAGCCGAACAACTTGCCTCCAGCATCAGCTTTTCAAGCTTCTCCAAGGCGACCGAGCTCAAGAAACGGCTGTGGTTCACGCTCGGCGCGCTGATCCTCTTCCGCTTGCTGTCGTTTATCCCCGTGCCGGGCATCGATCCGGCCGCGATGCAATCGCTTTACCAGACGCAAAGCGGCGGCATCCTTGACGTCTTCAACACCTTTTCCGGCGGCGCGCTCGAACGTTTCTCGATCATCGCGCTTGGCGTCATGCCCTACATCACGGCGTCGATCGTCGTGCAGCTCGGCGCCACGCTCTACGGACCGTGGCAGGCGCTGCGCAAGGAAGGCGAAACGGGGCGCAAGAAGCTCAACCAATATACCCGCTACCTGACCGTCGCGATCACGCTCGTGCAGGGCTATCTGGCGGTGCGCGGCCTCGAAACCCAGTCGGTCCGGCAAGGCATCCAGGCGGTGGTCATGCCGGGCACCCTGTTCGTCGTTGCTGGCACCATCAGCTTGGTCGGCGGCACCATGTTCTTGATGTGGATCGGTGAGCAGATCACCAGCCGCGGGATTGGCAATGGCGTGTCGCTGATCATCATGGCCGGGATCGTCGCCGGCCTGCCGCAGGGCATTGCGCAGCTCCTCGAAGGGGGGCGAACGGGGTCCCTTAGCGCCACCTTCATCGTCGGCCTCGTCGTGCTTGCGGCCGTGCTCGTCCTCTTCATCTGCTTTGTCGAACGCGCCCAGCGGCGCGTGTTGATCCAATATCCCAAGCGCCAGACCGCACGGGGGATGCAGCAGGAGCGCTCGCACCTGCCGATCAAGCTCAATACCGCGGGCGTCATCCCGCCGATCTTCGCCTCGTCGCTCCTGCTTATGCCGCTGACGGTGCTGCAATGGGCCGGCAGCAGCGCCTCGCCCGATGGCGGCGCCGGCGACTGGCTGATCACGGCCAGCAGCTATCTGCAAAACGGGTCGCCGGTCTATCTGACGCTGTACGGCCTCGGCATTGCCTTCTTCTGCTTCTTTTACACCGCGGTGCAGTTCAACAGCGAGGAAACTGCCGAGAATCTGAAGCGCCACGGCGGCTTCATCCCCGGCATCCGCCCGGGCAAGGCGACCGAGGAATATTTCGACTATCTCCTCAATCGCATCACGGTTGTCGGTGCCGCTTATCTGGTGCTGATCTGCCTCATTCCGGAAATCCTGCTGACCCAGTCCGGGCTGGCGCTGGCGCTCGGGGGCACCAGCCTGCTCATCGTCGTCAACGTGACGATGGATACCGTCAGCCAGATACAGAGCCACTTGATCGCACACCAATATGGCGACCTGATCAAGAAGGCGAAGCTCAAGACTTCGCCGCGCCGGCGCTAGCGGCTTCTCAAAACCGCTCATCCTGAGTAGCGATTGAGCCTGTCATAGCCGCGTATCGAAGGACAGTTATGCTCAATATCATCCTGCTGGGCCCGCCGGGCGCCGGAAAGGGCACGCAGGCGGCGCGCCTACAGGCAAACCGGGGCATGGTTCAGCTGTCGACGGGGGACATGCTTCGCCAGGCGGTCGCCAACGGCACGCCCGTCGGCCTCAAGGCCAAGGCGGTAATGGAGAAAGGCGAACTGGTCAGCGACGCCATCGTCAGCGCCCTGATCGGCGAGCATCTCGACGGCTCATCGCAAAGCGGCGCGATCTTCGATGGCTTCCCCCGTACCAAGCACCAGGCGGAAGCGCTTGAGATCCTGCTTGCCGAGCGGGGTCGGACCCTCGACCATGTCATCGAGCTGGCGGTCGACGAGGAGGCGCTGGTCACGCGCATCTGCGGTCGCTTCACCTGCGGCCGCTGCGGCGCCCCCTATCACGACGAATTCAAGCGCCCCCGGGTCGAAAATGTCTGCGACGTGTGCGGCTCCACCGACTTCAAACGGCGGCCCGACGACAATGAACAGACCGTGCGCACGCGCATGGCCGAATATCGCGCCAAGACCGCACCGATCCTGCCCTATTACGACGAACGCGGGCTCGTCCGTCGCATCGACGGCATGGCGTCTGTGGAAGACGTCGCGGCGCAAATCGACGCCATTCTGGACGGCCCGGCCTGATCGCGCCATCTTCTCCGCAAAAGGGGGGACTCATGCGCTATCTTGCGGGCTTGGCCATGCTCGTCGCCACTCCGGCCTCGGCCGACGTGGTCGGCGCGTCGAGCAATGGCTTCGAACTCGCCTACACGGTCAACCTGACGGTCAAACCGGATGTCGCTTATAGCGCTTTCGCCAACGTGCCCGCGTGGTGGAACGCCGATCACACTTACAGCGGCGACTCAAAAAACCTCAGCCTGGCCCTCAACCCCGGCGGCTGCTTTTGCGAGCGTTTCCCCAAGGGCGGCGGGATCGAGCATATGCGCGTCACTTATGTCGATCCCGGTAAGCGGATCGTCATGACCGGCTCGCTCGGCCCCTTGCTCTATGACGCGACCAGCGGAGTCATGGACATTCAGGTGAAGTCGCAAGCGGGCGGGTCGCAACTGACGCTCAATTACCGCGCCGCCGGTTTTGCCAAGGGCAACGCCGCCGCCAGCGCGCCGCTCGTGGACAAGGTGCTTGCCGATCAGCTGCGGCGCTACCGCGCCTTCGCCGTTTCCCGCCCGCGGACCTAGGCGCGCTCCAGCGTGACGAAGCGATAAGGCGGCTGGCCCTCCTTGGCCGGATGATCCTCGCACTCCACCTCCCGCCATCCGCCGCTATCGCGCGGGTCGGGCATGACCGTGTCGCCCGCAACGTCGGCCAACACCTCGGTCAGCTCGATCCGGTCTGCTAGCGGCAGGAACAGCGCGAAAATCTCCGCGCCGCCAATCACGGAAATGGGTTCGCCCTCGGCTAACGCGACCGCCTCTTCAACCGTGCGCGCGGTATCCGCGCCCGGCGCGCTCCACGCCGGGTCGCGGGTCAGGACGACGTGCCGGCGGCCTGGCAGCAGCCCCGGCAGGCTGTCGAACGTCTTTCGCCCCATGACCATCACGCTGCCCATCGTCAGCCGCTTGAAGCGCTTCAAATCCTCCGACAAGTGCCACGGCAATTTGCCGTCGCGGCCGATGACGCCATTCCGGGCGCGCGCAACGACGATGGTGATCGCCCCGCTCATGCGCGCGTTGCGGCGGTCATCAAATAGGTGCGCTTGCCGCTGACAAAGGCGTCGAACTTGGTGCTGCCTTCCATCGCCGTGTAGTTGTCCAGGCTCTTGCCCAGCAGCAGGCGGATCGGCAGCGGCGCGTGGCGGCGCACCACCTCCCGCCGGCGCGGCGTGTCCGCGCGGCAGGCGTCGATGACGTTGGCGGTGATGTCGTCAAACTCCGCCGCAAACCCCGCAGCGGCCAGGTCGGCCTTCATCTGCGCCACCTGCGCGGTCTTGAAGCTATCGGTGTAGAGGAAGATTCCGTCCCGCTTGAGCACGCGCGCCACCTCACGGAAAAAGCGCGGGCGGTCGCCATAATCGTTCGATGCCTCGACGTTCAGCACCACGTCGAAGTTTGCGTCGGGGAACGGCAGGTCGAGCGCACTCCCCTCGACGAAATCCATGTTGGGCTTGTCGTATGAGCTGCGGCAGAAGGCCACCGCGCTCGCCGCGACGTCGAGGCCCGTGGCCCGGATCTTGCAGCCCGCGGCCTCGACCAGGGCGTTGAGCCCGCCGCCACGCCCGCAGCTCACCTCGAGCAAGCGCAGGTCATCGCTCAGCGCGCGCTTTGCCGTCAGCCGCTTCAGCATCTCGCGATACATCTGGTGCTGGAAGCGTTGCGGATGGTCGCCATCGGCAGGCGAGAACCCGTAATTGTTCGTCGCGGTCTCACCCCAGTCGATGGCGTAGAAGCGATTCCACAAGGCGGGCCGGTTGCCGTGGTCGGCGCGAGCACGCTGCAGCCGTTTCCGTGCGATATGCGTCGATCCCGCGGCAATGCCTGCGGCCGCAGCGGCCACGCCCAATCCCAACAACCATCCCGCCACTGCATATTCCCCTTGCTGCCTTGCGTTTGACCGGAACCGCCGCCGATGCCAAGTCCGCCGATCCGCGCTAAAGGACGGTCGATGAGCCGCGAGCGCCGAGCCGAAATGATCGCCGAGGTCGAGCGTCGCCTCGGCCCCAAGGCGGTCCTGACCGATCCCGCCGACCTCGCGCCCTGGCTAAGCGACTGGCGTGGGCGTGTGCACGGCCAGTCCGACGCGCTTCTCGCGCCCGGCAGCACCGCCGAGGTGGCGGAGATCGTGCGGCTGGCCGGCGAGTATCGCGTCCCGCTCGTCCCCCAGGGCGGAAATACTGGCATGGCCGCCGGCGCCACCCCGCCCGCCGACGGCAGCGCGCTTCTGCTCTCGCTCCGCCGCATGAGCCGCATCCGCACGATGGACTCCGCCAGTCGCACGGCGATCGCCGAAGCCGGCGTCATCCTCGAAACGCTGCACGACCGCGCCGGCGAAATCGGCATGCGCTTCCCATTGACGCTGGGCGCACGCGGCAGTTGCACCATTGGCGGGCTCGTCTCGACCAATGCCGGGGGAACGCAGGTACTGCGCTTCGGCACGATGCGCGCGCTGGTCGCGGGGGTCGAAGCCGTCCTGCCGGACGGCTCGATCCATGACGGCCTGTCGGGCCTCAAGAAGGACAATCGCGGCTACAGCCTCGATCAATTGCTGATCGGCGCCGAAGGGACGCTCGGCATCGTCACCGCCGCCGCACTTCGGCTCGTCCCCGCCGTCGCCGCACGCACCGTTGCCTGGGCGGGGGTCGAAAGCCCCGTGCAAGCGCTGGCGCTGCTGCGCTTCCTCGAAGCCCGCACCGGCGCGGTCGAGGGGTTTGAGTTGGTGCCGCAGGATTCGCTCGACCTCGTTCTCAAGCACGTCCCCGGCACCCGCCCTCCGCTTGATGGCGCCCACGCCTGGCATGCCTTGGTCGAGGCGACGACCGCCGACCGGCAACACGACCTTGCCGGGGAGGTCGAGCGTCTGTTCGCCGCCGCTGTCGACCAGGGCATCATCGGCGACGCCGTCATCGCCGCGAACGAGGCACAGGCCGAGGCGCTGTGGAAGATCCGCGACACCATCTCCGAGGCCGAGCGCGCCGAGGGCCTGACGCTCGCGCACGACATCTCGGTGCCCGTCGATGCCATGCCGGGTTTCATCCTACACGCCGCGGCTGAGGTCGAGGCGGCTTATCCCGGCACCGTCGCCAGCGGCTTCGGCCACCTCGGCGACGGCAACATCCACTTCCACGTCCGCGCCGGCGCCCGCACCGCGGGCGATTGGTACGACGCCGAAGGCAAGGCGATCACGCGCCTGGTCGACGACCTCGTCACCGCCGCGGGCGGGTCGATCTCCGCCGAGCACGGCATCGGCCAGCTTAAGCGCGAGGAACTCGCCCGCCTCGCGCCCCCCGGACGCATTGCCGCCCTGCGCGCGATCAAGCGGGGGCTCGACCCGCTCGGCATCATGAACCCGGGGAAGCTGGTCCCTTAGGCCGGCCGGGCCGGGGCGCGGAGTAAATCCGCGCCGTCGGTCCTGTCGCGCTCCGGCGCGCAGGCCGTCCGGCTTTCCGCATCTCTCGCGCAGCTTTCGCTGCGCTCGGTGCTGCAAGCTTGGCGCGCCCGGCAGGATTCGAACCTGCGGCCTCATGCTTAGAAGGCACGTGCTCTATCCAACTGAGCTACGGGCGCGCGTCTATGCCGGACTAACGCCAATTGACCCGCGAGTGAACCGCGCTAGCCTTCGGGCCATGGCGGGGGCCGATCTGCAGCATGTCGAAGCGCAGGACGTGGCGCACCGCCGCTTCCGCTATTTCGACTTCGTCATGGCTGCGTTCGTCACCGTGCTGGTGCTGTCGAACGTCATTGGCGCGGGCAAGGTGGCGACCATCACTTTGCCTGGCATCGGCGCCTGGCCGTTCGGCGCGGGCATCCTGTTCTTCCCCATCTCCTACGTCATCGGCGATATCCTGACCGAGGTGTACGGCTTCGCCCGCGCCCGCCGCGTGATCTGGACGGGCTTCGCCGCGCTGCTGTTCCTGGCGTTCATGAGCTGGGTCGTCGTCAATCTGCCGCCAGACCCCAGCTGGACCAACCAGCCCGCCTATGAAGCAATCTTCGGGCAGGTGCCGCGCATCGTCTCCGCCTCGATGCTCGCCTTCTGGGCCGGCGAATTCGTCAACAGCGTCGTGCTCGCCCGGATGAAGGTCTGGACGCAGGGCAAGCACTTGTGGACGCGCACGATCGGTTCGACGGTGGCCGGGCAGGGGGTCGACAGTTTGATCTTCTACCCTCTCGCTTTCTGGGGTGCGAGCGGCTGGACGACCGATCTGGTGCTCAAGGTGATGCTCACGCAATGGGCGCTCAAGATTGCATGGGAAGTCATCCTGACGCCGGTCACCTACGCCGTCGTCGGCTGGCTCAAACGCCGCGAAGGCTTTGACGTGTACGACCGTGAGACCGCCTTCACGCCGTTCGCGGTCGGTCCGTGAGCCCGCTCCAAACGTCCAAGCTGATAATCGTCGATCAGCTCGGCATCGCCAAGGATGCGCTGCACGTTTACGTCGGCCTGACCTTGTTCTTGACCAGCGCGGCGCTGCTGCGGTGGCCCCTGAGCAGCTGGCGGCCGTGGCTGGTGGCGCTCGCCGGGGCGCTTGCGGGCGAAGCCTGGGACTTGCGCGACAGCTTGGTCTACGACTCGCCGATCCGGCTGGCCGCCAACCTCAAGGATGTGATCAACACCATCATCTGGCCGACCGTGCTGATGCTGCTTGCCCGCCACACGGCGATGCTCAGGCGGCATTAGCGGCCGCGTCAGGCCGAAACCGTCCCCAGCAAGCCTTCGAACAGCCGCCGGCCGTCCGTCCCGCCATGTGCGGGTTCGATCACGCGCTCGGGGTGGGGCATCAGGCCCAGGACATTGCCCGCATCGTTGAGGATGCCCGCGATCTGCCGCGCTGATCCATTGACCTGGTCGAGGTAGCGGAACGCCACGCGCCCTTCGCCTTCCAGGCGGTCAAGTGTTGCCGTGTCGGCCTGGTAATTCCCGTCGTGGTGCGCGACGGGCAACGTGACCTGCTCGCCCGCATCATATTGCGCCGTGAACAGGCTCTGGCTGTTCTCGACCTTGAGCGGCACCGGACGGCAGACGAAATTTAGACCCGCGTTGCGCATCAGTGCGCCCGGCAGAAGCCCCGCTTCTGTCAGCACTTGGAAGCCGTTGCAGATGCCGATCACCGGCACGCCGCGCGCGGCGGCATCCTTGACCGCGCCCATGATCGGCGACCGCGCCGCCATCGCGCCCGACCGCAGATAGTCGCCATAGGAAAAGCCGCCGGGCACGCCGATGAAGTCGACGCCTTGCGGAAGCGCGGTCTCGCGGTGCCAGACCATCTCGGGCTTGGCGCCGGTGACCTGCTCCAATGCGACGGCAAGGTCGCGGTCGCAATTGGATCCAGGGAAGACGATGACGGCGGTTTTCATGGCTCTCGCTCTACGCACCAAATATGCGGGAAATTTGGCAGCCTATGCGGTCGCAAGTCTCTCGATGCGGAAATTCTCGATCACCGTATTGGCCAGCAGCTTGCGGCACATCTCCTCGATTGCCGCATCGTCAGTGCCGTCGGCGAGATCGAGCTCGATCAGCTTGCCCGCCCGCACGTCGTTGACGCCGGCGAAGCCAAGCCCCTCCAACGCATGGTGGATGGCCTTGCCCTGCGGGTCGAGAACCCCGGGCTTCAAGGTGACGAAAACGCGCGCTTTCATGGGCCTGCCTGTCGAGATTGCGGAGGTGCCGCCCCTATGGCGGCGACGCTTGCAAGCAGCAAGCTTTACCATCTGTTTACCTTCGCGGGCGCATTCTTGCCGCAAAGCCGGACGAGTGGCGGGGGAGGGTTCGCATGGTTGTCGGGATCGCGATTGCGATGTTCATCGCCCTGTTCGGGTGGGGCGCCGGCTATTTCGGCTGGAGCGATCCGCAGGGCAAGGTCCAGCTGGCGCTCGCCACCAGCTTCATCCTCGGCATCATCGGCGGCTTCAAATCGCGCGGCGAATAGCCGGGGTAATCAATAACCGCTGAGCGCCGCGACTCGCCCGCGGTGATAATGCACATCGCCGAACAGTTCGCCGAGCGTCGCGGTGCGTTTCATGAACAGGCCGATATCATGCTCGTCGGTCATGCCGATGCCGCCGTGCATTTGCACGCCTTCGCGGGTGGCGAGCAGTGCGACGTCCGCCGCCTTGGCCTTGGCCACCGACACGAAAAGTTCGGCGCGCGCATCGCCTGAATCGATCAGCGCCGCGGCCTTGAAAGCGGCGGCGCGGGCGATCTCGATTTCGCCATAGAGATGAGCGGCGCGGTGCTGAAGCGCCTGGAATTCACCGATCAGCCGCCCGAATTGTTTGCGCTGCTTGAGGTAGTCGATGGTGAGCGCGGTCGCGCCCGCCGCCACCCCGACCAGCTCCGCCGCCGCGCCCGCCTGCCCCGCGGCAAGCGCGCGAGCGAGGGGCGCCCAGCCGCCATCGACCTCGCCGATCACCGCATCGGCATCGACCGCGACATTGTCGTACCGGAACCGCGCCGCCTTCGAGCTGTCGACCAAGGCGACATTTTCGACCTCCAGTGCGTTGCGCGGCACCGCGAACAAGGTCAGCCCGCCTGCGTCGCCGGGCTGTCCGCTGGTGCGCGCGGCGGTGACGATCATGTCCGCCGAACCGCCCTGCACGACGAACTGCTTGGTGCCGTTTAGCAGAAAGCCGTTGCCCTGCCGCTCAGCCTTGAGTGCAACCCCTTCGGGCGCATGGCGCGGCCCTTCGTCGATCGCCAGCGCCAGCACCGCCTCGCCCGCCAGCAACCGCGGATACCACGCCTCGCCGTGCGCGCTCCCCTCGATTGCGCGCGCCGCCACCACGCCCGACATCAGGAACGGCGATGGCGTCAAATTGCGCCCGATCTCCTCGAGCACCAGCGCCGCCTCGGTCGCGCCCAGTCCAAGCCCGCCGTGGCTTTCTGGAATGGCGATCCCGGTCAGCCCAAGCGCGCCGAACTGCTTCCACAAATCGTGCCCGAAGCCGTCCTTACACCCCGTGTCGCGCCAGTGGCGCAACTGCTTGGCCGGCCCGCCTTCGTCGCGCAGGAAGGACGCCGCGGTCTCCTGCAGCATCTTCTGGTCGTCGTTCAGCAAGGCCATTCGAAAACTTCCGTTCGTCCTGAGCTTGTCGAAGGGCGTCGGCTCGACCGCCCGTGCTGCGCGCTTCGACTTCGCTCAGCACGAACGAGGTGGGCGCTTAGGTGCCCGGCAACTGCAAAATATGCTTGGCGACGATATTCAGCTGCACCTCGCTCGTCCCCCCTCGATTGAATTGCCTTTCGACCGTAGCCAGTCGCGCGGCGCGGCGCCGTTCTTCGACCGCCCGCTGTCCCACTCGAGCGCGTCCGACCCGCCCGCCGCCATCACCAATTCGTTGCGGCGCTTGTTGAGCTCGGTGCCGGCATATTTCATCATCGACGGGCTTGCCGGATGCGCCTCGCCCGCCTTCCACATCTTTGCGAAGCGCTCGGCCATCGTGCCGAACGCGAGGGCATCGACATCGAACGCGGCAATCTCGGCACGCAGCAGCGCATCGGCCGGCTTCAGCGCCGCGCCCAGCGACCGCGCCGTCCCCCCGCTCAGCCCCCCGCCAAGCCCCATGCCCGCAATCATCTCGCGTTCGTGGCCGAGCAGATATTTGGCGACGTTCCAACCCTTGTTCACCTCGCCGACGATCTGGTCCTTGGGCACCGTCACATCGTCGAAAAAAGTCTCGCAGAAAGGCGAGCTGCCGCTGATCAGCAGGATCGGCTTAGTCGATACGCCCGGGCTCGCCATGTCGAACAACAGGAAGCTGATCCCGCCCTGCTTGCTCTCGCTGCTTGTGCGCACCAGGCAGAAGATCCAGTCGGCCTTGTCGGCATAGCTGGTCCAAACCTTTTGCCCGTTGACCAGCCAATGATCGCCCTTGTCTTCGGCCTTGGTCTGCAAGCCCGCCAGGTCGCTGCCCGCGCCCGGTTCCGAATAGCCTTGGCACCAGCGGATCTCGCCGCGCGCGATCTGCGGCAAATAGTGGCGCTTCTGCTCCTCACTGCCGAACGCCAGCAGCGCGGGCCCGAGCATCGAAATGCCGAAGCTGGTCAGCGGCGACCGCGCCCCCAATCGCGCCATCTCCTGCTTGAGGATGCGGTTCTCGTCCGCCGACAGCCCGCCGCCGCCATAATCCTTAGGCCAGTCGGGAACCGTCCAGCCGCGCCCAGCCATTGCTTCGAGCCACGCGCGCTGCGCATCGGATTCGAAGGTCCAGTTGCGCCCGCCCCAGCAAAGATCGTCCTCGGAACGGATCGGGGTGCGCATCTCCGCTGGGCAATTGGCTTCGAGCCACGCCCGTGTCTCGCTTCGGAACGTCTCGAGATCACCGTTCATGCGGGCTGCCCCCGGCTATCGGCTGCTCCGGCAACGATTGCAGCCGTTCGGTTAGGATATGACCAAGCTGCTTGGCAAAGTCGGTGAACATCGCGACGATCTCCTCGTCGCTGACTTTGCGCGGCGCGTGGTCGATCGCGCACAGGGTGCCGAAGAAAGACCCGTCGTCGAGATAGACGGGGAAGGAGCAATAGCTTTTGAACCCGTAGATTACCGGCACGGGATGACGCGACCATTTGATGTCGTCGCTGGCGTCGTCGATCACCACCGCTTCGCCATGATCGCGAATTTCGTCGCAGATCGTCTCGTGAATTTTCAGCTCGTCGCCGGGATTGAGCCCGAAGCTAATCCGGTCCTCGACCTGGCAGGCGATCCAGCGATGGTGGGTGACGTGCGCGACGGCGGCAAAGCCCATGCCGGTGACCGCACAAACCTCGTTCAGCATCTCCCGAACACGCGCGTCGTCGCTTAAGGCGACACATAGGTTGGTAAGGTCGGGCGCGGTCATCCGGTCCAAGTGTCAACAATTTCGCGGCGGATGCAATCACGGCCTTTAGCTCGCATCACTCTGCGCCGGCCGAGCCACTTGCAAGCCTGTCAGCAGCGGCCTAGCCACCGCGCCCGAATGCACCTGAGTCCGCTCATCCTGAGTAGGGATTGAACGCAGCGAAAGCCCGTATCGAAGGACGCACCATGACTGAAGTTCTCGACACCCCCGCCACCACCAGCCCGATTTCGACCCGCAAGCATGGCGATGTGCTGATCGTGCTGTCGAACAGCCCGCCGGTGAACGCGCTCGGCCACGCGGTGCGCGAAGGCCTCGTCGCCGCGATCGAGCAGGCGCAGGGTGACGACAGCGTCAAGGCGGTGGTCATCGCCTGCGAAGGCCAGACCTTCTTCGCCGGCGCGGACGTCAGTGAATTCGGCACGCCCAAGGCGTTCGCGCAGCCGATGCTGCCGCAGGTCGTCGACATCATCGAAAACAGCACCAAGCCGGTGGTCGCCGCGGTCCACGGCACCGCGCTCGGCGGCGGCTGCGAAGTCGCGCTCGCCTGCCATTATCGAGTCGCCGTCCCGACCGCCAAATTCGGCACGCCCGAAGTGAAGCTCGGCCTTCTCCCGGGTGCCGGCGGGACGCAGCGTTTGCCGCGCGTCGTCGGCGTCAAAAAGGCGCTTGAAATGTGCGCCACCGGCAATCCGATCGGCGCCAAGGCTGCGTTCGACTGTGGGCTCGTCGACCGGCTGATCGAAGGCGATCTCATCCCGCACGCCGTCGCTTATGCCGAGGAAGTGCGGGACGTGACGCCGCTGCCCAAATCGTCCGAGCGGCAGGACCGGATCGCCGATACCGATCCGGGCGTGTTCGATGCGTTTCGCAAGGATCACGGCCGCAAGTTCCGCGGCTTCGACGCGCCCGAAGCCAACATCCAGGCGGTCAAGGTCGCGACCGAAAAACCCTATGCCGAAGGCGTGCTCGACGAACGCAAATTGTTCATGGAGCTGATGAGCGGGACGCAGGCCAAGGCGCAGCAATATTTCTTCTTTTCCGAACGCAAGGCGGCCAAGATCGACGGCCTCCCCGATGACACGCGCCCGCGCTCGATCCAGAAGGTCGGCGTCATCGGCGCCGGCACCATGGGCGGCGGCATTTCGATGAACTTCCTGTCCGCCGGCATCCCCGTGACCATCGTCGAAATGGCGCAGGACGCGCTCGACCGCGGTACCGGCGTGATGCGCAAGAATTACGAAGCGACCGCGGCCAAGGGCCGCATGACGGCCGATCAGGTCGAACAGGCGATGGGCCTGCTCACGCCCAAGCTTGAGCTCGAAGCGCTCGCCGACTGCGACCTCATCATCGAGGCGGTCTATGAGAATATGGACGTAAAAAAGGAGATCTTCGGCAAGCTCGACACGATCGCCAAGCCCGGCGCGATCCTTGCCTCCAACACCTCCTACCTCAACATCGACGAAATCGCCGCCAGCACCTCGCGCCCCGGCGACGTTGTCGGCATGCATTTCTTCTCCCCCGCCAACATCATGAAGCTGCTGGAGGTCGTGCGCGGCGCGAAGACGGCGCCGGACGTGCTGGTCACTGTCATGGGCCTCGCCAAGAAGATCAAGAAGGTCGCGGTGGTCGCGGGCGTGTGCCACGGCTTCATCGGCAATCGCATGCTGATGCCGCGCCAGGTCGAAGCGACCAAGCTGCTCCTCGAAGGCGCGTCGCCCGAACAGATCGATCGCGTCCATGTCGAATTCGGCATGCCGATGGGTCCATTCCAGATGGCCGATCTTGCTGGCGTCGACATCGGCTGGCACCGCGACCCCAGCCGCATCGAAAATGTCCGCGACGCGCTATGCGCGATCGACCGCTGGGGCCAGAAGAAGGGCGCGGGCTTCTACGATTATGACGACAAGCGCCGCCCCTCACCGTCGCCCAAGGTGCAGCAGATCATCGAAGATTTCGCCGCCAAGGAAGGCGTCGAGCGCCGCGAGATCTCCGACCAGGAAATCATCGAGCGCACGCTCTACACGATGGTCAACGAAGGCGCGAAGATCCTCGAAGAAGGCATGGCCCAGCGCGCGTCGGACATCGATGTTGTGTGGGTCTATGGCTACGGCTGGCCGGTCTATCGCGGGGGCCCGATGTTCTGGGCCGATACCGAAGGTCTGCCCAAGATCGTCGAGGGCCTGAAGCGCCAGGAGCAGCGCATGGGCAGCGACTTCAGCTTCTCCCAGCTCCTCCTCGACAAGGCCGAGCGCGGGGAGAAGTTCACGCGCTAAGCGCGCGGCCTCAGCGACACGAAGGTCGTCGCGGCCAAGATGCTGACGATCACAGCGAGCTGCGCGCCGGATGCGGCGCCGACTACGCCGGCGACCGCTGCGAAGATGGTCATCACGACATTGGTGGCGACCGTCATCCAGCGCAGATCGCGAATAATCGCGCCGTGCGCGCGGTTGAGCAGGTTCAGCGCGCCGGTCAGGATGAGAAGCAGGCCACCGCTCGCGAACCATAGAGCGCGGCTGTTCAGCTCGTCGAATAGCTGGGTCGTCGCGCCGAGATGCACGACGCCGATGAGCATGATGAGAAACGCCAGGCCCAGATAGAGGCGATGCATAGGCGACAGGATACCACGCCCGTCGGCCGGCGTCCCCACTTGGCCGTCCGGGCGGAACGCGGGGCGGACTGCGCCGTTGGGGCTTCTCAAGCGATTCGGGAGGCGCTCATGGACGACATGGTCGAACAGAGTACCGGGCAGACCGCTGTCCGTTACAAAACGATCGTGGTCTGGATCCACTGGATCACCGCGCTGGTTGTGGTCACGCAGGTGATCCTCGGTTTCGGCTTTCACCGCTTTGCCGAGCAAGGCAGCCCGGAACGGATGGAGCTGTTCGCCTGGCACAAGACCATCGGCGCGCTGATCCTCGTCCTCGCGTTGGTTCGCCTCGCCGTCCGGCTGATGAACCCGCCGCCGCCCTATCCGGAGAATTTCCCTCGGTGGGAGCGCTTTGTCGCAGTGTGGAACCACCGGATGTTCTATTTCCTGTTGATCGCCTTGCCGCTGACCGGATTGTTGGCGGTCTCGGGCCGCGCTGAGGGCGGCTGGGTCCCGCTTAAGTTCGGCCTAGCCTTGCCGGCGATCCCCGGCGTTCCCGCGGAAAGTCCGTTTGGCGACTGGCACGTCGTGTTGGTGTTCACGACGCTCGCCTTGGTCGTGCTGCACGTCGGCGCAGCGCTGTGGAACCAGTTCCGTTCGGACACCAACGTCGCCGACCGGATGCCGCCGTTCAGGAAGAGCGATCGCGCGCCGCCGGTAGCAAGCTAAGCATCGCTAGCGCGACAGCGGCCATCATGGCGCTGGCGATGAACGTCGCGCTGCTTCCGTCGCGGTCCCACAGCAAGCCGGCGGCAAGGCTGGCGAGCAGTGCGCCGATGCCGCTGACGAACCAGAAGGCGCCGAAGCTGGTCGCGCGCAGGTGCGGCGGAGCCAGGTCCGCGATCATTCGCGCGAAGATGCCCTGCGTCAGCGCCATGTGCGCGCCCCACAAAGTCACGCCCGCGATCAGCCCGGCCAGTCCCTGGCTCTGCGCCAGAATCAGATTGCCCGCGATCAGCAGGGCCATCCCCGCGCCCAGGATCGCCTTCGGGCTGAAGCGGTCGCTGAGCGATCCCGCCGGGTAAGCAAGCGCGACGAAGGCGAGGTTGAAGATCACCAGCGTCAGCGGCGACAACGCGGCACTAAGCCCGATCTCCATTCCCTTGAGGATCAGGAAGCTTTCCGAAAAACGCGCCAGAGTGAACAGGAAGCCGACCGCGAGCAGCCGCCGCATCGGCGCGGCAAGCTCGCGAAAGCCGGCGAACAGCGGCGCCGGCTTTCCCGACGGCTCATGCCGGGCGGGTTCGCGCAGAGCGACCCACGCCAGCAGCAGCGACAAGGCCGCCGGGATCACCGCGATCCAGAACACCAGTCGGATGTCGTTCGCCAGCCACCACATCAGGCCGATCGCGACCAGCGGCGCAAGCAGCGCGCCGACCGTGTCGAGCGCCTGCCGCAGCCCGAAGGCGCGCCCGCGCTGCTCCGCCGCGGTTTCGTCGGCGATCATCGCGTCGCGCGGGGCGCCGCGGATGCCTTTGGCGACTCGGTCGGCGAAGCGCGCGCCCATCACTGCCGCGGCGCTGCCCGCCAGCGGGAACAAGGGCTTCGACAGCGCTGCCAGCCCATATCCCGCGACCACCCACGGCTTGCGCCGGCGGCTTACGTCCGACAGCCGCCCCGACGCCAGCTTCGCGAAATTGGCGGTGCCCTCCGCGACGCCGTCGATCGCGCCGAGCGCCGTCGCCGGGAGCCCCAGGAACACGGTCACGAACGCCGGCAGCAGGGCATGATAAATCTCGCTCGACAGATCCATCAGCAGGCTGACGAAGCCAAGGATCCAGACGTTGCGGGGCAGGGGCGGACCGGCTTTCACAACCCGTCATTGCGAGGAGCGTAGCGACGAAGCAATCCAATTGCGGCGGTTCATCGATTGCTTCGCTGCGCAGGCAATCACCGCTGCAAACAACAATATTGAATGCCGCAAAACATTTTCTAACCTGCAAGCGATGTTCGGGGGATCGTCACCCGGGGCGCTCGCCGCTCGCTTTGCGTCGCTGGCCCAGAAGTGGATCGCCGACGGCCCCGCCGAGCGTGCCGAACGCGCGCGGCGCAAGCTGCTCGCCGCCATCGGCTCGAACGAGCCTTGCACGCTGGGTGAAGTCGCCGCACGCGCCGGGCGCGGCGCGCCGGCGGTCAGCCGCTCGGTCGACAGTCTGGTTCGCGCGGGGCTGGTGGAGCGGCTGCAAGATCCCGACAACCGCCGCCGCCTCCAGCTGAGCCTCACGCCACGCGGCCGTGAGGAACTCGCCGATCAGCCCGCCAGCGGCTCGGGCGTGGCCATCCGCTTCGAACGCCTCGCCCACAGCGAATTGCGCGCGATCGAGCGTGCGATCGAAATCCTCGAACGCTCGACCTAGCTTTAGGCGTTGCCGCGCTTGCGCCGCGTTTCCCAGCCTTTCTTCGCCGCCGCGCTGCGGCTCCGGCTGCGGCCCGCGCCGTCGTTCTTGCCGCCGCCGTCCTGCTTGTTGACCGTCCGCCACGCGCGCTCCTCGGCCTCGTCCTTCGACACGCCGCGTTTCTCGTAACCTTCGGCGATATGGTCCGCCTTGCGCTCCTGCTTGGCGGTGTACGCGCCCTTGGGCATGGTTCATCTCCTACACATGGGGCCGCCGCTAAAACGCGCGTCCCGTCTCGCCGTTGCCATGCTGCATTGCAGCATGTGCCGGTTTGAGTTACGGGGCGGCTCGAATTTCTCAGGACATCGAAGACATGAATCTGCGCAACGTCGCAATCATCGCGCACGTCGACCACGGCAAGACGACCCTCGTCGACCAGCTGTTCCGCCAGTCGGGCACCTTCCGCGACAACCAGCGCGTGGAAGAGCGCGCGATGGATTCGAACGACCTGGAAAAGGAGCGCGGGATCACCATCCTCGCCAAATGCACCAGCGTCGAATGGGAGCATGACGGCCAAGCCACGCACATCAACATCGTCGACACGCCGGGCCACGCCGATTTCGGCGCCGAGGTCGAGCGGATCCTTAGCATGGTCGACGGCGTCATCCTGCTCGTCGATGCCGCCGAAGGTCCGATGCCGCAGACCAAGTTCGTCACCGGCAAGGCGCTCAGCCTCGGCCTCAAGCCGATCGTCGTCGTCAACAAGATCGACCGCCCCGACGCGCGCGCCGCCGAAGTGCTCGACGAAGTGTTCGAACTGTTCCTCAACCTCGAGGCCAGTGATGAGCAGCTCGATTTCCCGACGCTCTACGCCAGCGGCCGCGCGGGCTATGCCGGCCTCACCGACGATGTTCGCGAAGGCAACCTTACGCCCTTGTTCGAAACGATCGTCCGCCACGTCCCCCCGCCGCGCGTCGACGCCGGTCCGTTCCGCATGCTCGCTACCCTGCTCGACCGTGACCCGTTCCTCGGCCGAATCCTCACCGGCCGCATCGAAAGCGGGCGGCTGACCACCAACATGCCGATCAAGGCGCTCGACGTGAACGGCAACTTGGTCGAGGAAGGACGCGCGACCAAGGTCTTCGCCTTCCGCGGGCTCGAGCGCGTGCCCGTCGACAGCGCCGAAGCGGGCGAGATCGTCGCCATCGCCGGCCTTATCAAGGCGACCGTGTCCAACACCTTCGCCGACCCGTCTGTGCAGGCGCCGCTGAAGGCCCGCCCGATCGATCCGCCGACGCTGGCGATGAGCTTTGCCGTCAACGACAGCCCCTATGCCGGTCGCGACGGCGACAAGGTGCAGAGCCGAGTCATCCGCGAGCGCCTGGAACGCGAGGCCGAGGGCAATGTCGCGATCCGCGTCACCATGGCCGCCGACAACGACAGCTTCGAAGTCGCCGGCCGCGGTGAGCTCCAGCTCGGCGTGCTGATCGAGACTTTGCGCCGCGAAGGCTTCGAGCTGTCGATCAGCCGCCCGCGCGTTCTGTTCCGTGACGGCCCCAATGGCCGCGAGGAGCCGTACGAAACCGTCGTGGTCGACGTGGACGACGAATTCTCGGGCACCGTCATCGACAAGATGGCGCTGCGCAAGGCGGAAATGCTCGACATGCGCCCGAGTGGCGGCGGCAAGACCCGCCTGACCTTCAGCGCCCCCAGCCGCGGCCTCATCGGCTATCACGGCGAATTCCTCTCGGACACGCGCGGCACGGGCATCATGAACCGCCTGTTCGAACGCTACGGCCCCTACAAGGGCACGATCACCGGCCGCCAGAACGGCGTCCTCATCTCGATGGAAAAAGGCGCCGCCGTCGCTTACGCGCTGAGCGCGCTGGAAGACCGAGGCGTGCTGTTCATCTCGCCGGGCGAGATGCTCTACGAAGGTATGGTCATCGGCGAAAACGCCAAGCCCCAGGACCTGGAGGTGAACCCTCTCAAGAGCAAGCAACTGACTAACTTCCGCGCGTCAGGACCGAAGGACGAGGGCATCCGCCTGACCCCGCCCCGCCGCATGAGCCTCGAACAGGCCATTGCCTACATCCAGGACGACGAGCTGGTCGAGGTCACGCCCAAGGTGGTGCGGATCCGGAAGCGGTATCTGGACCCGCATGAGCGGAAAAAGAACGCGCGGAAGCTCGAGGCGGCGTAGCTGGGCGAAGTCGTAATCGCGGGCGGGTGAGTACGACGCCATGGTGTCGCCTTGTGCGAGAAGCGGGTGCGACTTTCCGTGACCTTTCGCGCCGCGAGCCCGCGTAGCAGGCCAAACGCGCACCGTCCTCCGCATTCGGCCCCACGTCCACACCTCATTCATCACCGCTGCGCCATACCGGCGCATCACCTGAGCCGACACATCCGAGCGCCCTGTGACAGAGAGACACGCACTGCTCTCGCTCGCGAGGGAGATGATCGATGGAACAGACCTATTGGCTCGGCCGCAAGCGGGCCTCGCTCAAGTCGGCGGCGGACGCTGCAAGCTCGGAAGCGCGGCTGATCCATTTCGACCTCGCCGGGCGCTACAGCGTGAAGGCGGCGACCGCGTCCCTGCGCGCGGTCGACCTGGTGGATTCGCTGCCCCCGCCGATTTTCGCGATCATGCCCCGCGCGGCCGCCACGGAGAGCGACGATGCTTGAGGGCGCGCGGATCCTCGCCGTCGCCGCGGGAGTCGTCCTGATCATCGCCGTCGCGGCCTGGGCGCGGATTTTTCGCCGGCCGGCGCTGCGTCGGCTCGACGGCTCGGTCGTCAACGAGGATCGGGCTAAGCTTGCGTCGCGGCTGCTGGCGATGGCGGTCGGCGCCAGCGCAGTTGCGGCGGTGATGGCGACGCTCGACCTCTTGGGGCGGTAGGTCTGCCTATTTCGCGCGGTCCCAGCCGGTGACGCGGTACTCGCGTTGCTCGAGGCAGCCGGCCATCGCCTGCTGGATCGCGCGCTCCTTCTTGTTGCGCTTGGCCTTGGCCATGCCGATCGCCCCGGCGATGGCGACGAACGGGATGGCGACGACGGTGGCGCTGGCGATCGCGGCGCCGGTGTAGAGCCCGGCGCTGGTCGCCAGTGCGGCGCCGCCCGCCATCGTCGCTGCCCCCGCCGCGGCGCCGGCGCCTGCCGAGCCTAACCGGCCGTTGCCGTCGAGCTTGCCCGCGACGAGAAGCTCGCGGCACTCGGCAAGGTCGGCGTTGAACCTGGCCTGGTCGACCGGCGCCGCAGCCAGCGCCGGCGTGAACTCGCGCGGCCGCGACGAGCAGCCCTGCACCAACACGCCCACGGCCACGGCGCACGCCATCAAACTCTTGTCCATGAAACCCCCACCCCTTCGGCAGGCACGCTCGATTGCAGCCGAACCGATGTCAAGTGTCTGACGTCGCACTATTTTCGTGGGTGGTCCGCCATTTTTAGTACCTTTACCCATTCCGCGTCCCGGACCGGGGCGACGCTGAGGCGCGACTGGCGGATCAGCTCCATCTTCGCCAGCGCGGGCTCGGCCTTGATCTCGGCCAGGGTCACCGGCCGCGCCAGCTTGCGGATCGGCTCGACGCGGACGCGGACCCAGTCGGGCGCCTTGGGATCGGGCTCAGCGGCGCGCGTTACGCGCATCACGCCGACCACCGCCTTGTCGGACATGCTGTGATAGAAGAAGGCCTCGTCGCCCGGCTGCATCGCGCGAAGATGCAGCCGCGCGGCATTGTTGCGCACGCCGTCCCATTCGGTCGCGCCGTCGCGCTCAAGATCGGCCCAGCTGTAGCTCTCGGGCTCCGATTTCATCAGCCAATGTGCCATGCCGGGACACCCCTCTCGTTAAATGCGATAGCCGTGCCGGTGAACCGAGTGCCAGCCGCGTTGAGTTGAGCAGTAAGAGGCGAAAAACTGAACAAAATGAAAGAGTTCCGGATTCTACCGCACGACTCCAACCGTTTACCGCCAAACGCTTGGCGGGTTTAACGGGTTAACATATTGGCGCTCGCACAGAACGAAGCGAGTGGGCCGCAAGGGCGCGTTTAGACGCCGCGGGCTCGAGAGCAAGACGGACGATCACGAGGCTCAGTCTCTCGTCCGCCATTGAGGGCAAAAGGTTTGATCAAGTTTCTGGGTAACCGCGGCGCGTCCGCGGTGATGGGAGTATTCATGCTGGCGGTCGGCTCGAGCGGAGCCAATGCGCAGGGCATTTCCGGGCTGAATGTCTCGGCGGCGGTCAAGGCGGTGGAGGCCGAAGCGGCCGGCAAGCCGTCGCTGGCCCAGGCCGGCGCGGTGCTGCAGAAGGCCGTCGCGACGACGACTGCGGTCACGCTTGGCAACGGCACCATCTACCAGTCGCAGCCTGCAACTTCGGTCACCGTGAAGCTCAACAATGTTGCGAGCGAAGCCGCTTGGCTGCGCAGCGCCGGCTGGCAGCTCTACGCGCTGGTCGATCGGTTTGCGGACACGGGCGACGCGCTCGACGAGCAGTCGCGGTGCATCGCGGTCGCGGTGTATCATGAAGCGCGTGGCGAGAACCTCGAAGGACAGCTTGCGGTCGCGAAGGTGATCATGAACCGCGCCGCCTCGGGCAAATATCCGTCCAGCTGGTGCGCCACGGTGAAGCAGCCCTGGCAGTTTTCGTTCGTCAATCCGCGCAGCGGAGCGTTTCCTTACACCGACACCAACAGCAACGCATGGCGCAAGGCTGTGGCGATCACCAAGCTGGCTGTCGCGAACGCGGTGCCGACGCTGTCGAACGACGTCCTGTGGTACCATGCGGATTATGTTGCACCTTCATGGGGCCGCCGGCTGAGCTTTGTGCAGAAGATCGGTACGCACATCTTCTACCGCGCCTGATAATCGGGCGTTGCAGAAGCCGGGACCTGCGGGGGCGCAGGTTCAGGTGAGGGGAGGGGCCGGGGCGCGGAGGGGCGATCCCGGCCTTTTTCTCGTCCTGGCGTTGGGCGGAGTCGGTTCGTCGTAAACTTCGTTCACGGGGGATTCGCACGCGACTCTGTCTCGTGCGACCGTCAAGTGACGGAATTTCCGGGGGGAATTCCAAGGCGCCGAGTTCGGGGAAGGCTCGCACATGCTCAAGATCCTGATCGTCGAAGACGACAGCCAGCTGGCCGCAACGCTCAAATATCTGGTCGAGGATAATCCGCGCTATCGCGTCGTCGGAAGCGCCGAAGACGCCGACTCCGCCATTGCCGCGGCGGCCGAGCATCATCCCGACCTGGTCCTGCTTGACCTTCACCTGGCGCACGGCACGACCGGCTTCTCCGTCGCTGCGCGCCTCACAGAGCAAGGCGTGCCGTGCCTGTTCGTCAGCGGCAAGGCGCCGCGCTTTCCGATGCCCGACCTTGCGCTCGGATGCCTGATGAAGCCCTTCACGGCCGAGGACGTGCACCGGTCCCTGGCGATGGCCGAGGACCTGTTGCGCGGCCGTGAAACGCTCCGCCCGCGGATTCCGGAGAACCTCACACTTTACGAGCCCGCGGAGGCCGAGGCGTCGGTGGAAGTCGGATATATCCCGTCTAAACGGTCGATCCGCACCCGCTTCGAACATTGGATTTCCGGCCCACTGGGTGGTTCGCAACGGGCGTGCTAAAGCGTTGCGAATGATGGCGTTTGCGTTGATCCTGTTGGCTGCAGCCCCGGCGTCCACCGTTCAGGCGACGCCGATCAAGTGCGACGCGAAGCCGTTCACGCTGACCAAACCGGTAGCGAAAGCAGCGAACGACAAGGCCCCGGCCGCCAAGGCCAAAAAGCCGCGTCCGATCGAAAAGCCCAGCTGTAATCATCCGGGGCACGCGCCCGGCCACAAGCACTAAAGGTTGCATCAAGGCGCGTCGTGCATCGCGCGTCTCGAGCGTCAGCGGCGCCTCGGCGGCAAGCGACCCCGCAGCGGCGTCGGATCTTCCGCGCTGCGTGAACATGCTCGAAAGCAGCAAGCATCGTCGTCCCGGCGCTCATCATCCGATCGTGCAGGAGCATTCGTGCCAAGACTTGCAACGGGGCTGGACAAGCGCAGCTACATACGCTACAAATGTAGCGTATCAGTTGAGGATGACGATCATGCGTTCGACCCTTCCCTTGTTCGCCGCCGCCCTTGCCGCCGCGGCGCCCGCACTACCAGCCGAGACCGTCAACGTGCCCGGCTTTCGCGCCGTGCAACTGAACGGCGGCGGCGAGGTTTCCGTCCGCCCCGGCCCGGTGCAGCGCGTGACCTTAGTCGAGGGCAGCAGCCAGATCACACGCTTCCGTGTCGACGGAAACGGTCAGCTGCGCATCAGCGTCTGCGAAGGACGCTGTCCGCAGCGCTATCGACTTCGCGTCGAGATCCAGACTCCGCGCGTGCCCGACCTGGCGATCAGCGGGGGCGGGACGATCCGAACCGCGGGCGGCTTTGCCGACGATCATCTTGCCGCAGCGGTCAACGGCGGCGGGGTAATCGACGCGCGCGCCGTCAATGCCGCGAACGTGACGGCGGCGGTCAACGGCGGCGGGCAGATCCTGGTACGCGCCCAGCGTCACTTGCAGGCCGCCGTCAACGGCGGCGGCGCCGTACGCTATCTCGGCAATCCTGCGGTGTCGATGGCGGTGCGTGGTGGCGGCACGGTGCAGCCGGGATCATGACCCGAGTGCTTGAGGTCGCGTGGATGCCCCGTGAGGATTCGAACCTCAATTGACGGAGTCAGAGTCCGTAGTCTTACCATTAGACGACGGGGCAATCGGCGAGCGGGCGAGATAGAAATCGGCTTCCGGCGTGTCAACGCCGGGGTCCATTCCGCCCTCGCCCTTGCAGTTAACCCCTCGAATGTGATTTAACCCCGGTCAAGTCAGCCGCGTGAAATGCGCGGTGAAGGACAGAAACGGGCGTGGGACATGGCACAGAGTGTGGCCAGTGCGCCGGCTCTGGTCCA
The DNA here is from genome assembly GCF_014396785.1 of Sphingomonas lutea. Classification (NCBI taxonomy): domain Bacteria; kingdom Pseudomonadati; phylum Pseudomonadota; class Alphaproteobacteria; order Sphingomonadales; family Sphingomonadaceae; genus Sphingomonas; species Sphingomonas lutea. The sequence goes on along the minus strand of NZ_CP060718.1, from coordinate 2,198,622 downwards.
CGGTCACCCGGGGGACAGCAGGCCGGCAGGACCGCCGCGGCGGCGCGAAAGCTCTCGTCATACCTATGGCGCGATCGATCTTGGCACCAATAATTGCCGGCTATTGATCGCGCGCCCCAATGCCGAGGGCTTCACCGTCATCGACGCATTTTCACGCATCGTCCGCTTGGGCGAGGGTTTGTCGCAGTCTGGCGAGCTGTCCGAAGAGGCGATGGACCGCGCGGTCGGCGCGCTCGCGGTCTGCGCCGACAAGTTGCGCCGGCGCAATGTGTCGATCGCGCGTTCGGTCGCGACCGAGGCCTGCCGCCGCGCTACCAATGGGGACAAGTTCGCCGACCGCGTCCGCAATGAAACGGGCATCGTCCTCGACATCATCCCGCCGCAGGAAGAAGCGCGGCTGGCGGTTCTCGGCTGCCACAAATTGCTAGAGCCCGGTGATGGCCCGGCGCTGATCTTCGACATTGGCGGCGGATCGACCGAACTGGTGCTGATCGACCAGGAAGACGGCACGCCGCGCATCCGCGCCTGGTGGAGCGCGCCGTGGGGCGTCGTGTCGCTCACCGAAAGCGAAGGGCGCGAGCATATCGAGGGACCGAACCGGGTTGCCGCCTACGGCCGCATGCGCGAACGCGCCCGCCATGCCTTTGCCCGCTTCGCCACCATGCTGCCCGAAGAGAAAGAGGGGATACGTCTTCTCGGCACCAGCGGCACCGTGACAACGCTCGCCAGCGTCCATCTGGCGCTTCCGTCCTACGACCGGCGCGCGGTTGATGGCCTTCACGTGCCAATCGAGGCGATGCAGTCGATCAGCACGATGATCGCGGGCATGGACTATGAGGAACGCTCGACGCTGCCGTGCATCGGCTCCGAGCGCGCGGACCTGGTCGTCGCGGGCTGCGCCATCCTCGAGGCGATCATGGAGATCTGGCCGGCCAAGAACCTCGGCGTCGCCGACCGCGGCATTCGCGAAGGCATATTGCGCTCGCTGATGGCACGCGACGGCTGGGTCTTGTGAAGCGGGTCAAAACCGCCAGGGGCCGCAAGATTTCGTCGACGCGCTGGCTCGAACGGCAGCTTAACGATCCGTATGTCCAACGCGCCAAGGCCGAGAATTACCGCAGCCGCGCGGCCTACAAGCTGGTCGAACTCGACGAACGGTTCGGTTTGCTGAAAGGCGTCGGGGCGGTAGTCGACCTCGGCATTGCGCCGGGCGGATGGAGCCAGGTGGTGCGCCGCACGACGCCCAAGGCACGCATCGTCGGCATCGACCTGCTGCCGACCGATCCGATCGAAGGCGTCACGATCCTCGAAATGGATTTCATGGACGAAGCCGCGCCGCAGCGGCTCAAGGACGCGCTTGGCGGCCCGGCGGATTTGGTGTTGTCGGACATGGCGGCGAACACCGTGGGACATCAGCAGACCGACCATTTGCGGACGATGGGATTGGTCGAGGCCGGGCTGGACTTCGCGGTCGAGGTGCTGAAGCCGGGCGGGGCTTATGTCGCCAAGGTGCTCGCGGGCGGCGCCGACAACCAGCTGGTGGCGGCGATGAAGCGGCACTTCACCACCGTGAAGCACGCCAAGCCTCCCGCGAGCCGGAAGGGGTCGAGCGAGTGGTATGTCGTCGCGCAGGGGTTCAAGGGCGAACGACCATACGCCGATCCCACACCCAACACGACTCATCCTGAGTAGCGGCGTCAGCGGCGTATCGAAGGACCGTGGTGCGTCCTTCGATACGGGCCTTCGCTACGCTCCGTTCCTACTCAGGATGAGCGGGATGAAAGGAAACGGCCTGACCGCTAGCTTCTGGCGTCCTCGACCGCCTTCTTCAGCGCCTCATACCCCACCGCGCCGTTCATCACGCGGTTGCCGACGATGAACACCGGGGTGCCGGTCGCGCCGAGTTCGCCGGCGATCTTGAAATTCTTGCGCAGCTCGGCCTCGATCGCCGGGTCTTCCTGCGCCACCGGACGGATGCCCGAGGCTTCCGCGGCCCTGGCCAGGGTCTCGGGGAAGGCCGTCCCGCCGCCCACAAAGCATCGTGGAATTGCATGAAGCGGCCCTGCTTCGAGGCGGTCAGCGCCAGGCGCGCCGCGGTCAGGCTGTTGGGACCGAGGATCGGCAATTCGCGATAGACGATGCGCAGGCCTTTATCCTCGGCGATCAGGCGGTCGACGTGGGGGTTGCTCGCTTTGCAATAGGGGCAGGCGTAATCGTAGAATTCGACGATCGTGACGTCCGGCTTGGAAGCGCCCTTCCACGAGCTGGCGAAGGGCGTTTCGATCGCCGCGCGCTGGGCGTTGATCACCGGAGCGAACTGCTGGTCGCGCAAGGCGTCGGCAGCGTCGGACAGGATCTGCGGTTCGGACAACAGGCCTTCGCGCACGATCCGGCTGCTCAGGAATTGCGGGGCGATGAAGATGAGCGCGGCAGCGACGAGGAGCGCGCCGATTACGCCGCCTGCGATCGCCGCTCCCAATTTCCCCCCAGGAGGCGGCGCCGCTTTGGTCTCGTCCACTATTTCCGATCTTCCTTGTTCTTGTTCTTCTTGAGCTCGGCGCGCGACACCATGGCGATATCCTGCGCGCGAAGCCAGTCGGGCGAGCCTTGCGGAATACCCTTCATCGCCATCTCCGCGCTGGCCAGCGCGAGCTTGGGCTTGTCTTCAAGGTTGCTGCGTTCCGCCGTGGCCAGCGCGGCGCGGGCAATGTCGCCTTCGCGGTCATAGATGATACCCAGCTGGTACCAGGCGAACGGGTTCTGATTATCGCGAGTCACTGCGGTTTTCAGCACCTGCTTGGCTTCGGCGAAATTCTTGCGGTCCTCCGTCGCGACCAGCGCATGGCCGAGCATCGAGGCGATGAGCGGGTTGTCGGCGGACTTTTCCGTCGCCGCGCGCAGGGGCGGGAGCGCATCCTTGGGCCTGCCGCTTTCAAGCAGCACCTGACCCTTGAGTTCGAGGAAATAAGGATCGTTGGGCACGAGCGCGAGCAGCGCGTCCGCCTCCGCCAGCGCTTTATCGGGATAACCGCTGACGTGATAAGCATATGCGCGTGCGTAATGCGCCGGAATGCTCTTGTTGGATTCCGGATACTTCTTCACCGCCTCGCTCGGCTGGACAAAGCCGATGAGCTTCGCCTTCACGCGCTGGAAGCGCGCTTCGAGGTCGGGTCGGACGGCTTGTTCCACGCCGGATCCTTGCGATAGATCGCCTCTAGCGAGGTGATGCGATCGCGGGACAAGGGGTGGGTGCGCGAATAGCTGTCCTTGGCATAGACCCCGATGCGGTATTCCTGCGTCTGCAGCTTGTTGAAGAATTCCAGGCTGCCCTTGCCGCTTATGCCCGCGGTCGAGAGATACTTGGCCCCGGCGCTGTCGGTCGCGGTTTCCTGCGCGCGGCTGAACGACAGAAAGCTGCCAAGCGCGGCCTGCTGACCCGCGGCCATGATGCCCATGCCGGCTTCGCCCGCGCCAGCGGCCATTGCCAGCGCGCCCAGCACCATCGTTGCAATGGTCACGCCCGTGGCCTGCTTCATGCCGTCCTGAATGCGGATCGAGTGGCCGCCGGCAACGTGGCCCAGCTCGTGCGCGACGACGCCTTGGACCTGGTTCACATTGTCCGACGCGGTCAGCATTCCCGAATGGAGATAGACGGTCTGCCCGGTGGCGACGAAGGCGTTGATCTCCGGGTCGTTGAGCAACACGATCTTGGTGGACTTGGGGTCGAGGCCGGCCGCAGTAATCAGCGGCCGCCCCAGATCCTCGAACAGCTTTTCGGTTTCGGCATCGCGCAGCGCGGATTGCGCCGCCGCGGGACGAACGGCCGCAACGGTGAGGAGGAGCGCGACCATGACGAGGCGCGCACCGCGCGAAAGGAAAACTTTCATCGCGGTCGGTCTACCATCCCATCGGCTGAACGCGCGATGAAAATCGCTCCCGCGTTGCTCTAGCCGAAGGTTCGCTGCCACCAGCCGCGGCGCGGTTCGCCATCGATCTCGTCGGACGCCGAATCATTGTTGGCGGCGGCGGGAACGGCGACCGGCTCTGTTGCGGTCGGCTCCGCAGGTGCCGCATCCTTGACAGCGGCCTTGGTGCGGCGCTTGCGCGCGGGTTTGGCCGGTGCGGGCTCAGCGTCGGCGACCGCAGGCTCGGGCGCGGGTGGGGGCGCTGGCTCGACGGGCGCTTCAACGATAGCCTCGACTTTCTTCGACCGCCGGCGTTTCGGCTTCTCCGGAGCGGCTTCCTCGGCGGGCGCAGTGTCCGCGATCGCGGGCTCGGCATCGATCGGCCGTTCGACCATCGGCGAGCTGTCGGGCTCGACCGCGCCTTCGCTGGTCGCAGCCGGCTTGCGCGAGCGGCGGCGGCGGCGGTCGCCGCTCTTCGGCGCAGGCGCCGCGTCCGCTTCAGGAGTGGCCGCAGGCTCGGGGGCTGCGGCCGGCTGCCCGCCGTCCTCGGCAAATTCGGCCGGGGCCTGGTCATCGACGCGCGGGCCGTCGCCGTCCCGGCGCGAGCGCCCGCGTCCACCACGGCGACGGCGACGGCGGCGGCGACCCTGGCGGTCGCTTTCGCTGTCTTCGCCCTCGGCACGCTCGGCGGCTTCGGATTCCTCTTCGTCCTCCTCCTCGATCTCATCGACCTCGAGCTCTTCCGGCTCGGGGGCGGCGACCATCTCCCTGCGCGGCATCGGCTGCGGGCGCGGGCCCGAGCTTTCGACCGCCATGCGCGCGCCCTCGAAGCTTTCGTCGATCGCGACATCGATTGACACGCCGTAGCGCTGCTCGATCTCGGCCAGCTCGGCGCGCTTCTTGTTGAGCACATAGACCGCGGCTTCGCGGCCGGCGCGGAGCAGGATCTTGTCGCCGCGACCGCGCGTCGCTTCGTCTTCGATCATGCGCAGGGCCGACAGGCCCGCCGAGGCGGCAGTGCGCATCAGGCCGGTGCCCTCGCAATGCGCGCACGGCTTGGTCGAGGCTTCGAGCACGCCGGTGCGCAGGCGCTGGCGGCTCATTTCCATCAGGCCGAAGCTGGAGATGCGGCCAACCTGGATGCGCGCGCGATCGTTCTTGAGCGCCTCCTTCATCGCCTTCTCGACCTTACGGACATGGCTATTCTGTTCCATGTCGATGAAGTCGATGACGACGAGCCCGGCCATGTCGCGCAGCCTGAGTTGGCGCGAGATTTCCTGCGCGGCCTCAAGGTTGGTGTTGAACGCGGTCTGTTCGATATTGTGCTCGCGCGTCGACCGGCCCGAGTTGATGTCGATCGATACCAGCGCCTCGGTCGGATTGATCACCAGATAGCCGCCCGATTTCAGTTGGACGATCGGCTGGTACATGGCGGAAAGCTGATCTTCGACGCCGTGGCGCTGGAACAGGGGCGTGGTTTCGCTGTGCAATTGCACTCGGCGAACGTGGCTCGGCATCAGCAGCTTCATGAAGCCGCGCGCCGCCTTGTAGCCGTCCTCGCCCTCGACCAGCACTTCGTCGATCTCGCGATGATAGAGGTCGCGGATGGCGCGCTTGATGAGGTCGCTGTCGCGGTAGATCAAGGCCGGTGCGACGCTGGTCAGCGTGCGCTCGCGGATCTCGTCCCACAGGCGGGCGAGATAGTCGAAGTCGCGCTTGATCTCGGTCTTGGTGCGCTGCAGGCCCGCGGTGCGGACGATCAGCCCCATGGTCGAGGGCAGCTTCAAGTCCGACATGATCGACTTCAGCCGCTTGCGGTCGGCGCCATTGGAAATCTTGCGCGAAATGCCGCCGCCGTGGCTGGTGTTGGGCATCAGCACGCAATAGCGGCCGGCGAGCGACAAATAGGTCGTCAGTGCCGCGCCCTTGTTCCCGCGCTCTTCCTTGACGACCTGGACCAGCAGCACCTGGCGGCGCTGGATGACGTCCTGGATCTTATAACGGCGGCGCAGTTCCTGGCGCTTGCGGCGGAGCTCATCGGCGGCGGCTTCGTCGACCGGCGATCGGCTCGACGATGTGCCGGCCTCGGTCGTCGAGTCACCATCCTCACCGACGGATTCGTCGCCGGCGAGTTCATCGCCGTTCGCATCGTCCTCGTCGTCATAATGGGCGGCATCGATCTCCGCGCGCAGCCGCTCTTCCTCGGCGGCATGCTCG
>NZ_CP060718.1:300000-387500 GCF_014396785.1 Sphingomonas lutea | reverse complement strand
TCGGCTCGGGGCTGCGCACCCGCACCGACAGCGTCGGCTTGGCCGACAGATCGGCGGGGACGCGATCGGCGATCAAAGTTTCCGGCAGGCCCGTGCAGCGAAGCGCCTCCACACCCGCCGCCGTCTCGATCACCACGCCATCACTGGTCGCGCGAACGATCGCGTCCTGCTCGGTCACCTTGCCCGTCGCGCGCGAGGTGCGGCGGAGGTGCAATCGCTCTCCGAGCGAGGCATCGAGCAGCGCGCCCGGCGACAGCAGCCGGGCATCGCGGTTTTTCTCGAGCACCGCCGGACCTAGCCCGGTGATGATCGCGCTTTGCGGGACAATGCCCGAGGTCACGCCTTCGAAGCGCAGCTCGCTTGTCCCCGCGGGGATGCGGACGCGTCGCGTCTCGCTGACCAGGGCATAGCCGCCGAGCCATTGCAGGTTGAGCGGCTCCAGCCCGCGATCAGGGTTGCGGTAGACGGTGACGGCGACCCGCTCGGGCGCCGGCGACGAGACGATCGCCTGCGCGGCGGCGCGCCCCGACAGCAGCGCGGCGATCAACAGGACGGCGGCACGCATGGCCTTAGTAGCGGCTGTCGAAGGTCGCGGTGACGGTCGCTTCGCCATTGGCCGGCACGGGCACCCGCCAGCGCGTGTGATCGGCGCTGAGGCGCTCGGACGGCATGCTCTGGTCAGTGATACGCGTGTCGCCGAACAGGCCGGACTGGACCAGATCGACCGTGACGGGGCGAGGACCGGCGTTGGTCAGCGTGTAGCGCATCTTGGTGCGCCAGCGCCCGCTGGCGATTCGAGTCCGTTCCGCGACGACCGGGCGGACCTTAATGTCGAACGCCTGACCGGTGGCAAGGCCGATGTCCGACCCCATTGGCGTGTGGCCGATGCGATGTTCGCCGACGAATTGCGGATTGCCGCGCGCGTCGCGCTGATAGACGCGCACGATCCCGGCCGGAAGCGCGTCGCCGAGCCCCTGGTTACGCGAGCTCGAGAAGCGCAGGATCGTGCTCACGCTCAGCGGCTGCTCGCTGGTCGACAGCCACGGATTGCGGAATTCGTAGGCGCGTGCCGCGGGCGTGTTCTGGACGTCGAGGAAGCTGACCTGCTTGGTCTGCTTGTCGGCGATCGTCGTCCGCTCGGCGAGCGGATAGAGATAGAAGTCGCCCAGGCGCTCGCGGCCCGCGGTCTCGGTCCCGGCGCGGTCCATGCCGCCATCATATTCGGGTGGCGGTGGCGGGGGCGGCGGGGGCGGGGGCATGCCCGGGCGGTAACGATAATTGGGATAGCTCGCTTGGCCGACGGCGCCGGCGACGAGCAGGGTGTTGGCGTTGACGTACGGTGTCCCGCTGGTGTTGGTCAGCGTGACCCAGCCCTGCACGTCCATCCGGCCATTGGCTTCGTCGAACAAGGCGACATAGTCGGCGGACCAGCCCAGCCCCGGGGTCAGATAGGTCAGCGTGACCGGGCGTGGCCCGCCGCCGCTGGCTTCGAGCGTCACCGACAGGGTCGGCCGCGCACGCAGGCTCGGCGGGACGGCGTCGAAGATGACGCGGGCGGGCAAGCCGTCGTCGCGCAAGACCTCGATGCGGTCGCCGATCTGCAGCACGACCCCGCCGTTGGCGGCAAGGATTCGCGCGCGTTCGCGCACTTCCGCGCCGGTCGCCGGGTTGACGCGCACCAGCGTAATCGTCTGGCCGACGGCATTTTCCATCAACGCCGCAGGCGACAGCAAATCATATTCGAAATTCTGCTCGACAACGCCGACGCCGCGGCCGTTGAGAGTCACCGTTTCCGGCTGGATCTGCGCGGAGACATCGCGGAATTCCTGCCGAGTCCGCCCATTCGGCAGGTCGAGCACACGCTTGTCCTGCACCAGGGCACGGCCATTGTTGTAGATGGTGACGGCAACATCGCCCTGCGCGGTTTGGGACGGCGGCGGGACGCTTTGCGCCAGCGCCGGCACGGCAGCGACAAGCGCCGCGCCCCACAGCAAAAATGTCCGCATATCATCACCCTCCCCATACACGTCCGGGGACGATGATACATTGTATCTTCACCGTCAACCGCTGTTTCGCGGGAGAAAAGGGGTTCAGCCGTGAACCCGTTGTGAATGCATTCTACGCTGCGGGCGCGACCTCGTCGTCTCCGCCAGCGGCGCGCGGCGAGCGCGTCGTGCGCCGACGCGGGCGGCGCGGCTCTTCCTCGGCCGCCCCTTCGCCTTCCGGCTCATCACGGCCGATTGCCGGCGGAAGCGCATCGAACGGAATCGAATCCCCACCGTTCATGCGCGCCGAACGATTGCCGCGATCGTCACGGTCGTCGTCGGACATGTCGGCAGCCCGCTCCTCGTTACGGCGCGGACGACGCTCCGGGCGTTCGGCACGCTCGGGCCGTTCAGCACGCTCCGGCCGATCGCGGCGCGGTGCGCGCTCGCTGCGTTCGTTGCGGTCGTTACGATCGTTACGGTCGTCTTCGGCCTGCTCGTCGCCGGCCTCCATTTCGTCGTCGCCATCATCCTCGTCATCGAGGTCCTCGCCCCGCTGGCGACGCTGATCCTCGTAGCGCGCGCGGCTTTCGCCCAGCACGCGGAAATAATGGTCGGCATATTGCAGGAAATATTCGGTCTGGACGCGGTCGCCGGCAAGCTGGGCGTCGCGCGCCATGTTCTTGTATTTCTCAAGAAGCTGCGCCGCATTGCCCCGCTGGCGATTGTCCTGTCGGTTACCGGGCTGTCCGCCGAGGCTTTGTCCCCGCTGGCCGCCGCGGCCGCGCCGGCGGCCGCCCTGTCGATTGTTGATCAAAATCCGACGTCCTTACGCAGTGTCGTCAAAGCCCCCTTGGCCCCAGTTGGGCAGGGCTGCGCAGATGCGCGGCGCCTGACCCTTTCGTTCCGCTTTCACGCAGCGCGTGGAGCAAACGGCCGATTGCGTCGGGGGTGGACGGGACGCTCTTCAGCTTGTGGTGGAGCGTGCCCTGTCCTGCTCCCGATGTAGTGGTCCTGGACAGCTATGCCAAGCAATTTCGTCTAGTTACGGCTTTTCGCCCATGTCAGCAGTACCGCGCGCGGACGCCCCGCAAGGTCGTGGGCGACGCTGGCCTGCAGACCGTCCCGGGCTAACAGCGCGCTCACCGCGTCCGCCTGATCGGGCCCGATTTCAATCGCCACCATCCCGCCGGGGCGGAGCAGGCGCGGCAGCTGCGGCGCCAGCACGCGATAGGCATCGAGGCCCTCGTCGCCTGCGAACAGCGCCTCGTCCGGCTCGAATTCGCGCACGCCGGGGCCGAGCGCTTCGCCCTCGGCAACGTAGGGCGGGTTACACAGCAGGAGGTCGAACGTATCCGAGATGCCGGCCGCCCAATCGCCGAGCTTGAGCTTGAGCCGCTTTTCAAACCCCAGTCGGCGGGCGTTGGCCGACGCGTAAGACAAGGCACGGCGCGAAACGTCGATGCCGACGCCGCTCGCGTCCCGCCAAATGTCCAGCGCGGCGAGCAGCAGGGTTCCCGGGCCCGTGCCGAGGTCGAGAATGCATTCGGGCGGGTCGCGGTCGCGGAAATGCTCGATGGCCGAAGAAATGAGCACTTCGCTGTCGGGGCGCGGGATGAGCACGCCCGGACCAACGTGCAGTTCAATATCCCAGAAGGCGCGGCGGCCGGTGATATAGGCGACCGGCTCGCCGGTCTTGCGCCGCTCGACCATGTCCCAATAGCGCTTCGGCACATCGCGATCGGGCGGTGCCAGGATCAGCCGGTCGCGATCGATATTGAGCGCTTCGGCCATCAGCAGCTCGGCATCGAGCCGCGCCGTATCGCTTGACGCATCCAACTGGCGCGCGGCGTCCGCCAGCGCGCGATCGATAGCCTTCACTCTTCCTCCAGGCCCGCCAAACGCTCCGCTTCGTCTTCCGCTGCCAAAGCGTCGACGATTTCACTCAGGCCTGTCCCTTCGAGCACTTCGGGAAGGTTGTGCTTGGTCAGGTTGATGCGGTGGTCGGTGATCCGCCCTTGGGGGAAATTATAGGTGCGGATTCGCTCCGAGCGGTCACCCGATCCGACCATCGACTTGCGGGCGCCCGCGCGCTCGCTGGCAAGGCGTTCGCGCTCGAGCTCGAACAGGCGCGTACGCAGCACCTTCAGCGCCTTGGCCTTGTTCTTGTGCTGCGACTTTTCATCCTGCTGGATGACGACAAGCCCCGACGGAATATGCGTAATGCGCACCGCGCTGTCGGTAGTGTTGACCGACTGCCCGCCCGGCCCCGACGAACGATAGACGTCGATGCGCAGATCCTTGTCGTCGATCTGGACGTCGACATCCTCCGCCTCCGGCAGCACGGCGACGGTGGCCGCGGAGGTGTGGATGCGCCCGCCGCTTTCCGTCACGGGCACGCGCTGGACACGGTGGACCCCGCTTTCGAACTTCAGCTTGGCGAACACGCCCGTGCCGCTGATCGAGGCGATGGCTTCCTTGTAGCCGCCAACCTCGGACGCGGAGGCGGAAATGAGTTCGAAGCGCCAGCCCTGCCCTTCGGCAAAGCGCTGGTACATGCGCAGCAGATCGCCCGCGAACAGCGCCGCCTCGTCGCCGCCAGTGCCGGCGCGGACTTCGAGCATCGCGGCGCGGTCGTCGGCAGCGTCGCGCGGCAGCAGCTTCACCGCCAGAGCGCGCTCGGCCTCGGGCAGCTTGGCCTCGATCTCCAGCAATTCCTCGGACGCGATCTGGCGCAGTTCCTCGTCAGCGTCCTTGGTCATTGCCATCAGGCTCTGGCGCTCGGCGCGCAGCCGCCGCACCTCGCGAGCCGCGGCAGCGACCGGCTCGATCGCGGCATAATCCTTGGACAGCCGGACGAACTCTTCGGGCGCAAGGTTGCCGCTGGCCATGGCGTCGGCAAGCTCCTGTTTGCGCGCCTCAATGCTCGCGATCCGCTCGGAAGAAATCTGGGTCATTGCGCGTCGAAAATCGTCTGTGCCTGGGCGGCCTGCGCGTTGTCGCTGTCGAGCAGCTTGAACCCGCGCGTTTCCGCGCCGTCGCGGACGTCGAGCGAGACGATCGCGGCGGGGCGCGTCTTCATCGCCCGATCGTAGCGCTTGCGCGGGCTGCCGGTGACGAAGATTTCCGCAGCGATGTGCGCGGCGCGTAGTTGCGTCGCGAACGCGAAAGCATCAGGCTCCCGCGCCGCATTTTCGGCGACCACCGCGACGTCGACCCGATCGGGCGCGGGCGCGTCGATCATCATCGCCAGCCGCTCGATCCCCGCGGCCCAGCCGACTGCCGGCGTGTGCGGGCCGCCAAGCGTTTCGATGAGGCCGTCATAGCGACCGCCGGCGAGCACGGTGCCCTGTGCGCCCAGGCGGTCGGTGACGAATTCGAACGCCGTGTGGCGGTAATAATCGAGGCCACGCACGAGCCTTGGGGCGCGTTCCCAGGCGACGCCTGCGGCATCGAGCCCCTCGGTGACCTTGGCGAAAAAGTCCGAGGCTTCGGCGGTCAGGAACTCATCGATTGTCGGCGCGGCGTCGACCACGGGCCAGTCCTGGTGGGCCTTGCTGTCGAGGATGCGAAGGGGATTGCGCTCGAGCCGCGCCTGGCTGTCCTCGCCAAGCGCGCGAGCGTGCGCCTTGAAATGTTCGTACAGCGCGTCACGCCAGGCATTGCGGCTCTCGGGATCGCCGAGCGTGTTAAGCTGGAGGATCGCGCCCTCGATCCCCAGCTCCTTGAGCAATTGATCGGCGAAGGCGAGGATCTCGACATCGGCTTGCGGCTCGCCCGCGCCGATGATCTCGGCGTCGAGCTGGTGGAATTCGCGGAAGCGGCCCTTTTGCGGGCGCTCGTAGCGAAACGCGGAGCCGTGGGTCGCGACCCTGACCGGCGCGAACTGCTTCCAGCCCTCGCTGAGATAAGCGCGACAAATGCCCGCTGTGAATTCGGGGCGGAGCGTGATCGGCTCGCCGCCGCGATCCTCGAAGGTGTACATTTCCTTCGACACCACATCGGTGGTCTCGCCGATGGTCCGCGCGAAGACCTGCGTATGCTCGATCGTCGGCACTTCGACACGCTTGAAGCCGTAGAGGCGGCGCACGCGATCGAATGCGTCGACCACCGTGGCGAGGCGGTCGGCATCTTCTCCGATCAGGCTTTGGGTGCCCCGGACGGGCTGGACGGGCGTCATGCGGCGGCGCTTAAGCACAAATCCACCAAATGCGAAAACCTAGTCCTCGTCGCCTCCCGGCGTTTGCCCGGCGGCACGCTCCTGCTCGCGCATGCGGCGCATCGCCGCGGGCGAGGGCGTGAACAGCTTGCGGAAGCTGATCATCACCGTCCGTCCGAGCGGTTCGAGCAGATCGGGCTGGTAGTTGAGGGGGACGTTGCCCGAGGCGTCGCGCACCCTGGGCCGGCTGTTGAACAGATTGTCCACTTCCAGCCGCACCGAGCTGCCGCGCAGCCACGGATTTTTCCGCACCAGCGCAAACTGCTCGCCGAGGTTGGCGAACAAGCGCAGGTCGAAGGTCGCATAGGGCGAGAAGCGCAGATCGTCGCCAGTCAGGCTCTCGACCCGCGTGCCGCTGCGCCAGTCCAGGCTGGCGCGCGCGCCAAGGCCGTTGTTGAACCAGCCGGCGCGCGCTTCGACCTGGTGACGCGGACGACCGCCGGTCTGGCCGATGGCTTCGCCGTCAAGGTAATCGAGTTGAGGCACGCCGGCGCGGATGTTGACCTTGTCGACCAAGGTGATCGTGTCAGTCAGCGAAAATTGTAGCCGTCCGCGATTGCCGCCGCCGAACGGTCCGCCGCCGCCGCCAAAGCCGCGACCGCCCCGGCCGAAGCCACGACCGCCGCCGCCCTCGCGCGGCGCTGCCCCTTCCTGCGGACGTGCCGTATCGGCCGAAGGTGCGCCCCCCGCCGGAGCACCACCAGCCTGCCCGCCGCGCCGCCCGCCGCCGCCGAATTGGGCGCGCATCTGGTCGATCTGGGCCTGCGTCGGCTGGCGCGACTTGAGCGGCTTGGTGAAATTGAAGCCGAGCCGCAGGGTGTCCTGCCGAGCGCTGTCGAAATTGACCGGGCGCAAGTCGACGCTGACGAGCTGGCCCGCCCCGTCGCGGACGAAGCGCTCGGGGAACGCCGCCTCGATTGCCGAGGTCGTGGCAATGCTGCCGATCGGCCGGTCGATGCGCGAGCTGACGAAATCGGCGCGCAGGCGCAGGTCGACCTTTTCAGACGGCTGCCAATTGCCGCCGAGCTTGAACACGCTGCGGCGGTCGGCGAGCAGATCGGGATTGCCGCCGGTGATCGCGGTGACGAGTGCGGTCTCGCCCGTTGTAAAGTCGAAAATCCGCGCGTCGGGCGTCTCGAGGATCGGATCGCCGAGCTGCTGGATCGACGGCGCGCCCTCCTCGCGCGTCCAGCTGGTGATCAGGTTGAGCCGATCGATTGGCGACCAATTGGCGCCCGCCCCGAACGTCGCCAGCGTGCCGAAGTCCGACAGCTGCTCGACTTCCAAATTGGCGTTGAGCGTCAGATTGCCGAGCGCGCTGAAATCGCGGTTGCGGCGGGAGATGGGGAGGTCGAGGTTGATCGCGGCATTGCCTTGCGTGCGGCCGAGGTCGGTGCCCGTCACAACCTCCGCTCTGCGGCGCTCGCTGTCGAGGCCGACCGTGCTCGCGCCGACGCGGATCGTGGTGCTTGCGTCGCCCGCGGGAAGCTTGAACAGATTGCCGTGCGCGGTGCCGGTGACGTCGGCCGAGCGGCGGGTCGAGCGGGCGCGGTCGTCGTCGAACGCATCGTCGCGGTCCGTCCGGGTCACCGACCGGTCGAGGTCCGCATTGCCGGTGACGTTCCAGCGCCAGTCCGCCTTGTCCCAGTTGAGCGTCACGCCGGCGTGGGCGCTATTGCTGTCCGTGTTACGCGCCAGCGGTTCGAGCAACGTCTCGCCAAGACCGATCAGCGAGCGGCCGCTGCTATGCTGCAATTCGGTGTTGAGCGTCGCCGAAACGTCGCCGAGGGAACGATTGATCGTCGCTGTCCCGCGAACCAGGCGCCGCGACCCGATCAGCGAGCGCGCAAAGCCATCGTCAGTCTCGGATGCGATGTCGCGCTCGGCCTCGGTCAGCGTGCCGTTGGCCTCTCCGCGCAAATTGAGCGTGGTGCGTCCGGTGCGGTTGATGATCAGCCGCGTCACGTCGCCGATCCCGCCGGCATAGCCACCGTCGGTCGCCGCCGTGCCGCGCGCCTCGGCCACCGGCGAACGGAAGCGGCGGCGGGTGACGATGTTCACCACGCGCTGGTCGGCGCGATAGCCGTATTTGAGCGCGACTTCCTCGGGCAGCACCTCGACCCGTTGGATCGCCTCGGTTGGAATATCTCGTAACTCGCGGAAGCCGGACACACGCTGGCCGTTGAGGAGGACGACCGGCGCGCCGCCGCCGCGTCCGCGCGCGCTTCCGGTCTCGGGCGCCAGCGCCTCCAGCAGTTCGTTGATATTGGTCGCGCCGGTTGCGCGGATGTCGCGCGCGTCGAAGGTCTTTTCGGGCGGGATGTCGCCGACCACCGATCCGGGCAGGCGCGCGCCAGTGACGACGATCTCCTCGCCATCACCATAATCTTCGGCGGGATCGTCGCTCTCGACCGGCGCGGCGGACTGGGCCTGCGCTGGTGTCGCTTCGGGTGCCGCGGCGGGCGGGCCGTTCTGCGCAGTGGCGGGAACGGCGAAGGCGGTGGTGGTCAAAAGCCAGTAAAAATTACGCATCGGCCTTCCGCTAGCGATCGCAGGTGAACGCCCACTGACATCGTCGCGGGCTTCGACCAACCGCCCGCGAGGCTTCGACCAGCAGCACTATTCGGTGAGGCGCAGGGCGGCAATCGCCGCGACGATCGCGAGTATCAGGAGTACACGGACGGTGCCCGCGGGTTCGTTGAACCAGATCATGCCGACGATCACCGTGCCGACCGCGCCGATCCCGCCCCACACCGCATAGGCCGTCCCCATCGGGATCGTGCGCGCGGCATATTCGAGCAGCGCCATGCTGATCGCCACCGACACCAGGAAGGCGATCGTCCACGGCAGGTTGCGAAAGCCATCGACGAATCGCAGCGACGTGGTGAAGCCGACTTCGAACAGGCCACCGAGGATGAGCCACAGCCAGGCCATCAGGTCGCGGCCTCCAGCGCCGGGCTGGCGTCCTGGGGCTTGCGCGCGGCGAGGATGCAGCCGGCCACGATCATCAGCGCCCCGCCCAGCGTAAACCAGGACACGCCCTCATCGAAGAACAGCCAGCCGAACAGCATCGCCCACAGGAAGGCGGTATATTCGGTCGCTGCGAGATAGCTAGCTTGCGCCCGCGCATAGGCCCAGGACAGCAGGAGCATCGAGGCGATCGCCAGCGCCGCGGCAAACAGCAGCCACGGCCATTGCGCCAGTGGCGGGACTTGCACCCCGACGAACGGCAAGGCCAGCAACAGGATGGTCGTGACGATCAGGCTCTGGAAGAAGGTGATCTCCAGCGGGTCGGCGACCAGCGCCTGCCGCCGCATGATAATGATGTTGAGCGCGTAGAGCACCGCCGACACCAGGATCGCAACGCTGCCGATCGTCGCTTCGCGGCCAAGGTCGGCATGCGCCTGGCCGACGAAGATGACGACGACCCCGGCAAAGGCGATGAACGACGCGCCGATCGTCCGGCCGCCGATCTCCTCCTTGAGGATAAGAGCGGCGAGGAACAGGGCGATCAGCGGCGCAATGAAGGCCAACGCCACCGCTTGCGCCAGGGGCACGCGACCCAGGCCCCAGAAGAAAAGGAAGCCCATCGCTGCCGACAGAACCCCGCGCGCGACATGGATGCGCATGGTGCTCGCCGCCGGCCAAGCCTTGCGGCGCGGCAGGTAAAGCGCGCCCGACAAGACAATTCCGGTGAGGTTGCGCCAGAACATGGTCGCGATCGTGCCGATGGCGAGCACGAGCCCCTTCATCACCGCGTCCATGCCGGAGAATAGCGCGATGCCGAGCACGCCGACCATGAAAGCGGTGGCAGGGGAGTAAGCGTCGCGAGTCACGCCCTCGCGCTTAGCCGATTAGCGGATCGGGTCGAGTGCTTAGCGGCTCGCGTCGATCAGCATGGGCGGTTCCGGCGGCGGCGCGACAAGTTCGTCCGCCACGGCCCAGACCGCCATCAACAGGAGAATCACCTTCGCCATGGCGCGAGGCTGCGCCCCAATGGTGAACAAAGGATTGAGCTTATTCGGCGGCGTCGAGGGCGGGGTGGGCGGCGGCATCGATCTCCGCCGCCTTCGCTTCGACCAGGCGCACGATATGGTCGATCATGTCGGCGTCCTGCACATGGTGGTCGGTCACGCCCGACAGATAGACCATATGCTTGCCCTGCCCGCCGCCGGTGATGCCGATGTCGGTTTCGCGCGCTTCGCCGGGGCCGTTGACGACGCAGCCGAGCACCGACAGCGACATCGGCGTCTTGATATGCTGCAGCCGCTGTTCGAGCGCTTCGACCGTGCGAATGACGTCGAAGCCCTGCCGTGCGCAGGAGGGGCATGATACGACTCGCACCCCGCGGCTGCGGATGCCGAGAGATTTCAGGATTTCATAGCCGACCCGAACCTCTTCCTCGGGCTCGGCCGAGAGCGAGACGCGGATGGTGTCGCCGATCCCTGCCCACAGCAAGCTGCCCATGCCGATCGCCGACTTGACCGTCCCGCCGATCAGCCCGCCGGCTTCGGTGATGCCGAGGTGCAGCGGACAATCGACCGTGCTCGCCAACTGATGGTAGGCCGCAACCGCGAGGAAGACGTCGCTCGCCTTGACCGCGACCTTATAGTCACGGAACCCGTGATCCTCGAGGATGCGGATATGGTCGAGCGCACTTTCGACCAGGGCCTCGGGGCAAGGCTCGCCATATTTTTCGAGCAAATCCTTTTCGAGGCTGCCGGCATTGACGCCGATGCGGATCGCGCAGCCGTTGGCGCGCGCCGCGGCAATGACCTCTTTCACCCGCTCTTCGGAGCCGATGTTGCCGGGATTGATGCGCAGGCAGGCGGCGCCGGCATCGGCGGCTTCGAGCGCGCGCTTGTAGTGGAAATGGATGTCGGCAACGATCGGAACGTTGGCCGCGCGCGTGATCTGGCGGAGTGCAGCGCTCGCTTCCTTGGTCGGGACCGAGACGCGAATGATGTCCGCGCCAGCCTCTTCGCAGCGGCGAATCTGGTCAATCGTCGCGGCGGCGTCCTCGGTCGGCGTGTTGGTCATGGTCTGGACGCTGATCGGCGCATCGCCGCCGACGGGGACGGATCCAACCATGATCTGCCGCGACACGCGCCGCTCGATATTTCGCCAAGGCCTTAGGGACATGAGGGAGCATATAGGCGCCGAGGCCGCCCGGGCAAAGCGCAGTCGCGAGACTCAGCGCATTGTGTTAACGCAGGTTGGGGAAGCGTGGGGCGGCAATGCCGAGAGTTGCCCAACTGGATGCGGAGGAGCGTGGGGCGCCCGCGCCGCGCATCCGAACGCGGCGCAAGGCGAAGACCCACACCCAGTATTTCGCCTTCCTGAGCTACAGCCATCGCGACGAGGATCTCGCCAAATGGCTGCAGCGCAAGCTGGAGCAGTTCCAGGTGCCCGCGTCGCTGGTCGGCCGGCTGACCGCCAATGGCGCGATTCCCCGACGGCTGACCCCGATCTTCCGCGATGAGCATGAGTTGGCCGCGGCCGACGACCTCGGCAGCGAGATCGAAGCGGCGCTCGATTCCTCGCAATGCCTAATCGTCCTGTGCTCGCCCGCCGCGGCGGCGTCGAAATGGGTCAATGCGGAAATCGCGACGTTCAAGCGCGTCCGCCCCGACGGCTGCGTGCTCGCCGCAATCGCCGCCGGCGAGCCGTTCGCCAGCGACATCGGGGGGCGCGAGCAGGAGGAATGTTTCCCGCCGGCGCTGCGTTACCGCTTCGACCGCCGCGGGCGGCAGACGACGACTCGCGCCGAACCACTCGCCGCCGACCTCCGCCACGAAGGCGATCCGCGCCGCGCAGGCTTCCTCAAGCTGGTCGCCGGCATGCTTGGGGTGAGCCTCGACGAACTCGTGCAGCGCGAGGCGACGCAGCGCCATCGGCGGCTCGCCTGGGTCACGACCGGATCGGTCGTCGGCATGGCGCTGGCGATCGTGCTCGCGGTCGCCGCGGTGCAGGCGCGCGACGAAGCGCGCGACCAGCGACGGGAGGCCGAAGGGCTGGTCGCCTTCATGCTCGGCGATCTCAAGAACAAGCTGGAACCGATCGGCCGGCTCGATGCGCTCGACGGCGTGGGATCGCGCGTGCTGGCCTATTATAGCAAGCAGGATCCGTCGGAACTGAGCGATGCGGCCTTGCTCCAGCGGGCCAGTGCCCTCGGTTTAAGCGCCCAGGTCGCCTTCCAGCGCAACAATCTCGACGAAGCGGCGCGACTATATCGCCAGGCGGCCGCAGGCACCGGCGAAGCAGTGCGGCGTTCGCCCGAAGATCCGCAACGCCTCTACGATCACGCGCAGAACATCTTCTGGGTCGGGGAGATCGCTCGCAGCCGCGGCGACAACAGCGCGGCGGAAACGGCCTTTCGCGAATATAAGCGGTTGGCCGACCAGATGGTCGCCATCGACCCCGACAATCTGCGCTGGCGCATGGAAATGCTCTACGCTCAGGAAAATCTGGGCATCGTCCTGCTCAATCAGCGTCGGTTCGGCGAAGCGGCCAAGCAACTCAATGCGGCGCTGCGGCCCATGGAAAACCTGCTCGCGATCGACGAAGGGAATATTCAGTATCGCGAGGAGTTCTCCAATATTCTTGGCTGGGCGGCCGACAGCGAACGCGACGCGGGACGGCTGGAGGCCGCGATCCGCCTGCGCGAACGGCAGATCGCCCTTGTGCGCTCGGCGCTTGGCCGGGCAGGCACCAACGTTCAGCTCCGCCGGCAACTCATTCCCGCACATCAAGGGCTGGGAGTGTTGCAGGCGATGCGCGGCGCAGCCGAGCCAGCCATTGCGCAATTCCGCCAAGCCGTCGCCGAGGCTGACCGGCTGATCCCGATCGAGCCCGCGAACATGCTGTGGAAGGGGCAGGCAGCGGCCGCGAGATTGGAGCTCGCCCGGACCCTGTTCGCCGCCCGTCGTACCGCCGAGGCCGCGAGGGAAATGGAGGCCGGATGTGTACTCGCCTCCCAAGTGCGCGAAAAAGATCCGACCGGATCATGGCGCCGCCTGCAGACCGACTGCCTGACCATTCGCGCCCACCTTGCGCTGCAGTCGAACTACTTGAGCAGGGCCGAAGTCTTGGCGCAGCAGGCGGTGGCGTCCGCCCAAAGTGAACGTCGGCCCGACCCCGTCAGCGTCCGCTATCGGGTCGCCGCAGCACTCAGCTTGCTCGGCGACGTCCATGCGCGCAGTCGGAGACCTGAGCGGTCGCGCGAGGCTTGGTCACGGGGTCTCAGCGCGCTAGCACAGGAGCGGGCCGAACGGCCGGGGGAAATGAATATTCGGGCCGGACTGCTGCGGCGGCTGGGACGCAAGGACGAGGCGCAACAATTGGAGGCGCGCGTATCGGCGACAGGCTTTCGCCAGTTGTCTTAAGAGGAGGGGAATATGGGCAAGAAACAAGATGTGCGGATTAATGTCCGGATCGACTCGGTCGATCCGCTGAGGTTTTCCGTGGAGCCGGTGTCGAACGGGCTGCCCAAGGATCCTAACGGCAAGATCAAGTTTAAGAACAAGAAAGGTGAGGACGGCTTTCGCATCTATTTCGATCTCGTCAATCCGCCCGAGGATTACCTTTGGCCCGATGATGACGATATCGCGAATGCAGTCTGGTCAAAGGTGGGCGCGCAGTGCCCGACGGAGGGCGCGTGGGAGGTTTTCGAACCGCGGCGGTCTGACAACAATCGCAAGACGCTCGTGGTCGACAATCCCAATCCGTCGCCGGCGCAAGGCGAATTCCACTACACGTTGCGGGTGGTCAATGGGGCGGGCGAATATCTGAACCTCGATCCTGGGGCGATCAACCAGAACGGCGGTGAAGATATGCAGAGCGCCGCAGTCCTAACGGCGGCGGTCGGCGGGCTGATTGCGGGTTGCCTGCTCACGCTGGCCTTCCAGGCGCTCACCTAGACTTGCCGGAATCCGATCCGGGCACATCGGCCGACCATCCGCCGCTGTTGCCGTTCACGATCAGCGTCGGGGTGACCGGGCACCGCAGCCAGGCGCTGGGCGCGGCGTGCATGGCGACGCTGGGCGAGCGGATCACGGCTGCGCTCACGCTGATCGGCGAAGGCACCGTTCGCCTCGCCGACACGCGCCCGGTGTGCTTCTCGCCCGCGCCGCCGCGGATGCGGTTCGTCACGCCGATTGCCGACGGCGCCGACCAGATCGCCGCCGAAGCCGCGCTTGCGCTGGGGTGGGAGGTCGAGGCAGTGCTGCCCTTTGCCCGCGATCATTATCGCACCACCCTCGCCGATGACGAAGCGCGGAGGCGGTTCGACGCGCTTCTCGCCCAGGCGACCCGCGTGCTTGAGCTACCCGGCGAGCAGCGCGACGAGCCCGAGGGCTATGCCATGGCCGGCCGCGCAACGGTCGCGCATTGCGACATCCTGATCGCGGTATGGGACGGTCTCAAGCCCCGCGGGCGCGGCGGCACCGGGGAGGTTGTCGAATTTGCGATCAGTCGCGGCGTGCCGGTCGCGCATCTGGCGCCCGACCCGGCGCGGCCCGACCGCTTGCTGTGGGCCGCCTTCGACCCCGTTGTCGACACGATGGGTGACGATCCGATGGCCGAGCGGCCGTTGGATCGCGAGCATGTCGATCTCATGCTGAAGGCCATGCTGCTGCCGCCGCCGAGCGCAGTCGAAGGCAAGTTCGTCGATCGCTTCATGCGCGAGCACTTGCCGCGGTTCCGCTTGCGGCCAGAATATGGCCTGTTGCTTGCCGCGGTCGGCATCCGCCGCTTCCGCTTGCGCGACCTCAATGAAATCCACGGCCGCGTGCGCGTGCGGGAAGAATGGGCGCAATACCGTCGCGACTGTGCCGACCTCGGCATCGCCGCGCCGTTCGAGCTTCTAGAGGAAGCTTATCGCTGGACGGACCTGCCCGCGACCAACCTCGCCCAGACGTATCGCAGCGGCCATGTCTTCAGTTTCGTCATGGGCGGGCTCGCGGTGTGCATGGGTCTCAGCGCCTTCATGCTGCCCCAGTACAAGTTGCAATGGGCGATGTTCGAAATGATCCTGACCGTCGCGGTGATCCTCAATGCGCATGTCGGGACCAAGAACGAATGGCACCGGCGCTGGCTCGATTATCGTCAGCTTGCCGAGCGGCTGCGTCCGATGCGCAGCCTCAAATTGCTCGGCATTGCCGCGCCCGATCCGCCGGGGACCGAGACCAATCCCGTGCCGCAGCGCTGGATCGACTGGTATGCGGGCGCAATCTGGCGCGCGATGGGCTGCCCCGCGGGCGTCATCACGCCGGCGTCCGCCGACCTCATCGCCGAATCGGTCACCGATCACGAAATCGCGCCGCAGGTCAGCTACCACCGCCGCAACGCGGCGCAGATCATGACCCTCGACAAGCGGCTCGAGAAGATCGGCACGATCCTGTTCTTCATCACGCTCATCGTGTCGATCATCACCCTCGTCGGCCTGTCGTGGGAATCGGCGTTCGTGGATGCTTATGGCGAATGGTTCACGCTCATTTCGGCGGGCTTTCCGGCGCTCGCCACGGCGGTGTTCGGGATTCGCTTCCAGGGCGATTTCGGCGGCGATGCGCTGCGCTCGCTGGCGACCGCCGACACGCTCGAGCATATTGATCAGGAGCTGCGCAAGCACACCAACCTGACCCGCGCCGCCGACCTTGCCGAGCAGGCCGCGCGCTTCATGCTGTCCGACCTCGACGAATGGCGGCTGGTCAACCAGCAGCGCGACCTTGGCGTCGGCTGAGCCCAAGCGTTCTGGACAGCGCGAACGCCGCCGCTAAGGCCGCGCCATGACCAAGTGGCGGATCGTCATCCACGGCGGCGCGGGATCGGAACGGATCGCGCATCACGACCCGACGCATGAGGCACGGGCGCTCGCCGGGCTGAACGCCGCGCTCGATGCCGGCGCGGCGATTTTGGCGGATGGAGGGTCCGCGGTCGACGCGGTCGAGGCGGCCGCCCGTGTGCTCGAGGAAGACCCCTGCTTCAACGCCGGGCGCGGCAGCGTGCTGACCGAGGACGGCGTGGTCGAGCTCGACGCCGCGATCATGGACGGCCGCGACCGCAGGGCCGGCGCGGTCGCCGGCCTGCGGACGACTCGCGCGCCGGTGACGCTGGCGCGGCGCTTGATGGAACAGGGCCCGCACGTCTTCCTGGCGGGAGTCGCGGCCGATCGCTTTGCCGCCAAGGCGGGCATCGAGCAGGTCGGAAACGACTTCTTCGTCCTGCCCGAACGGCGGCGCCAGCTTGAGGAAGCTCTGGCTGCGGGCAATGACGCCGATCCGATCAAATATGGCACGATCGGCGCGGTTGCGGTCGACACGCACGGCCACGTCGCCGCGGCGACCTCGACCGGCGGCATCACCGCCAAGCGCTGGGGTCGAATCGGCGATTCGCCGCTGATCGGCGCCGGGACCTACGCCGACGACCGCGCCGCGGCGGTGTCCGCCACCGGGTCAGGCGAATATTTTATCCGCGCCGTCGCCGCGCACGAGCTTGCCGCCCGAATGCGGCTCGGCGGCGAAACGCTGCAGCAGGCGCTTGATGGCGTGCTTGCGGACCTTGAAGGCATTGGCGGCAAGGGCGGCCTGATCGCG
Organism: Sphingomonas lutea; assembly: GCF_014396785.1. Taxonomy (NCBI): domain Bacteria; kingdom Pseudomonadati; phylum Pseudomonadota; class Alphaproteobacteria; order Sphingomonadales; family Sphingomonadaceae; genus Sphingomonas; species Sphingomonas lutea. The sequence goes on along the minus strand of NZ_CP060718.1, from coordinate 370,704 downwards.
GTCGCGCCCGACGGCGAGGCGGCGTGGGGCTTCACTACCCCGGCCATGTATCGCGGGATGGCTAGCGCCGACGACCGCTGCGTCGCGATTTACGCCGAAGACGTCGCGCGATAGGGCAAGGCGTCGGCCAGCCAGGCCATCTCCTGCGCGATGGCGGCGCGCTCGCCTTCCAGGAATTTGGCGACGGCGTCGCGAAAGCTGCGGTTGGGCAGGAAATGCGCGGAGCGGGTGATGACCGGCTCGTAACCGCGCCCGATTTTGTGCTCCCCCTGCGCGCCGGCCTGCACCGACGCCAGGCCATGCGCGATCGCCCATTCGATAGCCCGGTAAAAGCACAGCTCGAAGTGAAGGAACGGCACCTCCTCGACCGTGCCCCAATAGCGGCCGTAGAGCGTATCCGGCCCAACGAGGTTTAGCGCGCCAGCGACCGGCACCCCGTCGCGGTCAGCCAGGAACAGCAGCAACCGGTCCCCCATGCGCTCGGCAATGCGATCGAAGAAGTCGCGGGTGAGGTACGGCCGACCCCACTTGCGCGCGCCGGTATCCTGATAAAAGGCCCACATCGCGTCCCAGTCAGCCCGCGCAATCTCGCCGCCGCGGAGCGTTCGGAAGGTCAGCCCGGCGTGCGCCGCGGCGCGTTCCTTGCGGATCGCCTTGCGCTTCGAGCTGCGCAGCGCGCCGAGGAAATCATCGAAGCCGGCATAGCCGCGGTTGCGCCAGTGGTACTGGATGCCATGCCGCATCAACCAGCCGCGCTGCGAGCACGCCGCAGCGTCCGCCTCGTCGAGGAACGTGATGTGCGCCGACGATAGCTCGTTCTGCACGGTCACCGCTTCGATCGCCGCCAGCAATTGCTGCGGGCGCACTCCGAGCAGGCGCTTGCCCGGGACCGGCGTGAACGGCACCGCGACCTGCAGCTTGGGATAATAAGATCCGCCGGCACGCTGCCATGCATCGGCCCAGCCATGATCGAACACATATTCGCCCTGGCTATGGCTTTTCAAATAGGCCGGCGCGGCGGCGGCGATCCGGCCCTCCTGCTCGACCAGGATCGGCGCGGGCGACCAGCCGGTCCCGGGCCCGACGCTGCCCGAATCCTCAAGCGCGGCGAGAAAGGCGTGGGAAAGGAACGGGTCATCGCCCGAAAGCGTGTCCCATTCGGCGGCATCGACCGTCGCGACGCCCGGCGCGAGGCGGGCGAGGATGTCAGCTTCGCGGTCGGCCATCGCCTTCCCAGATGAGCGCGTCGGCCTGAACCTGCGCTTGCGCGCGCTGCGCCGCGGTGCGCACGGTCCAGCAATAGACCGGCATCTTGCGCCGCCACCGCGCGACCCAGGGGCGCTTCACTGCAGCATATTCGACGCCCACGAAATCCGGATCGGCGAGCTTTCGGGCCGCCCAGCGGCGCAGTCGCGGCAGGCGATCCTCGACCAGCAATCCGCGCCGCACATGCGGCAGGTTAGTCCCGACTAGCCGCAACAGGCCGGGATCGAAGCTCATCACCGCGAAGCGCCCGTCATAGCCAGCCAGCGCGGCGATCAGCGCGGGAACCCACCGCCAGCGATCGTCGCTGACCTTGATCTCGAGCAGCAGCGGGACTCGCCCCGCAACCAGCGCCAGCAGGCTTTCGAGGGTCGGGATGGGATGGTTGCCGACGCGCAGGCGGCCAAGGTCGGCAAGGCTGGTCTCGCCAATCCGCAGCGGGCTGGCGCACATCCGCCAGGCGTCGGCATCGTGGAACACGACGATCCGTCTGTCCGCGGTCAGCCGCAGGTCGCATTCGATGCCCGCACCAAGCTCCAGCGCGGCGGCGAAGGCGATCAGGCTGTTTTCGGGAAAGGCCGCGCCATCGTGCAGTCCGCGATGCGCGAAACCGAGCGGCCCAGGCGCGAGCGGGTCAACCTTTGACGGCGACGATCGCATCCACTTCGACTGCGACCCCCAAGGGCAGCACCGTGACGCCGACTGCGCTGCGGGCATGGCGGCCGGATTCGCCGAACACCTCCTGCATCAGCTCCGACGCGCCATTGGCGACCTTGGGCTGGTCAGTGAAATCGGGCGTGCTGTTGACGAACACGCCGAGCTTCACGACGCGATCGACCCGGTCGAGCGAGCCGAGCGCGGCCTTCATCTGCGCCAGAAGCATGATCCCGCAGCGCCGTGCAGCCGCAATTCCACGATCAAGATCGACGTCTTCGCCCAAGCGGCCTTTGATCAGGCTGCCGTCCTCGGCAAAGCTGATCTGGCCGGAGATATGCAGAAGCCCGCCTTGCTCCACCGCGGGAACGTAAGACGCCACCGGGGCGGCGGGTTGGGGAAGGGTGATGCCGATCTCGGCAAGGCGCTGGTCGATGCTCATGGCCATGCGCTCAAGCACCGGCGCGTGCGCAAATCAACCCTTGCGCTCGACCGCGAACCCGGCCCAGCTTTGCGTGACCGGCATCAACTCGATCGTATTGATATTGAGGTGCGGCGGCAGGTTGGCGAGCCACCAGAAGAGGTCCGCGAGATCTTCTGAGGTCATCGGGTCCATCCCCGCGTAAAGCTTGTCCGAAGCTTCATGGTCGCCGCCGGTGCGGACGATGGTGAATTCGGTCTCGGCCATCCCGGGCTCGACCGAGGTTACGCGCACCCCCGTACCGGCAAGGTCGCAGCGCAGGTCGAGGGAGAATTGGCGAACGAACGCCTTGGTCCCGGCGTACACCGCGCCGCCCTTGTACGGATAGGTCGCAGCGACCGACGACAGATTGATGATATGGCCCTTGCGCGCGGTCAGTCCCGGCAGCAGCGCGCGGGTCAGCGCGACGAGGCCCGTGATGTTGGTGTCGATGACCTGGTCGATCCGATCCCAGTCGGTATCGGGCAGCGGCGTGGTCGGGGGCGCGAGCCCGGCATTGTTGAGCAGCAGGTCGATCTGACCCCACGGCGCCCCAAGCTGCGCCAGCGAATCGAGACCCGCGCGGTCGCGCATGTCGATTTCGAGCGGGAGGAAGGCGTCGCCAAGCGCCTCCTGCAGCTGGCGCAGGCGATCCCCGCGGCGACCGGTGCCGACGACGCGCCACCCGCCGTCGACGAAACGCTTGGCTGAGGCGCGGCCGAAACCCGCCGTAGCGCCGGTGATGAGTGCGGTCTTCATGGCTCGCCCCTGTCGAGCAAATGGCGCGTCGCGACAAGGTCCGCGGGCCCGACGCCGATCGCTTCGGCAACCGCCACCAGGTCGGGTTCATGCGCCTCGAGAAAGCCGATCAACTCGGCCAGCAACGCGGGATCGTCAGCCCGCGCGCGAAGCTCGTCCGTCCCGATTCCGGTCAGGTCGAGGAACCGCCGGGCCCGGCGTTCATCGGCGAGCGTTTGGGCCAGCGCGGCAAGAGCAAGGGCGTGCGGGTCGTTTGTGGTCTGCGGCGGCATCGTTTAGCTCTGGGCTCGCGCTCGGTGCTCGGGTGGGGAGGGAAATGGCGAAGATCCTGATCGTCGAGGACAATGCCCTCAACATCAAGCTGTTCTGCGATCTCCTCGCGGCGCACGGCCATCAGCCCGAGGCGGTGACCGACAGCCGCAACGCGCTCGACGTCGCCAAGCAGTTCGAGCCCGATCTGGTGATCACCGACATCCAGCTGCCCCACGTCAGCGGGCTCGAATTGATCAAATTGCTCAAAGCCGACGCGCAGCTCTCCTCCGTGCCGATCATGGCGGTGACGGCCTATTCGGCGCTGGGTGACGAGGAGCGCATTCGTGCGGCGGGCGCCCAGGCCTATGTGTCCAAGCCGATCTCGGTGGTGAAGTTCGCGCAGACGGTGGACGAGCTGCTGCCCGACGGCCACGAGGCAGCGTTGATTGCGCGCCCAGACGAAAAAACCGGCGATCCCGATGAGGGAACGCCGGCGATTCGCGATCCGGAAGCTGGTGCTGAGCCCGAAGAGCCGGGCCCACCAACTACTTGATCTTGGCTTCCTTGAACTCGACGTGCTTGCGCGCCTTCGGGTCGTACTTGCGCATCACCATCTTCTCGGTCTGCGTGCGCGGATTCTTCTTGGTCACGTAGAAGAAGCCCGTGTCGGCGGTGCTGACGAGCTTGATCTTGACGGTGGCTGGCTTCGCCATTTGTCGGTCCCGATGCTGAAAAAAGAAAAAGCGGCGCGAGCCGCTCAAGTCGGCGCGCTCGTACGCGCAACCACCCTTTTCTGTCAACTCGCGCGGGGACGTTCGTCGGCCTTGAGGCGGTCGCGGAATTGCACCGCCTGCGCCCCGACGAATTCGAGATTGTCGAGCTTCTCGTCGATCGAGGCGATGTAGCGAACCATCTGGCGCCGGATTTCGGGCGCGGCCTTGACGGCTGCGGCCGCGTCCGCCGCCTCCTCGACGGTCATCGCCATTGGACAGGGCACAACCAATTGGATGCCAACGACGCGCTTCTGGTAGAAGACGTTGCGGTCGCCGCATTCGCGACGGACGCGGGTCTGGACCGCATAGGGCATCGTTTCGCGCAGCAGCGTTCGATAGGGATAGATCGTCTCGTTCGTGCGCTGCGCCACCTCGACGCTGAGGTAGAAATCGCTGGCGAGCTGCTGCGTTTCGTCGTCCCCAAGATGCTCCCCAAGTCCGTTCGCCGCCATTTCGTCGAACACGCCCGTTTTTGCCTTGGTCGTGTCGGTTTGCGTCAATTGGTAGGCCGCGATTACGAAATCGCGATCAGAGACTGGCGCTCCATCGAGTGCTGACAACGCCTGCAAGCCATATGTCCGCACCTGGCGGTAGTAAGCGATTTGCAGCGCATATTGCCGCGCGTCGAAGTCCAGCTCCGTGATCAGTCGGGCAAGATAGTCCCTGCCCCGATCATTCTCGATCCGCTCTTCGTTCCAATTGTTGACCTGGGTGCCGAGGAACACCCCGGCGACGACGATCGCGAGGTCGATCCCCACCGCAAACCAATTCTGCGCGGCGGCATGCTCGCGGATGCGGCGAATGACCATCGGCGTCCCCCAGTCTTGGGAGCGTAACCGGGCTTTCGCTGGCTGTTAACCATTTTCGGTGAAGATGGCGCTGCTGAGGGAGTGAGGCATGACGACCGACCCATTCGATCAGGTGAAGGCGCAAGTCGGTGCGCGCATCGCCGAAATCCGCGCCCGCGGCACGCGCCTGTCCCCGCTCGACATGCACATGCGGATGGACGCCATTCGCCAACTGGCGTGCGAACATGGCCTGGCGACGCTCGAAAGCCTCGCCCGCTCGTCGGCGCAGCGCGCCCTGCTGCCGGGACATCGGGTGGCGCTGCAGGCCTGCCTCGAACATATCGACGAAGCGCTCGACAGCCGGTCGGAGCGCGACTGCGGCGTGATCCTCGCCGCGCTTGCCGTCCGGCTTCACTAATCCCTTAGCCCAGCTTCGGCACCGCACCGCGCCTCGCGCATTGTCGCGTCATGGACGCTCCGCGCATCGGCTATTGCTGCACTTTCGTCTCGCCATCGGGCGATGAGGCGGAACAGCGCGCGCGCAACTTCCGCGGGCCGACGATCGCGTCCATCGTCCGGCTCGGCGCGGCGGCGCCGGAGAAGCTCGAGGCCGTCATCGCCGAGAATCTCGACATCCTCGATCGCCAGATCGCGACCGTTGCGGCCCTGCCCGCGCTCGAACGGCTGTTCCGGATCCAGTCCGGCTTCCTGATCGGCTGGTCGCACCCGGCGCTGGCGGCGGGGTGGACGCCGACGCTGCGCGGCGAGGTTGAGCGCCGGCTAGCGCGCGCGGGCGCGGCGGCGCGCGCCGCCGACGTGCGCCTGTCGATGCACCCGGCGCAGCACGCGATTCTTGCCACGACGCGGCCCGAGGCGCTCGACAACGCGCTGCGCGACATTGCCGAGCACACCGAGATATTCGCCATGCTTGGCTACAGCGGCTGGCATCCGCACGGCGCCTGCATCAATATTCACGGTGGGGCCGGCAGCGTCGGCGTTGACGGGCTACGCGCCGGCCTTGACCGCGTGCCGCAGGCGGCACTGAACCTGCTAAGCATCGAAAATGACGAGACAAGCTTCGGGCTCGACGACCTCCTTCGAGTCGGCGAGCGCGTCGCCATCCTTATCGACTTCCACCACCACTGGATCCACTCGCGCGGGGAATGGCTGCAACCCGGCGATCCGCGGGTTTCAGCGCTGCAGGCAAGCTGGAACGGGGTGCGGCCGCTGGCGCACATTTCGGTCAGCCGGGAGAATGTGATCCCCGGCCATTGTCCCGATACACTGCCCGATTTCCCGGCGCTGTTCGACTCCGGCCACAAGGCCGGACATTTGCGCGGGCATAGCGACATGATGTGGAACCGCGCGGTCAACGACCTGATGCGCGCGCATCTGTCATGGTGCGATATCGAGGTCGAGGCCAAGGCGAAGAACCTTGCCAGCCGCCAGCTTGCCGACCACTGCCGCGCGGCGGAGGTGCACCCCGCCTGATGCGCGCCTTCTCGCAACTGCTCGACGACCTCGTCTACACGCGGTCGCGCAACACCAAGCTTCAGCTGATCGGCGACTACCTCAAGTCCACGCCCGATCCCGATCGCGGCATCGCGCTCGCCGCCCTGACGGGCACGCTCGACATTCCCGCCGTCAAGCCGGCGGTAATTCGCGGCCTGATTGAAGAGAAGATCGACCCGGTTCTCTACCGGATGAGCCGCGATTATGTCGGCGATTCGGCGGAGACAGTGTCGCTGCTTTGGCCCGGCCGCCCTGGCGAGCCTGCCGAGATCGACGACGGCACGCTGCGGTTGAGCGCGGCCGTCGATCGCCTTCGTTCGGTGAGCAAATCGGACGCACCCGCCGTGCTTGCCGACATGCTCGACCATCTCGACTCCGCCGGGCGCTACGCCTTGCTCAAGGTCGCGACTGGAGCGCTTCGCGTGGGCATCAGCGCGCGCCTCGCCAAGCAGGCGCTGGCCGACGCCTTCGGCCTCGACGTCGAGGGCGTCGAGGAAGTGTGGCATGGGCTGCGCCCGCCCTTCACCGAATTGTTCGACTGGGCCGAAGGACGCGGTGCGCAGCCGACCGTCCGCGACGTTCCCGTGTTCCGGCCGTTCATGCTCGCCCATGCGCTCGAGGAGACGCGGGTCTCGCTCGATGATTATGCGGCCGAGTGGAAGTGGGACGGGATCCGCATCCAACTCGTCCACGCGGGCGGGGAAACGCGCCTCTACAGCCGCACCGGCGACGATATTTCGGGCAGCTTTCCCGATATCGCCGAGGCGTTCCGGTTGCATGGCGTTCTCGACGGCGAATTGCTGGTGCGCGGCTCCGGCCAGGGCGCCGAAGCGCATGGCGGCGGGGCAGCCAGCTTCAATGCGCTGCAGCAGCGGCTGGGGCGCAAGAATGTCAGCAGCAAGATGCTTGGCACCTACCCGGCGTTCGTACGGCTATACGACATTCTGTTTGACGGTGACGAGGACCTGCGCGCGTTCGACTGGACGGCACGGCGTGCGCGGCTCGAGCAATTCGCGCCCGTGCTCGATCCCGACCGGTTCGACGTGTCACAGCTGATCGAGGCCGACAGCTTCGAAGCCTTGGAAGAGCTGCGCGGCAACGCGCGCGACGCGGCGATTGAGGGGATCATGCTCAAACGCCGCGACAGCCCTTATGTCGGCGGCCGCCGCGTGGGACTGTGGTACAAATGGAAACGCGATCCGCTGACCGCCGATTGCGTGCTGATGTACGCGCAGCGCGGGTCGGGAAAGCGGTCGAGCTATTACAGCGACTATACCTTCGGCTGCTGGTCGGGCGACCCCGCGGACGGGGGCGAGCTGCTGCCCGTCGGCAAGGCCTATTTCGGCTTCACCGACGAGGAATTAAAATGGATCGACCGCTGGGTGCGCAACAACTCCACCCAGCGTTTCGGCCCGGTGCGCGAGGTCAAGAAGGAACTGGTGCTCGAAGTCGCGTTCGATTCGATCCACCGCAGCACCCGCCACAAATCGGGCTTGGCGATGCGCTTCCCGCGCGTCAGCCGAATCCGCACCGACAAGCCCGCGGCGGAAGCGGACCATGTCGCGACGCTCCTGGCGATGGTGACCTGAACAAGCATAAAAAACACCCGCCCGGATTGCGCCGGGCGGGTGCCTTGCCCCCGTCGAAACGGGTTCGTTCTAGCTGATCGTCTGCAGGTTGACCGCGGCCATCTTCCCGCGGCGGTCGACTTCGAGTTCGAATTCGAGTCGGTCGCCTTCGTTGAGCGTCGGGATGCCCGCACGCTCGACCGCCGAAATGTGCACGAATGCATCCGGCTGGCCATCGTCGCGCTGGATGAAACCGAAGCCCTTCATCGAATTGAAGAACTTGACCGTGCCGCTGGCCTTTTCGCCCGTCAGCTGCCGCTGCGGGCCACCGCCGCCGCCAGCGCCGGCGCGATCGCCGCCGCCGCTGCGCTCGACCGGCATCGGATCGCCTTCGATTCGCAAATTGGTCGCCGAAATCCGGCCACCGCGATCGACCAGCGTGAACTCGAGCGGCTGGCCATCGGCCAGGTCGGTCAGTCCCGCCTGCTCGACCGCCGAGATGTGCACGAACACATCTTCCGCGCCGTCATCGCGAACGATGAAGCCGAAGCCCTTTTGCGGGTTGAAGAATTTGACGGTGCCCTTGCCTTCGCCAACAACCTGCGGGGGCATGCCGCCAGCGCCGCCGCCGCGGAAACCGCCGCCGCCGCCGCCACGGAAGCCACCGCCTCCACCGCCGCCGTAGCCGCCAGCGCCGCCGCCACCGCCGAAGCCGCCGCGGTCACCATAGCCACCGCCGCCACCGCCGCCGTAGCCGCCACGGCCGCCGCCGCCAGCGAAGCCGCCGCGGTCCTGGAAACCGCCGCCGCCGAACTCACTACCGCCGCTGAAATTGTCGTCGCCGAAACTGTCGCGCTTGTCGCGGCCGCGCCCGCCGCGATCCCCCTTGCGCCCTCTGTCAAAACCCATGAAATTTCCGAACTCTTACTGCCCCATGATCCCTAAACCACCGCGCCTCGGGCAAGGACTGCGCAACCGGTCCGTGCATTTCTCACTCACGCACGGTTCACGCGCTTACAGCAAAAATCACGCTCGCTCTAGTGGATTGAATCGGCGCGGGGCTGGAATGCCGAGCACCAGCCGGACTAAAGCGGAGCGCAACGCCGAACGAAAGAGACTGCATGGCCATCCATTTTCACGAAGAGGACCTGCCCGCCGACGTGCGCTTCGCCGACGGCCCGATCGCCGTCGATACCGAGGCGATGGGGTTGATGGCCGGTCGCGACCGGCTGTGCGTGGTGCAATTGTCGGACGGTCAGGGCGACGAGCATCTGGTCCGCTTCCGCCAAGGCAGCGATTATGCCGCGCCCAACCTCAAGGCCCTGCTGTCCGACGGGGCTCGGCTGAAGCTCTATCATTTCGCGCGCTTCGACGTTGGCATCATGCACGCGTACCTCGGCATCATTGCCGCGCCGCTTTACTGCACGCGCACCGCGTCGCGGCTGGTGCGCACCTACACCGACCGGCACGGGCTCAAGGATCTGGTGCGCGAATTGCTCAACATCGAAGTGTCGAAGCAGCAGCAGACCAGCGACTGGGGCGCCGACGAACTGTCGGAGGCACAGCGCGAATATGCCGCAAGCGATGTCCGCTACCTGCACGCGCTCAAGGCCAAGCTCGACGAACGTCTGGCGCGCGAGGGCCGAGTCGAACTCGCGCAGGCGTGCTTCGCCTTCCTGCCGGCACGTGCCCTGCTCGACATTGCGGGCTGGGCCGACACGGACATTTTCGCGCATGACGGATAGCCGGGTCCATGTCTGAAGCCGCGATCAACCGCCGCGGCACCAAGCGCCGCTGGGCCGTGCCGGGCAGCGCGCACGACCGGCTGATCGGCTGGTCGAAGGTCGTTCTTCCGGCGGCGGTCGGCGTCGTCATCGCCGTGCTTGCAGTGGCACCGCTCGACCGAGATGGCGACGTCAGCTTCATCCTCGACAAGAAGAAGGTCGACAATGCGCCCGAACGGATGCGCGTCGAATCGGCGCGCTACACTGGGACCGACAACAAGGGGCAGCGCTTCGAAATCGTCGCCAACAACGCCATCCAGCAGACTTCCGACGAGCCCATTGTCGACATCCGCGGCATGTTCGCGCAACTCCAGTTGCAGCAAGGTCCGGTCCGGATTGGCGCCAATCAGGGCCGCTACAATCTTGATACGCAGCAAGTGGTCGTCGACGGCCCGATCCGCGTCCTCGGGCCGGACGGCTATCGGCTGGCGACGCGCGACGTGAAGGTCGATCTCAAGGACCGCCAGGTCGTCAGCGATGGTCCCGTGACCGGCTCGACCCGGCTTGGAACCTTCGAGGCCGATCAACTGCGCGCCGATCTCGGCACGCGCACGCTGATCCTGAATGGACGTGCTCGCTTGAAAATCACGCAAGGCGCGGTCAGATGATGCGCATGCGTCCGTTCGGCATCATTCTTGCAATCACTTTTGCCGTCGCGGGACCCGTCGCGTCGGGCGCGGTTGCACAATCGAACACGTCGAGGTCGGCGCTTCAGGGCCACAACAGCAATGCGCCCGTCGATGTGTCGGCCGACCGGATCGAGGTGCAGGATCGCGCCGACCGTGCGCTTTTCGTCGGCAATGTGCAGGTCCGCCAGGACGCTCTGACGCTGGAAACGCAGCGGCTCACGGTCGCCTATTCGGGCGGCGGCGGGGTGCAGATCCGACGGCTCGACGCGGCCGGGGGCGTGGTCGTCCGAAGCCCGTCCGAAACCGCGCGCGGCGACATCGGCATCTATGACCTCGACCGCAAGCTGATCACCTTGCTTGGCAACGTCCAGCTCGACCGCGGGGCCAACCGGGTCACCGGCGCCCGGCTGATGATCGACCTCAATTCGGGCCGCGCGGTGATCGACGGCGGTCCCCCGGGCGTGAACCAGAGCGGCGGGCGCGTAACCGGCCGCTTCACCGTGCCGCGGCGCGGCGGCGGCTGATCGCGTGAACGAAGCCGCGACCATCGCCCGGTCTACCGCCAGCGCACGGCAGACCGGCGACGGCCTTGAAGTCCGCTCGATCGCCAAGGCCTATGACCGGCGCGCCGTGTTGCTCGACGTGTCACTCGAAGTGCGGCGCGGCGAAGTGGTCGGCCTGCTCGGCCCCAACGGTGCGGGCAAGACGACCTGCTTCTATTCGGTCATGGGGCTGGTCAACCCGGACAGCGGGCGCATCTTTCTCGACGGTCAGGACATCACCGGCTTGCCGATGTATCGCCGCGCCATCCTCGGCCTCGGCTATCTTCCGCAGGAAACCTCGATCTTCCGGGGGCTAACGGTCGAGGAGAATATCATGGCCGTTCTCCAGGTCGCCGAGCCCGATGCGCAGACGCGCCGCGACCGGCTAGAGCAATTGCTAGGCGAGTTTGGCATCGAAAGCCTGCGCGAATCGCCGGCGATGGCGTTGTCGGGCGGCGAGCGGCGCCGGTGCGAGATCGCGCGTGCATTGGCGGCCGAGCCGTCGATCATGCTTCTCGATGAGCCGTTCGCGGGCATCGACCCCATTTCCATTTCCGATATCCGTGAGCTGGTGCGCGAATTGAAGAAGCGCGACATCGGCGTCCTCATTACCGACCATAATGTCCGCGAGACGCTCGACATCGTCGATCGCGCCTGCATCATCTATGACGGGCAGGTTCTGTTCCAGGGTACTCCCGAAGCGTTGGTTGCCGACCAGGAAGTCCGGCGCCTTTACCTCGGCGAGAGCTTCGCGCTTTAGGGCCGGGCGAACGCCATGGGCCTCGGACCGAGCCTTGGCATCCGCCAATCGCAATCGCTGGTGCTCACGCCCCAGCTTGCCCAGGCGATCAAGCTGCTCCAGCTCAGCAACCTCGAGCTCGAAGCCTATATCGCCGAGGAATTGTCGAAAAACCCGCTGCTCGAAGCGCCCTCGAGCGAGGACGAAGGGGATGCGCCGACGGCCTCGGCCCCCGAGGACAGCAACGAGGCACCCGACGATCCCGGCGCCGACGACATCATCATGGGCCAGGCCGAGGACGACCGGCCGCTCGACCACGACACCACTGCCGAGGCGCTCGAGGTCGACAGTTTCAGCGATGTCGTGACGTCCGGCGGCGGTGAGGAAGCCTTCGACTTCGATCGGCTGGAATATGCCGCGCAGTCGCTTGCCGAGCATCTGCTCGATCAATTGCACGGGGCGTCGGGGGCCACGGGGGAGCTCGCGCGCGTGATCGCCCAGATGATCGACGAGACCGGATACCTGTCGGTCGATCTCGACGACATCGCCGCGGCCTCGGGCGCGCCGCTGCAGCTCGTCGAGGAAGCGCTCGCGCTGGTGCAGGGGCTCGACCCGCCGGGCGTCGGCGCGCGGTCTTTGAGCGAATGCCTTGCGCTGCAGGCCAAGGCGGCCGACCGCTACGACCCCGCGATGGCACGGCTGATCGACAATCTCGAACTGCTGTCGAAGGGCCGGATGCAGGACCTCAAGCGCATTTGCCGGGTCGACGACGAGGATCTCGCCGACATGATCCGCGAATTGCGCGCCTACGACCCCAAGCCCGGCTGCCAATATTCGGGCAGCGCCTCGGTCGACGTCACCCCCGATGTGTTCGTCCGCACCACGCGCGCCGGGTTCGCGGTCGAGCTCAACCAGGCCACGCTGCCCGCGTGCTCGTCAACCGCCGCTATTATCAAGAGCTCAAGACCGGGCCGCAGGACAAGGCGTCGCGCGCCTGGCTGAGCGAATGCCTGGCCAGCGCCAACTGGCTGGTCAAGGCGCTCGACCAGCGCGCGCGGACGATCGTCAAGGTCGTGTCGGAGATCGTCAAGCGCCAGCAGGGCTTCTTCGAACACGGCGTCGCGGCGATGAAGCCGCTGACGCTGCGCGAGGTCGCCGAGGCGATCGAGATGCATGAATCGACCGTCAGCCGGGTGACTTCGAACAAATATCTGCTGTGCGACCGCGGGCTCTACGAGCTCAAATATTTCTTCGGATCGGGCGTGGCGTCAGCCGAAGGCGACGGGGCCTCATCGAACGCGGTCAAGGCTGCGATCAAGGAGTTGATCGACGCGGAGTCTGACATCCTCAGCGACGACGCCATCGCGGCCTTGCTTAAGCAGCGCGGCTTCGACTGCGCGCGTCGCACCGTGGTCAAGTATCGCGAAGCGATGGGGATTGGATCGTCAGTCCAGCGCCGACGGCTGAGGAAGATTGCGGGCTAGACGCTGATCCGTGCCCAGATCGGCAAATGGTCCGACGCGCGCCGCGCTGCCTCCGTCATATGCACCCCCGCCGCCTCGATCCCGAGGTCGCGGTGAACGATAATGCGGTCGAGCGCGGCGACCGGATGGCGCGCATGGAAGCTCGGGCCCGTCGGCGCGATGCAGAAGTCGCCGTTGAGCTCGCGCAGGCAGCCCCCGGCGACGCGCCATTCGTTGGTGTCGCCCATCAACACCGTTGGCATGCGCTGCTGCCGGCGGTCGACGGCGTCGAGGATCGCGCGCAACTGCCGCCGCCGCCACAACCCGGACAGGTCGAGGTGCATGCCGACGACGCGGATCGGCTTGTCCCCGATCAGCAACTCCGCAAGCACCGCGCCGCGCGGCTCGAGCGTCGGCAGCTCGATCGTCGCGCAGTCGATCACCCCGACGTGACGCTTGATCAGCAACGCGTTGCCGTGCCAGCCGATGTTGCGCGTGTTTACCTTGAGCAGTTTCTCGGCATGCACCCGCGTCTTCTCGAGCGGCCGCTTGTGCCGCACCCCAAGGTGGACCGGCGTGTACAGCCCGTATTCGTCGATCAACTCATGCGGGATCGCCGACCCGCGCCCGCCAACCCGCTTGTCCGCCTCCTGCAAGGCAACCACGTCGGCATCGATCTCATGCAATACATCGAGCACGCGATGCGGATCGCGCCGCCGGTCGAGCCCGACGGCCTTGCGCATGTTGTACGAGGCGACGGTGATGGTGCCGCTGGTCACGGGCTAGCCAACAACGCCATGGGCACGCGGTTCCTAGACGTCGAGGTTGGCGACGCTAAGCGCGTTGTCCTGGATGAATTCGCGGCGTGGCTCGACGACATCGCCCATCAGGCGGGTGAAGATTTCGTCGGCGACGTCGGCCTGTGCGACTTCGACACGCAGCAGTGAGCGGTTCGCGGGGTCGAGCGTGGTTTCCCACAATTGCTCGGCGTTCATTTCGCCGAGACCCTTGTAGCGCTGGACGCTGAGGCCCCTGCGGCCGGCAGCAAGGACGGCGTCGAGCAGTTCGGACGGGCGCGTCACCGCGATCGGCTTGCCCTTGGTCTCGGCTTCCGCGGCTTCCCCGTCCTCGGCCGGTTCGGGCTCCGCCGTGCCCTTCTTGAGCGTGCGCAACGTCATCGGCTTGGCGTAGGTCGCGGCCTGTTCGGCAGCGAGCGCATGGAGCTTGCGCGCCTCAGCCGAGACGAGGAAGGTCGGCTCGATGATGAAAGCGTCGGTGACGCCGCGCCACAGCCGCTTGATCAGATATCCGCCCTCGGCCGCAATCTCGCCCGACCAGGTCGCTTCGAGATCGGCCGCACCGAGCCAGTCGGCGACCTTGGCCACCGCCGCCGCGCGGCCCGCCTTGTCGAGATCGGGCTGGAGTGCGCCGTTGAGCGCCAACCCCTCGATCAACGCCGGATCATATTTGCGCGGCGCATACGCCATCAAGGTGCGCATCCGCCGCGCATGATCGACCAGGCCCTTGAGGTCGGCGCCCGAGCGCGATCCTTCCGGGCTGTCGAGGATCAGCCCTTCCAGCCCCGCCGCCTCGAGATAATCGTCGAGCGCGGCATTGTCCTTGAGATAGACTTCGGAGCGGCTGCGGCTGACCTTGTAAAGCGGCGGCTGGGCGATGAAGAGGTGACCGTTCTCGATCAGCTGCGGCATCTGCCGGTAGAAGAAGGTCAGCAGAAGCGTGCGGATGTGCGCGCCGTCGACGTCGGCGTCGGTCATGATCACGATCTTGTGGTAGCGCAGTTTCTCGATATCGAATTCCTCGGCGCCGATCGATGTCCCGAGCGCCTGGATCAACGTTCCGATCTCTTTCGAACCGAGCATGCGGTCGAAGCGCGCGCGTTCGACGTTGAGGATCTTGCCCTTCAAGGGCAGAATCGCCTGGTTGTGCCGATTGCGACCCTGCTTGGCCGATCCGCCGGCACTGTCGCCCTCCACCAGGAACAGTTCGCTGAGCGCCGGATCCTTTTCCTGGCAGTCGGCCAGCTTGCCCGGCAATGAAGCGATTCCCATCACCGACTTGCGGCTCGCCTCGCGTGCCTTGCGCGCGGCTTCGCGCGCCGCGGCGGCGTCGATGACCTTCTGGATGATGGCCCGGGCATTCTGCGGATTTTCCTCGAGCCACTCGCTCATCTTGTCGCTCATCAGGCTCTCGAGCGGCTGGCGGACTTCGGAGCTGACCAATTTGTCCTTGGTCTGGCTGCTGAACTTGGGATCGGGCAGCTTGACCGAGACGATGGCAGTCAGGCCTTCGCGCATGTCCTCGCCGGTCAGCGTGACCTTTTCCTTTTTCAGCATCCCCGACTTTTCGGCGTAATTGTTGATCGTCCGGGTTAGCGCCGCGCGGAAGGCGGCCATGTGCGTGCCGCCGTCGCGCTGGGGGATGTTGTTGGTGAACGGCAGGACGTTCTCGTAATAAGAATCATTCCATTCGAGCGCGACGTCGATGCCGATGCCGTCGCGCACCGCCGAAATGGCGATCGGTTCGGGAAACAAGGGGGTCTTGGCCCGGTCGAGATATTTGACGAAGGCCGCGATCCCGCCCTCGTAATATAGTTCATGCTCAACCCGTTCCTCGTGCCGCGCGTCGGCGAGGATCAGGCGCACGCCGGAGTTGAGGAAGGCGAGCTCGCGATAGCGATGCTCGAGCCGTTCGAAGTCGAATTCGGTGATCTTGAACGTGTCGGGGCTGGGCAGGAAGGTGACCTGCGTGCCCTTTTTCCCCTCGGGCGCCGGCCCCACGACCTTGAGCGGCGCTTCGGCATCGCCGTGGCGAAAGCGCATGTAATGCTCTTCGCCGTCGCGCCAGATGGTGAGGTCGAGCCATTCCGACAGCGCGTTGACGACGCTGACGCCGACGCCGTGGAGGCCGCCCGACACCTTGTAGGCATTGTCGTCGCTGGTGTTCTCGAACTTCCCGCCTGCGTGGAGCTGGGTCATGATGACCTCAGCCGCCGATACGCCTTCCTCGGCATGGATGCCGGTGGGAATGCCGCGGCCGTTGTCTTCGACCGTGACCGAACCGTCGGGGTTCAGCTGGATGAGAATGCGGTCACAATGACCCGCCAGCGCCTCGTCGATCGCATTGTCCGAAACTTCGAACACCATGTGGTGGAGGCCCGAGCCATCGTCGGTGTCGCCGATGTACATGCCGGGACGCTTGCGCACCGCGTCGAGGCCCTTGAGCACCTTGATGCTGTCGGCGCCATATGCGTTCTGATTGGGGTCGGTTGCCATGAGGCAGGATATAGGGATTTCGGCGCGGAAGTCACGCGCACACGCGCGTACGCGTGTGCGCGCACGCGAGGAGCCCGTACGCGACGGGCCCCTCACCAAATGGTCGAGCTAGAAGCTAGCCCTGCGCCCGGCGCGGCCCGCCACGGCGGAACTTGCGCTTGGGCTGGCCGCCCTCGGGGCGCGGGTGGGCGCCCGCGGGCCGCGAATGACCGTGGCCGGGGTTGGTGCGCGCCGGCGCCGGCGCGGCATCGACCTCGCGATGCGCCTCCGGACGGTACGGCGAGCGCACGGCGTCGTTGCGTTGACCGTCGCGGCGCTGGCCGTTGCGGTCCTGCGCGCCCGACCGATGCGCAGCGTGGCCGTCGGCACGATGCGGATGACGCTGGCGGTCGTTGCGCTGCTCTCGGCGCTGGCCGTCGTGACGGCGATCGGACTTGAAGTTCGGGCGCGCCGACCGCTCTGGCGCCTTGGGCGCGAGCTTGAGGCGCTTGAGCTCCTCGACCTTCACCGTGAAGTCGGCCGGCAGCGCGGCAACCTCGATGCGCTGGCGGGTCAGCCGCTCGATGTCGCGCAGCAAGCCGCGCTCATCGGGCGCGCAGAACGCCGCCGCCTGCCCTTCCGCCCCGGCACGCGCGGTGCGGCCGATGCGGTGAACATATTGCTCCGGCACTTCGGGCAGGTCGTAATTGATGACGTGGCTGACGCCCGGAATGTCGATCCCGCGCGCGGCGATGTCGGTCGCGATCAGCACCGGCACTTCGCCCGAGCGGAACAGCGCCAGCGCCTTTTCGCGCTGCGCCTGGCTTTTGTTGCCGTGAATCGCATTGGCCGAAAGACCAGCCGCTTCGAGCATGCGCACGATCTTGTCGGCGCCATGCTTGGTGCGGCTGAAGACCAGCACGCGCTCGGTCTTCTCCGACTGCAGGAACATGGTCAGAAGCGCGGTCTTTTCCGCCTGGTTGACCATCACCACGCGCTGCGCGACGCGGTCGGCGGTCTTGGCCACCGGCGTCACCGCAACCTCGGCGGGGTTGGTCAGATATTTGTCGGCCAGTTCCTTGATCGCCTTGGGCATGGTGGCCGAGAAGAACAAAGTCTGGCGCTTGGGCGGGACGAGGGCGACGATGCGCTTGAGCGCATGAATGAAGCCCAGGTCGAGCATCTGGTCGGCCTCGTCGAGGACGAGGATTTCAAGCTCGCGCAAGCTCAAGGCACGCTGATCGATCAGGTCGAGCAGGCGGCCCGGCGTCGCGACAAGCACGTCGAGGCCGCGCGCAACGGTGCGCACGCTCTTGCCGTTGGGCACGCCGCCGAAAATGACGCCGACCGATAGCCGCATGAAGCGGCCGTAGGTCTCGGCGCTGGCGGCGATCTGAGAAGCGAGCTCGCGCGTCGGCGCAAGCACCAGCATGCGGATCTGGCCCGGCTTGGGGATCTGGCGCTCGGCCGCGAGGCGATCGAGCGAAGGCAGCATGAAGGCCGCCGTCTTTCCGGTCCCGGTCTGGGCAATGCCGAGCAGGTCGCGGCCGCTCAAAACGGTCGGGATCGCCTGATGCTGGATCGGCGTCGCCTGCGAATAATTTTTCGCGGCAAGCGCGTCGAGCAGGGGCTTGGACAGCCCGAGGGTGTGAAATGACATGAATAGGATTCCAAAAATGGGTCGCCGCGCAAAAATGCGCGGTCGAAAGGGGTCAAAAAGCGCCCCGCGTGAATTGGAGAGCAAAACGATCGAGACGCGGGCCGCCCCCGACTTGATCGGGGGGTTCACGCCGCTTGCAAAGCGTCTCGTGCTGCGGTGCAATATAGACGGAAAGTGAAGAAAGTCCAGCTTTCCCTAGGCGAGAGCTAGGAAATGCCGTCGGCAGTCACGCAGGTGAGACTCTTCCCGCCTCGACGTGGAAGCGCGCGGCGGGGCCGATGCCGTCGAACAGGCCCGCCTCGGTCGCCGTCATCCACACCTGCCCGCGGCCTTCGAGGCGGGCGAACAGCGCGGCGCGGCGGCGCGGGTCGAGATGGGCCGCGACCTCGTCGAGCAGCAGGACGGGCGGCGCGGCGCGGCGCTCGGCGACGAGATCGGCATGAGCCAGGATCAGTCCAAGCAGAAGGGCTTTTTGCTCCCCCGTGGAGGCGCGATCGGCAGGCATGTCCTTGAGCCGGTGGCGCACGGCGACGTCCTGCCGATGCGGGCCCTCGACCGCGCGGCCGGCGGCACTGTCGCGCGCACGGTTGGCGCGCAGGATCGCGATCAGGTCGCCGCCTTCCCAGCCGGCGATGGCGATTGCCGCCCGGGCGAACCCGTCGTCGGGCACCAACGCAAGGCGTGTGTCGAGCGCACTCGCTGTTCGGTCCCGCGCCTCGGCGATGGCCGTGCCATGCTCGGCCATCGCTTCTTCCAACGCCGTCAGCCACGCGGGATCCGCCGTCTCGGGCTCGGCCAGCAACTTGTTGCGTGCGCGCATCGCCGCTTCGTAGCGGGCGCTATGGTGCGCGTGGGCAGGTTCGAGCGCGAGCACGAGGCGGTCGAAGAAGCGGCGGCGGTCGCCCGCGCTGCCGGTGAACAGCCGGTCCATCGCCGGGGTTAGCCACAGCACCGACAACCATTCAGCAAGGCTGTTGACGGCGGCCGGGGCGCCGTTGACGCGCACCTGCCGGCGTTCGGGCGTGGTGGCTTGCGTGCCGGTGCCAATGTCGGTTTCTCCGAGTTGCGCCGCCACGGCGAATCCGCCGCCGCCGCCGAGCCGCGCCATTTCCGATAACGCTGCGCCGCGTAAGCCCCTTCCGGGGGCGAGCAGCGACACGGCTTCGAGGATGTTGGTCTTACCCGCGCCATTCTCGCCCGATAGTAGGACGAAACCCGGGCCGGGTTCGATCAGCGCGAAGGCGTAGGACCGGAAATCGGTCAGGACGAGGCGGGTGAGAGGCACGGGGCCGGCTTAGCCGCGATCGCCCAGCCCGGTCGATGCCGGCATCACGTGCGGTATTGGGGTTCCGGCCTCGTACATTGGTCGACACGCGCAGGCGGGCTCATCCCGCGCGAAGTCACTGTCCAGCACTCGTCGAACACCGAGCAGTAGCACAGGCGGGTCTCGATCCGATCTGCCTGCCGCGCGCGATCGACGAGGAACGCCCGGTCACGTTCGGATCCGGACGAGGTCATGTTGATGTACTGGATCGCGGCCCCGGGCCGAATCATGCGACCGAGCAGTGTCGAAGTCGACACGTTGGAATAGTCTCGGATGCCGCAACATTCGCGCAGGATCTGCCCATAAGAGCTGACCGGCTTTCCATCCACAAGCACCTGGACCGAGCGAATCTCGGCAGGCCCAATGCCCTCGTTGCTGGCACTGAAAATGGCGCTGTAACTGCCCGCATTGACCGAATTGCTGCCGTACAATTGCAGGTAGGGAAGCGAATTGGCCTGCACGAGCCGTTCATTCTGACGCACCAAGTCCTGCATCACTTCGCCGTGGTGGTAGGCAATCAGGATCGACAGGAAGGAGACGAACAGCGCAGAGATCGGCAGAACCTTGTCGAGCCATTTATGGCCCGTGCGATGTGCGACGTGGTCGTGCGGGTTCTCGACCTCGACGTCCACCTGCGGCGCCTCAGACCCGCATCGGCATGAGGACGTAGAGCGCGTTCGACTTGTCGTTTTCGCGCAGCAGCGTCGGGGCGGCGGCGTCGGCGAGGTGCACTTCGACCGTGTCGCCGTCGATCTCCCGAGGATGTCGAGCAGGTAGCGCGCGTTGAAGCCGATCTCGATCCCGTCCGAGCCGTAGTCGGCCGCCAGCTCCTCGGTCGCGACGCCGTTTTCGGGGCTGGTGACCGACAACGTGACCTTGTCGCGGTCGACGCTGATCTTGACCGCGCGCGTCTTCTCGCTGGCGATGGTCGAGACGCGATCGACACCCGCCGAAAAGCTCTTGGGATCGAGCTTGAGCAACTTGTCGTTGCCGGTCGGGATGACGCGATTGTAATCGGGGAAGGTGCCGTCGATCAGCTTGCTGGTCAGCACCGCGCTGCCCAGCCCGAACCGGACCTTGGTCGGGGACAGCGAGACTTCGACCGTGCCTTCGAGTTCTTCGAGCAGGCGATAAAGCTCGGCCACGCACTTCCGTGGGACGATGACGTCGGGCATCCCTTCGGCGCCGTCGGGCCGCGCGACCGTCACCCGGGCAAGACGGTGGCCGTCAGTCGCGGCGGCGCGCAGCTGCTCATCGACGATGTGGAAGAAGATCCCCATCAAATAATAGCGCGTCTCCTCGCTTGAGATGGCGAAGCGCGTCTTCTCGATAATCTGGCGGAGCGTCGCGGCGGGCAGTTCGAAGCGGGTCGGAAGCTCGCCTTCGGCAATCACCGGGAAATCGTCGCGGGGCAGCGTCGACAAGTTGAACCTGGCGCGCCCGGCGACGACCTGCATTTTTCCTTCGGCAGCGGTGATTTCGACCTGGCTGCCTTCGGGCAGCTTGCGGACGATGTCGAACAAGGTGTGGGCGGAAACCGTCGTTGCCCCCGCCTGCGTGACGTTGGCCGGCACGCTTTCATCGATCTGCAGGTCGAGGTCCGTGGCCATCAGCCGGATCGATCCGTCGTCGCGCGCTTCCATCAGCACGTTGGACAGGATCGGGATCGTGTTGCGTCGCTCGACGACCGACTGGACGTGGCCCAGGCACTTCAGGAATGTCGCCCGCTCGATCGTCGCTTTCATTGCCCCATCCGCCCTGAGTTTAGCTCGCGTTGGACGAGGTTATAGCGGGACGATTTGAGCGTTCCAGTGGGCGCAGGCCGAAATTCAGCAGGCGCGATGAATCGCCTGGGGACGAAGTTGATCGAGGGCGCCGAGCGCGTCCTTGATCGCCGCGTCGAGTGCCGTAACCGCGGCCCGGGCCTGTGCCGCGTCCGCGGCTTGCTCGATCCTGCATGCGGCGTCGCTGACCCCGGTGGCGCCGAACAACGGCGACGGCCGTTTCCGCCTGATGTCCACGGTGCCCCCTCGCGACAAGCCGCGTGGCAGATACCATCGTTGTGAGCGCGGCCCCACCAGGGGCTCGCCCATTTCGGTTCAGTTTCCGTCGGTTACGGGCAGGTCGGCCGCCGGCGGCTCAGGTGCCGCCGGCGCAATTGAGCGAGCTTAAGAGGCGTTGCGGGCTGGCGCGGTGGCCGGCATCAGGACGCCGTCGATCTGGTGGACAACGCCGTTGGTGAAGCGCTGATCGGCCTCGGTAACGGTCACTTTCTTGCCCGACGCGTCGGTAAAGACCGTTTTGCCGCCTTCCTTGGTCGCGGTAATCGTGCCGCCGCCCATGGTTGCAAGCACGGCCTTGCCCTTGCCCGCCTCGATCGCTTTGTCGATGTCGGTGGACAACACGGTGCCCGGCAGGATGAGGTTGGTCAGCACACCGGTGATGCGCGCGCGATTTTCGGGCTTGGGATCGAACGTCCCGGCCGGCGCGGCCGCAAAGGCGGCATCGACGGGAACGAGCACGGTATAGGGTCCTGGGCCGGCCAGCGTCTGGTCGAGGCCTGCGGCCTTCGCCGCGGCCATGAACTGGCTGCCAGCCGGAATGCCGGCGGCGATCGCCTTGTCGCCCGCCGCTTCCTGCGCTTCCGAGGTTTGCGCGACCGGGCTGTTTCCCGTCGCCGCCGTGTCGTCATTATTGCACGCACTCAGTGCGAGAATCGCGGTGACCGCGGATACGATGGCATGTTTATGCATGCGGGGATGGCCTCCCTTTCGTTTCGTCATGGAAATGGCCCGGCAACGCGTGCCGGGCCATTCTGTTCAACGGCTGATGGACGATCAGGTCAGGATCGACGCGACGATCGCGGTCACCAGCTGCGTGGTCGGGTCGACCTGGTAGATGTAGCCGTTGTTGTAACGGTACCAGGCGTTGGGCGTATCGTAATAAGTGTCGCGATAGCCCAGCGGCACATTGTACATGCCATAACCCGCAGGAAGCGGCTGACCGACCGAGAAGCCCGGCGCCAGAAGCGACGCCACCGCCGTGATCAACTGGCTGGTCGGGTCGACCTGGTAGATCGCGCCCGGCGCATACCAATAGTTATAATCGGACGTGTTATAATACATGTCGCGATACTGGTAGGGCACGTTGTAGGTGCCATAGGACGCCGGCAAATACTGACCCACGCCATAGCCGCTGGCGTAAAGCGGGATCACATCCTCGACCACGCCACTGTTGCAATCCACCTGATAGACGACACCGTTCACGTAGCGATTGCACAGATTCTCGTAGCCATAGCCGTAGCCGTAGGCACTATCGTAACTCGACGGATAGAAGCTGTTGAACCCGTAATGGTCCGGCACGTAGCTATTCATGTAACTGGCCGGCAGATACTGGCCAGGCATGAAACCACCCGCGAGCAGCGGAAGCACGTAACTGATCAGGTCATTGTCCCGATCGACGCGATA
Organism: Sphingomonas lutea; assembly: GCF_014396785.1. NCBI lineage: Bacteria > Pseudomonadati > Pseudomonadota > Alphaproteobacteria > Sphingomonadales > Sphingomonadaceae > Sphingomonas > Sphingomonas lutea. Next base: position 347,795 of record NZ_CP060718.1, on the reverse strand, counting down.
GGCATAACCGTTGCCGTAACGATAATAATAATCGTCGGTATCCGGATAGAGATAGGACACGGCCTGCGGCATCGCCATCAGCGAGAATGTTCCTGCAAGCGACGATAACGGCGAACCAAGGAAGCTCGCGGCCCGATACGGCTCAATGATCTCGTAACGCGGACTGTACGCGAGCGACGCAAGGCGGCTGTAGCGGTAAGCGTCGGCATCACCGATGAAGCGATTGGCGCTGTACTGCTGGCCCGGGGGAACGCAGCCCTTGCTGACCAATCCCGGCGGGCAGCCGCCGCCGCCGAAGCCCAGCGCCGAACGGGCACTTGCGACGCGAATGCGATCGTTGCGGAACTCGACGCGATCATTGCGGAAATCCCGGCGATCGATGCGATTGGCGAACCGTTCGTTGCGGATGTCCTGACGATCGATCCGGTTGGCAACGCGCTGATTGCGCAGGTCCTGACGATCGATGCGGTTGGCGAACCGCTGCCGCTGTTCGACGCGTTCCTGACGACGCTCGGCGCGCTGCTGGCGCTCCACACGGTTTGCAAAGCGCTGCTGCTGTTCAACGCGCTGGGCACGCCGCTCGGCCCGATTGTTCTGCGCGCGATCCTGGCGGAAGGCCGCATAACGTTCGGCGCGTTGCTGCTGCCGCTGTTCGAAACGCGGCTGAGCGCGACGTTCGGCCCGCTGCTGCTGGCGTTCCATGCGCGGCATCGCCCGGCGCTCGGCGCGTTGCATCTGGCGTTGTTCGAAGCGCGGCTGAGCGCGACGTTCGGCGCGTTGTTGCTGCCGTTCCATGCGCGGCATCGATTGGCGTTCAACGCGGTGCGCGCGCTGGACGTTCTGGCCGCCACCGCCGCCGCGTTCGGCTCTGGCGGACTGGCCGCCACCACGATCCCCGTCCGGCTTTGCGCCAGCAGGGGCCGAGATCGCCAGCGCGGCTACGCCGGCTGCGAGGATCACCCTATTCAACACGATAAATCTCCTTCCGAACGACAAGAACGGCCCGTCAGCCGCGCCGTTCCCACAGGTTGTCGGGTAGACCTTGCAGGCTACCGCACTAGGGTGAACCTCAAATGTCCCGTTCGTTCAGGGACTTACTCGCCGTATACGAGCTGACGGGTTCCTCGACCCAATCGTCGCGCAGGCGGCGCACCGCCAGCAACATCAGCAACGCCGCCAGGACGTAGAAGCCGACCACGCTGACTGCGGCGTAGCGCAGCGCCTCGGTGCCGAAGCGAGCCTTGAACAGCTCCGACAGGGCCCCGATCAGCGTCGGGCCGACACCCAGGCCGATGAGGTTGTTGATCAGCAGAAAGCTCGCCGAAGCGGTCGACCGCATCGGCGCCGCGACGAGATGCTGGACGGCGGTGGTGACGGGGCCAAGCCACAGGATGTTGAGCGCATTGGGTATCAGCAGAAGCGCCCAGGCCAAGATCGGGTCGGTCGACAACAGGCCGAACGCGAACAAGGGTGCGGTGATCAGCCACGCGATCGCCGGAAGGCGCGCATACCAGCGCCGGTCGCCCTGCCCCAGCCGGTCCGCCAGCCAGCCGCCGGCGAACACTCCCGCGGTGCCGCCGATGAGGAAGATCGCGGCGAGGAACTGCCCGCGCTCGATCAACGTGAAGCCGAAGCTGCGTTCGAGCACCGAGGGCGTCCACAAGGCCAGGCCGTAGCCGGCGAGCGAGCTTAGCGAAGCGGCAATCGCCATCAGCCAAAAGCTCGGCTTGCGAGCGATGATCGCGAAGGTGGAGGCGAGTGGAGCGCTTGTGGCACCGATCGGCCGCGGCTTGTCGCGCACGAAATACAGCATGATCGGCGCCAGCGCGATTCCGGCGATGCCCATGGTCAGGAAGGCGGCGCGCCAATTCACCCAGGCGGCAAGGTAGGCGCCAATCAGCGTGCCGAGTGCGAGCCCGAGCGGAATGCCGAGCGAGAAGATGGCGAGCGCCCGTGCCCGCCGTTCGGGGGATAATAATCCGCGATCAGCGCATAGGATGGCGCAACCCCGCCGGCTTCACCGACGCCGACGCCGAGCCGGTAGAAGAACAATTGCGCAAAGCTGGTCGCAGTGCCGCACAAGGCGGTGAAAGCACTCCACACGACGAGCGAACCGGCGACGACGCGGCTGCGGCTGGTACGGTCGGCAAGAAGGCCGAGGGGGACGCCGAGCACCGAATAAAGAATGGCGAAGGAAAGGCCGGCGATGGCGCCGAACTCGGCATCGGTCAGCTTCAGGTCAACGATGATCGGCCCGGCGAGGATGCCGAGGATCTGTCGGTCGAGGAAGTTGAAGATGTAGGCGAGGAGGAGCAGCGCGAGCACCAGGCCGCTTCCGCGCGGCACGTCCGATTTGATCGCGTTCAACCGAGCCTCCTTAACAGGTCGATCAACCGATCGACGTCCGCTTCGTCCTGGTAGATGCCAAAGCCGATGCGAAGCACGTCGCCGCGCACGTCGGTGATGCAATTCTGCGTCTTGAGCTTCGCGTACCAATCCTGCGCCCGGGGGTCGCGAAAAGCGAGGAATCGCGCGTGCGCGCCGCCGTCGACCGGATTGAGCAACTCGGCCTCCGCCACCGCGCCGCGTAGCGCGTCTAGCAACTGTGCCTGAAGCGCAGCGACATGCGCGCTGATTCGCACGGTCGTCAGAGCGTTGTCGTCGAGCATGCGGCGAACGGCATTGAAGCGATAGAGCCCGGACGGATCGAACGTCGCACCGAGGAAGCGGCGCGCGTCCTTGGCATAGCCGACGCTGCCCGGCGGCAGGCGTAAATCCTCAAACTCCGCATACCATCCGGTGATCGTCGGTCGCGCACCGAAGCCGGGCGGTGCATGGAGGAAGCCAAGCCCTTCCCCGGCCATCGCATATTTATATCCGCCGCCAAGGTAGAAGGCCGAGCTTGCCGATACCGCATCGAACGGCGCCTCGACGGCCATGAAGGCGTGATAGCCGTCGATGACGACCCACGGTCCATCGGGCGCAGCGAGCGCTGCGAGGTCGGCAACCCGGTCGAACAAGCGACCGCTGCCGAACAGGACCTGGCTGACCATGATGAGGTCGTGCCCACCTGCCCGCGCGCGATCGAGGAAGCGTTCGGCGAAGTCGTCAAACGGCGCGGCGGGAACGCGCTCGACCGCGATCTCCCCCGCCTCCTCCCACCGCGCGAACTGGCGCCGCGCGCTGTGGAACTCGCCGTCGCTGGTCAGCACCCGGAGGGGCGCTGGTCGCGAGCGCGCCGAGAAAAGCCGTACGAGGAAGTCGTGGGTGTTGGACGAAAAGACGATGCTGTCGGGATCGTCGGTACCAAGTTCCCGTGCGACATGGTGCTGCGCCTCAGGCCACACCTCGCCCATGATGCGATCCCACTTGCGGTCGGCCAGCTGCGCGGCGTCGGTCCAGCATTCGACCTGGCCGTCGTAACTGGCGTCCGGCCATAGATGATGGCTGTGCGCGGCGAAGTGCAGCCGTTCGGGATCGGCCGCCAAGCTTCGCGAGAACAGCGCTTTAGAGCTCAAAGATCGGTCCTTAGCGCCCACAATTCGGGGAACACGCGTTTGGACAGGGTCGCTCGCAAGTAAGGCGCGCCAGCTGAGCCGCCGGTGCCCGGGCGGCTGCCGATAATCCGTTCGACCGTCAGCACATGCTTGTGCCGCCAGCCGGCAAGCGCATCGTCGATATCGACCAGCTTTTCCGCCAGCTCGTAGAGGTCGAACCAGCGGTCGGCGTCGCGATAGACCTGAAGCCACGCGGCCGCGAGCGCATCCACCGAGCCGTCGCCAAGGTCGAACCCGGCACGCTGCAGGGCCTGTTGCGCGGCATCGCGCAGGCTCGGCTCTTCCAGCGCACGGGTCAGGCGAGCGCGTTCCTCGCTCCCTTCCTCATAATGGTTGACGAAGTTCGCCTCCTTGAGCCCGAGCCGGAACTCGAGCTCGCGGAACTGCGCCGACTGGAATCCCGACGATGTGCCGAGCACTTGCCGGAACTTGAGGTAATCGACCGGGGTCAGGGTCGACAGCACGTCCCACGACAAGGTCATCACCGCCTGGATCCGGCTGATCCGCGCCATCGACTTATAAGCTTCGGCCAGCCGGTCGTCCCCAACGAAGCGAATCGCCAGCTCCAGCTCATGAAGCATCTGCTTCATCCACAGCTCTTTGGTCTGGTGGATGACGATGAACAGCATTTCATCGTGCAAGTCGGACAAGGGTTGCTGCGCCGTCAGCAGCTGGTCGAGCCGCAGATAGTCGGCGTAGGTCATGCCTTCAGGCGTCGCGGTCATCGCGACGGCTTAGGAGATTCGCGTCAAACGCGGAAGCGGCGCTTACTGGCCCGGTGCCATGCCCGCGCCGACCGAGCCAATATTGCCGAAGATCTCGTCGAAGAAGCTGCGTTCGCGGCCCAAGGTCGGGGTCCTGCGATTTGACGGATCGACCGATGCCACCAGTTCCTTTCCCGAACGGTGGATCGAGGCGACGTTGCCGCCCTGGTCAAAGCGCACCAGCAGCGCGGTCTGCCGCAGGACGCTGGGGTTGCGGAAGGCGACCTGCTTGGTGTCGCGCGCAACATAATACCAGTCGGTGTCGGAGAATTGGCCGGTGAAGGACGGGCGGCCGAGCAGCTTTTCGACCGACGCCTTATTGTCGACGCCGGGCTGAATCGTCGCGACCAGCTGATCGTCGATCACTGCGCCCTTGTGCATGTTGACGCCGGCGCAGCCGGTCATCGCCACCGCCGCGACGGCCATCGCCGCAAGCTTCCACCGCCCAAAGATCATGATCGTCGAACCTTTCGTTGCCCTGCGGGGGCGTCCCGTCGGCATGCGCAGGCTTGCCTGCGCGCCGCCGCCGCTCAATATGCTGGCCGCGACCGGCGGCGCAAGCCCGCCGCACGCCAGAGGCAAAGACCCTATGCTCCGCTTCCTGTTCCCCGGATTAACAGCCGACCCGGCGCGCGGCGCTGCCGCGTTCGACGCGGTGACGCGCGAAGCGCGCAAGGCGCATTGGTATGTCGCGAGCGGCGTGCCCGACGACCTCGATGGCCGTTTTCGCGTACTGTCGACGATCGCCGCGTTGGTGACGATCCGGCTGGAGCAACTGGGCGCGCAGCGCGAATCGGTCGCGCTGACTGAGCGCTTCATCGAGGTCATGGAGTCGGAGCATCGCGAGCTTGGGCTCGGCGACCCCACCCTCGGCAAGACCGTCCGCCGTCTGGTCGGCGCGCTTAGCCGGCGAATTGAGATCTGGCGGACCGCGCTGGACGGCGGCGATTGGACTGCCGCAGCCCGGGAAAGCCTCTATGCGGAGGACGTGGCGGCGGACGCGGCCGCCCATGCGGGTAAGGAGCTGCGCGTCATTTGGCAGCGGCTCGAAGCCGCCGATGCACCTGCGATCGCCGAGGGGAAATTCGCATGAGCGACGACTTCGCCCATGACCTGCGCCTCGATCAGTTGCGCGATGGCGACCGCATCGACTTGACCGCCAATGACAACGAATGCGCGGCCATCGCCGAACGGCTCGGGCTCGACGGGCTCGACCGGCTCGAGGCGCACGCGGTGCTGACGTGCGGCAAGGAGTCGGTTCGCGCGCAGGGTCGGCTCGGCGCCGCGCTGACTCAGGCGTGCGTGGTCACCGGCGATCCCGTGGCGGCGCACGTCGACGCGCCGTTCGACATCCTGTTCATGCGCGATCCGGGCAGCACGGGTCACGACGAGGAGATCGAGCTTGGCGCCGAGGACTGCGACGTCGTCTTCCACGATGGCGCGACCATCGACCTCGGCAGCGCCATCGCCGATACGCTGGCGCTGAGCATCGACCCCTACCCGCGCAGCGCGGGCGCCGAGGCAACGCTCAAGGAAGCCGGCGTGATGACCGAGGAGCAAGCCAGCCCCTTCGCCGTGCTGGCGCGGCTCAAGGGCGGTGGCGAGACCTAGAACCGTCCGGCGGACTTAGAACGGAACGTCGTCGTCGAGGTCGGTATCGAATGCCGCCGGCTGTGGGCGCGATTGCGGGCGGGACGATCCGCCGCCGCCACCCCCACTGAAGCCGCCGAATGCGCCGTCGTCATCGCCATAGCTGCCGCCGCCACCGCCGCCTTCGCCGCGGCTGTCGAGCAGGACGAGTTCGCCGCGGAAGCGCTGGAGCACGATTTCGGTGGTGTAGCGGTCGTTACCCGACTGGTCCTGCCACTTGCGGGTCTGGAGCTGGCCTTCGAGATAGACCTTCGAGCCCTTTTTCAAATAGCTTTTGGCGACCCGGCCGAGATTCTCGTTGAAAATGGTGACATTGTGCCATTCGGTCCGTTCCTGGCGGTTGCCGTCGCGGTCCTTCCAGTTTTCCGACGTGGCGACGCGCATGTTGACCACTTCGCCGCCGTTGTTGAGCGACCGCGCCTCCGGGTCCGCGCCGAGATTGCCGACCAGGATCACCTTGTTCACGCCCGCCATTCCACTGTCTCCTCTCGTGCTTGAGGGCAGCTATAAACCTAGCGCGACCGCCGTCCAGTAGGTCGCGCCCGCCGCGATGTAGGCGAGCACAAAAAGATAGCTGACCATGAAAAGCGGCCAGCGCCAGCTGTTCGTCTCGCGCCGCGTCACGGCAATGGTCGAGATGCATTGCGGGGCGAACACGAACCAGGCGAGGAAGGCCAGCGCGGTGGCCAGCGACCAGCGGCCCTGGAGCCGTTCGGCGAGCGTGCGGCTCGCCGCTTCCTCGTCGGTGGCGTCGATCGAATAGACCGTGGCGATGGCGCTGACCGCCACTTCGCGGGCGGCCATCGCCGGAAGCAGGGCAAGCGCGATATCGTGGTTGAAGCCGATCGGGCGGACGACCACCTCGATCCCGTTGGCGATCTTGCCGGCGATCGACGCTTCGACCTGGCTCTCGCCCGGGCGCGCCTGGGGGAAGCTTGCCAGCGCCCACAAAAGCACGGTCGTGCCAAGGATGATTGTGCCCGCGCGCTTGAGGAAGATCGCCGCGCGCTGCCACAGGCCGATGAGAACATCCTTGAACTGCGGCCACTGATATTTCGGCAGTTCCATCATGAACCCGCCGCCGCTGCCCTTCATCACCCCGCGGCGGAGCGCATAAGCGGCGAGAAGCGCACCGGCGATGCCGGCGATATACAGGCCGAACATGACCAGCCCCTGCAGGCCGATGCCCGGGCCGACATCGCGGTCGGGAATGAAGGCGGCGATGATCAGGGTGTAGACCGGCAGGCGCGCCGAGCAGGTCATCAAAGGCGCAACAAGAATCGTCGTCAGGCGGTCCTTGGGGTCGTCGATCGTGCGCGTCGCCATGATCCCGGGCACCGCGCAGGCAAAGCTCGACAGCAAGGGGATGAAGGCGCGGCCAGACAGTCCCGCGCCATGCATCAATTTGTCCATCAGAAAGGCGGCGCGGACCATGTAGCCGGTGCCTTCGAGCATGAGGATGAAGAGGAATAGGATCAGGATCTGCGGCAGGAACACGACAACTGCACCAACGCCGGCGATAAGCCCGTCAACCACGAGAGACCGCAGCACGACATCGGGGATGGTCGCGATCGCCGCCTCGGCCAGCGCGGCCATTCCGCTTTCGATCCACGCCACGGGCGCCTCGCTCCAGGCGAAGACCGCCTGGAACATGACGAACATGATTGCCGCCAGGATGACGGGACCGGCGACTGGGTGGAGAAGCAGCGAATCGAGCCGGTGGGTCCAGCGCCGCACCGGTGTTTCGCTGACCACCGCGGCGGCCGCGATGTCCCGCGCACGGCGCTGCACGTGCAGCAGGTCGCCGCCGTCCCCGACCGGAAGTCCGGGGCGCGGATTGGCGATCATTGCGTCGAGCGCTGCCTGCAATTCCGCGATTCCACGACGGCGCACTGCGACGGTTTCGATCACCGGCACGCCAAGTTTGCGTTCAAGCACCCGGGCATCGAGCTCGAGCCCGTCGCGGCGCGCCAGGTCGACCATGTTAAGCGCCACGACGGTCGGCAGTTCCAATGCGATCAGCTGCAACGCAAAGCGCAGGTGGTTGTCGAGGTTCGACGCGTCGAGGACGATCAGCAACGCATCAGGGCGGCGTTCCCCCTTCTGCGCGCCAAGTAAAACGTCGCGGGTGACGGCCTCGTCGGGACTCGCAGGCTCTAGGCTGTAGGCGCCGGGCAGGTCGATCAGCTCCGCCGGTCGGCCATCACCGAGCACCAAGCGCCCCGAATGCCGTTCGACCGTCACGCCAGGATAATTGCCGACCTTCTGCCGCGCACCGGTCAGCGCGTTGAACAGGGCGCTCTTGCCGGCATTGGGGCTGCCGGCGACCGCAACTAGCGGAAGCGGGTTCACTGTTGCGGTAACGGAGTGACTTGGACCGCGACGGCGTGGCGGCGGCGGATCGCCACCATCATTCGGCCGACGCGAATCGCGATCGGGTCGCGGCCGAACGGTCCGCAATGCAACGGCTGGACCGACACGCCCTCATCGAAGCCGAAATGGCGCAAGCGCGCGGCCTCGGACTCGCCAAGCAGCGCCCAATCGATGCCGACGATGCGCGCCCGGGTGCCGAGCGTCAGCCGGTCGAGCGGGATCGCAAATTGGTCGGTGGTGACCGCCGCTGTCATTGCGAGTGATTATCAATAACAACGGCGGATTACCAGCGGTCTAGTTGCCGAAGGCGGTCCGGCAAGCTTCCGGAATATTAATCCCGTCCTGCATGAACTGCCCGACCGAACGGCCGCGGGTCGGATTGTCGGGATCGTTGGGGTTGTTCACGAACGGGCCCGGCGATTGGGTCGGAAGGACGTTGCCCCCTTCGTGCCCGGCGCCTGCTCGGCCGGACCGCCGGGGCTGCCGTCAGCCATGTTTGGCTCGTTGCCGTAAACGATGTCGGAGATGCAATTGCCGACCGTCAGGCCGCTTTGCGCATTGCCGGAAGCAAACGCCGGCGGTGCCATCATCGCGACCGCGGCCACAGCCAGACAAACCTTCTTGTACGCCATCAAACACTCTCCTTTCCCGGAATCGGGAAGCGAGCGGTTAGCAAGTTTTCGTTAGGATTGAACAGCTTAACGCGGCGGATACCGCAGCCTGCCCAGAAAGCGCGACAGGCTGAGCTGGTGATCCGATGACCCTTTCCACTGCGCCTTCCACTTTTCGAACTGCATCACATTGTCGATGCGGCGGTCGAGGAAGGCCGCTGATTCCATCCATCCTTCGGTCTGGTCGTCGAGCCAGGCGAGCAGGGTCGAGCCGTACACCGCGCCCAGCGTCATGCGCTTGGTATAATGGTTGAAGTCCGTGCTGGTATCGCCTGCAAGGCGCCACATCAGATCGGCACTGCGCCACGAGATGCGCAGCCCGAGGGGGACATTCTGCGGCATGGCGAGGATGGCCAAGCCGCGGCGCACCGCTTCGCGCGCCGGCCCCATGACTTCCAGCCGATGCCACACCATCGACCGGATCTTGTCGCGGATCTTCATTCCGGCGAGCCGCTCGGGCGTGAACGCGGCTTCGAGCGCGCGATCGACTGCCTGGATATACAGGTCGACCATCGCCGCCTGGCCCTTGGGCATCGCCAGCCGCGCCTGCGCCCGATCGATGCCGAGCTGGTCCGCGGCGGCATCCACCGCCTTTTCGGTCCAGCCGTCGAACACCGCATTCTCGCCGACGGCAAGGGCGACCTTCCGGCGCAACTGCTCGAGGGGGCTCAGCGGCTCCATTTGGCTCAACTGGGCTGAGAGGGCGCGTTGCGCAACCCCCGGTCGGGCAGGCGGACGAGCACCAGTGCCACGCCGATCGCGACCGCGCCGGCCCAGTCGAGCGCGGAAAGGCGTTCGCCATAAGCGACCCAGCCGACCAGCGCGGAAATGGCGGGCTGGGTCAGCAGGGTCAGGCCGACGATCAAAGGGGAAAGACCGCCGATGGCATAGACTAAAAGGCCCTGTCCGATGACTTGGCTGCTGAGCGCAAGGATGATGACGAAGGTCCAATCGGCCGGAACGATGCGCTCACCCAGCGCCAGCGACAGTGGCAGGAGCATGGCCGCGCCGAACGCGCTCGACAGAAACAACAGGGGCAGCGGGGCAAGCGCGCCGCGGGCCCGCTGCACGGCGATCAGATAACCTGCGTAAAGCAATCCGGCGAGCAGCGAGAGCGCATCGCCGCGCAGGTTGCGGGCAGATAGTTCGGCGCTGCTGCCCATGAGCAAGGCCGCGCCGATTGCTGCCAGCGACAGCGCCGCGCCCTGGCTGCGCGAGGGCAGGCGCCGGGCGAGCCACAGCCCCCAAGCGGCGAAGGCGAAGCTCGAAATGTTGCCGAACAGGGTCGCGTTGGCGAGCTTGGTCATGTGGATGCCGACGTGCCACGCAGCGAGATCGGCGGCGAAGAAGAAGCCACCAAGCGCGATCAGGCCGCCAAGCGCCCGGCCCGGCCAATGCGCCGGCTGGCGCGCGACGAGCGCGATGACGAACAGGAACGGCAGGGCGAGCGCGAGCCGCCAGAATCCCGCGGCGACGGGTCCGACGCCCGACAGGCGGACGAACCACGGCCCGAGCGCCAGCATGCTGCTGCCGATCAGCAGCGCCGCGAAGGCTAAAGGGACGGGACGAGGTACGTCGGCTGGCGCGGCATCGCTCACGCGGCAGCGCCTGCCTGCCGCCGGGCGCGGAAACAAGGCCAAAGGCGGTAGGAACCGCGGCGGTCGGACAGGGATTGTTGGCGCGAAGGAGAAATCGCGATGCGCAAAGCCGCCGTGGCCGGAGCCGCCGCCGGTGCCACACTGCTCGGTGCCGCCGTCATTTACTACCTCCAGGAGAAAGCGACGCCGGGTCCAAGCTATCGCGTGCTGACCAGTGACGGGGAACTGGAGGTACGTCTCTACGGCGGGATGATCGTCGCCGAAACGATCGTTGCCGGCCCGCGCAAGGACGCGCTCAACCAGGGTTTCCACCGCCTCGCCGACTACATCTTCGCCAAGTCGCGCGAAGGGGAGAAGCTGCCAATGACCGCGCCGGTGCTGCAGGATTCGGGCAATCCGCTCGCCACCGATCCGCCGCTGTTCGACGACATGGTCGAAGGCCAATGGCGTGTCCGCTTCGTCATGCCCGAAGGGCGCAGCGTCGACGACCTGCCGGAGCCACCTGCGGAGATCGAGTTGGTCGAGCTCGGCGAGCGGCGCGTTGGCGCGGTCAAATTTTCCGGCGTGGCCGACGACGACCGTCTGGTCGCGCATGAAGACAAATTGCGCGGATGGCTGTCGCGGCAAGGCGAACGCGCCGCCGCCGACCCCGAATATGCATTCTACAATTCGCCGATGATCCCGCCGCCGCTGCGCCGCAACGAGGTGCTGATCCCGCTCGGCTAGGCGTATTTCTCACGCAGTTCGAAGAGCGCCAGGGCGGCTTGCGCCGCGCCGCCGCCCTTATCGCCCTGCGACGGGTCGGCGCGCGCGGTCGCCTGCGCTTCATTCTCCACGGTCAGGATGCCGTTGCCGATGGCGAACCCCTGCAACGTCAGGGCCATCAGTCCCCTCGCGCTCTCTTCCGACACCACTTCGAAATGATAGGTTTCGCCACGGATGACGACCCCCAACGCGACGAAGGCGCAAAAGCGCCCGCTGCGCGCCGCCAGCGCAATCGCGCCGGGCAGTTCGAGCGCGCCCGGGACGGTCAGCGTTTCGTGCTTATGCCCGGCGGCCTCGATCGCGGCGCGCGCGCCGGCGAGCAGCATGTCGTTGAGGTGCGGGTAGAAACGCGCTTCGGCAATCAGGATCGTCGCCATCAGGCCTGCCCTGAGCCTGTCGAAGGGGCCGCGACCTCGATCGGCCGCTCCTCGACGATCGCCAGGCCGTAGCCCGACAAGGCGATCGGCGAATGGTGCGTGTTGGTCAGCAGGATCATGTCGTGGATGCCGAGCGCGGCGAGAATCTGGGCGCCAATGCCATAGCCGCGCACGGCGTCGCCACCCTCCGCCGGCTTGCCCGAGCGCAGGTCGATCGATCGCGACAGCGACCCGGCGGCGGCGGCGTGGAGCGCGACGAGGACGCCAGCGCCCTCCGCTTCGATCATCCGCATCGCGCCCTGCAACAAGCCCGAGCGCGCGCCTGATTCGCCAAGCACGTCGGCGAACAGGTCAAGGCTGTGCATCCGCACCAGCGCCGGCGTGTCGGGGTCGAGCGTACCATGAACCAACGCGAGCTGTTCCTCGCCCGTCGCCTTGTCGCGGAATACTTGCGCCTGCCAATCGGCGCCGCTCGACGCCTTGAACGGGCTGACGGTCGTGCGTTCGACCAGATGATCCTTTTTCAGGCGGTAGGCGATGAGGTCGCGGATTGTGCCGATCTTGAGGCCGTGCAGGCGTGCGAAATCCATGAGGTCGTCGAGGCGGGCCATGGTCCCGTCTTCGCGCATGATCTCGCAAATGACGCCGCTGGGGTTGAGACCGGCAAGCCGCGACACGTCGACCGCCGCCTCGGTGTGGCCGGCGCGGACGAGCACGCCGCCGGGGCGAGCGACGAGCGGAAAGACGTGGCCGGGCGAAACGATCGCATCGGCGCCGTGGCCTGCGTCGATCGCCACCGCGATGGTGCGGGCGCGGTCGGCGGCGCTGATCCCGGTCGAAATGCCGTCGCGCGCCTCGATGGAGACGGTGAAGGCGGTCTCGTTGCGGCTGCGGTTGGTGCGCGCCATGGGCTCGAGCCCAAGCGCGTCGGCACGATCCTTGGTCAGCGCCAGGCAGATGAGGCCGCGCCCGTGGCGCGCCATGAAATTGACCGCGTCGGGCGTCGCCATTTGCGCGGGAATGACCAGATCGCCTTCATTCTCGCGGTCGTCATCGTCGACCAGGATGAACATGCGCCCGTTGCGCGCCTCATTGATGATGACTTCGGCCCCGACAATGACTTCGGCCGAGCCGCGCTGGATGAGCTTTTCCAAGCGCACCAGCGTGTCGGCGGTTGGATTCCAGTCGGGCTGCCCCAGTTTGCGCAGGCTGTTAGGGTGAAGCCCGGCAGCGCGGGCCAGGCCTGCGCGGCTGACTTCGCCGGTCTCGATGATCGCATTGAGGCGATCCATCAACGTCGTGCTCATGATCGCGCTATATCACATTGCAATGTGATGAAAAGCCCGGACGCTTGTTCTCTACTGTGCGCGGGCCGCCGTCATCCGCTGCATATAGCGCGCGAGGACGTCGATCTCGACATTCAGCTGTCGGCCGTAAGCGATGTCGTCGAACGTGCTGTTATGTGCGGTGTGTGGGATGATGTTGACCGTGAAATGCGTGCGCCCGTCGTCGGCGTCGCGCACTTCGTTGACCGTCAGCGACACACCATCGAGCGCGATCGAGCCCTTTGGCGCGATCATGGTGCCGAGTTCGCGCGGAACGGCGATGCCGACGCGGTGCGAATCGCCCTCGGCGCAGCTATCGAACACGTCGCCGACCGCATCGACATGGCCAGTGACGATGTGCCCGCCCAGCTCATCGCCAAGGCGCAACGCGCGCTCGAGGTTGAGGCGCGCCCCCTCGCGCCAAAGGTCGGCCGCGGTGCGCGATACGGTTTCGCCCGACACATCCACCGCGAACCAGTCGACACCCTTGTCGACGACGGTCAGGCACACGCCCGAGCAGGCGATCGACGCACCGAGGTCGACGTTCGCCAGGTCGTAGCCGCACCCGATCACCAGGCGCAGGTCGCCGCGCTGCTCGGCGCTGCGCACGGTGCCGATGTCGGTGATGATGCCCGTAAACATGCTTTCCTCGCATCGTAACGTGTCTCGACTTCGCTCGACACGAACGGAGTTGGACGCCCCTTAGCCGTTCGTCCCGAGCGTAGTCGAGGGACGCTCACCCACGCACGCGCTCGTAGACTTCGAGGCGGTCGACCCCCAGCCGGCGCTCGCCCGTCAGGCGCCAGCGTTCGTGCGCATCGGCAATCGCGTCGAGCCCGACATAGCCGAAGGACGACTTGCCTTCGCCGACGATGATCGGCGCGCGGTAGATCAGGATGCGGTCGACCAGATCCGCGCTGAGGAAAGCCGTGGCAGTCGACGATCCGCCTTCGACCAGCAGGTCGTTGACGTCATGAAGGCGATACACATCCTGCGGAGATTGCAGGGTTTCCCAGCCAGCGACGGCTTCCCCGCGAGTCAGCAACGCGCGCCGTGGCGAGCGCTCCTCGAGCCCCGGCAAGCGCACGTCGAGCCGCGGCCGGTCGGCGAGATAGGTGCCGCGCCCGACGAGGATCATGTCGCTGTGCGCGCGCTCGCGGTGGACGTGATGGCGGGCGTCCTCGCCGGTGATCCACTTGCTCTCGCCCGAAGGCAAGGCGATCTTGCCGTCGATCGATAGCGCGAGCTTGAGCGTGATCCGCGGCCGCCCGAGCGCGAGCCGGGTCAGCCAGCCCGACAGCGACGCGCGCGCCGCCGACCGGGCAATGCCCACCCGCACCTCGACTCCGGCGTCGCGCAGGCGGGCAAGACCTTTGCCGTCGGTGCGCGGATCGGGATCGCGCATCGCAACGACGACGCGCGCGAGCCCCGCTTCGGCCAGCAGATCGGCGCAGGCTGGCCCACGCTCGCTGTCATGCGCGCACGGCTCCAGCGTGACGTAAGCCGTTGCGCCGGCCGCTGTCTTGCCTGCCGACGAGAGCGCCACGGCTTCCGCGTGGGGCCGCCCGCCCGCGGCAGTGGCACCGCGGCCGACGATCTCGCCATCGCGGACGATCAGGCAACCGACATTTGGGTTGGGCGCGCTTCGGCCGCGCGCATCTTCGCCGAGAAGCACCGCTTGCGCCATGAAGCGGCGGTCGGCTGCTACATCCCGAGCTTGTTCTCGAGCCGCTGAAATTGCTCTTGCCGTTCTTTGCGGAAGGCCTCGACCTCGGCCTGGTCCTTCTTCTGCTGCGCGATGATTTCCGCATCGCTGCGGTTGGCGTCCCACTGTTCGACATAGGTGATTGTCGGCGGCGGGGCGGTATTGATCTGCGCGTCGACGATGAATTCAATGATGATGATCGTCGTCGCCAGGATTGCGAGTGCGAAGCCGATCACCTGCTCGCGGCTGCGCTGGCGCATGAACGCGCGCAAGTCGGCGAAGGCGGCGCGCGGGCCGACGGGACGCGGGAACCAGGACATGCCCATAAAGATAGGGTGCTACCGCTGCGCGTCAAAGGCCGATCGCAATCAGCCTTCGAGCTGGAAGCGCAGGGTGATGACCATCGTCGTTGCCAGCGCCCGCCCGCCTTCGGTTGCGGGACGGTAGCGCCAGTGCGCGATGAGGTGGCGCCGCGCGGCCGCAAGGAAGGCGCCGTCGGCGGGGCCGACCGGGTCGACCGCGGTGACCCGGCCCGACGCGTCGATCGACAGACGCAGGCGGAGCAAAGCCTCCTCCCCGCTGGCCAGCTTCGACGCCGGGTAGGGCGGCTTCAACCGATCGGCGGCAGTGAGAAGGCGCGGGCCGACTCGAACCGGCGGCGCGGGCGGCACCGGGTCGGCGCGCGGTGGCTGCGGTTGCGGGGCGGGGCGGATGATCTCGCTGAGGTCAGGCAGCGGCATCGGCGTCGGGTCGGTCGCCGGCAGGTCGACCGGCGGCGTCGGGACCAGCGGCACGGGCCGGTCGAGCGTCGAATTCTGCGGCGCGGGATCGGGCGGCGGCGGATCGTTGCGGGGCGGCGGCGTCTCCGCCGGGATCAGGTCGACGATCGTCGGCTTGAAATCGGGAATGATCGGAATGTCCATCTTCGCGCTCATCAACGCGGCAATGCCCGCGACATGGACGGCAATGATAACCAACATGGCGTTCGGCGCGGATCCGCGCTGGGCCAGCGATCGGCGGTGGGCGGCATAAGCAAGCATTCGACCCTCCATCACGCAACAGATGATATGATGTTACAACATTACATCGCCTTGGCAAGCATGATTTACGGAAAGTGAATCATCGGCGCGCGGCAGCTTCGAGGCGGCGAACGGCGCGCGCCTGACCGATCCGCTCGATCAGCGGCGCCATCTCTGGCCCGCTGTCGCGCCCGGTCAAAGCAAGGCGAAGCGGATGGAACAGCTCGCGGCCCTTCTTTCCGGTCGCCGCCTTCACCGCGTCGGTCAGCGACTTCCACGGCGCGCTCGCCCAATCGAGCCCCGCCGCAATCGCCGCCGCTTCGCGCACCAACATTCGCTCGTCGTGGTTCAGTTCGGGCGGATCGATGTCGCCGTGCAGGACCGCAATCCAGTCGCGAGCGTCGCGCGCCCGGCCGAGGTTGAGGCGCACGATCGCCCAATCCTCCGGCGTAATTTCGGGCGGAAGGTCGGACTGCACGCGTTCGTACGGCAGCTGGTGGAGCAGCTTGGCATTGAGCAGCTCGACCTCATGCGGGTCGAAATGCGCCGGCGCGCGGCCGAAATGGGCGAAGTCGAACCCCGCTGCGAGCTCTTCGAGGTCGGCCTTCGCTTCGACCGGCTGCGACGTTCCGATCCGCGCTAGGAGCGACAACAACGCCATCGGCTCGACCCCTTCGTCGCGCAGGTGCATCGTTCCATAAGAGCCCAGCCGCTTGGACAATTTGCCCTCGGCAGCCACAAGCAGCGCCTCATGCGCGAAATGCGGCGGCGCGGCGCCGAGCGCCTCGAACATTTGAATCTGGGTTGCGCTGTTCGACACATGGTCCTCGCCGCGCACGATATGCGTGATGCCAAGGTCGACATCGTCGATCACGCTCGGAAGTAGATAGAGCCAGCTGCCGTCCTCGCGCCGGACGACGGGATCGCTGAGCAACTTGGGATCGAATCTCTGGTCGCCCCGAACGAGGTCGCGCCAGGCAATCGGCTGGTCGTGGTCGAGCTTGAAGCGCCAGTGGGGCGCGCGCCCCTCGGGTACCGGTGCCTCGGGACGCTGGCGCTCATAGACCGGCGGCAGCCCGCGCCCGAGCAGCACCTTGCGCCGCAGATCGAGCTCCTCGGCCGTTTCGTAGCACGCATAGACGCGGCCATCCGCCTTGAGCCGCGCAAACTCGCGCTCGTACAGGTCGAAGCGCTCCGACTGCCGAACGACCTGGTCGGGCGTCAGCCCGAGCCAGTCGAGGTCGTCGCGGATCGCCTGGTCGAACTCCGCCGTCGAACGCTCACGGTCGGTATCGTCGATGCGCAGCAAAAACCGCCCGCCATTCGCCCGCGCGAACAGGAAATTGTGCAGCGCGGTACGGATATTGCCGACGTGGAGCCGGCCGGTGGGCGAAGGGGCAAAGCGGGTGACGACGGTCATGGCCGCGTCGGATAGCGGGGGATGGCGCTTATTGCGAGAAAAGCAGCAGGGAACGGCCGCCGCCCGACAGCTCGATCCCGTTATTGGCGGTACGGCGAATCATAGTTGCAGCGTCGATGGCGCGGACAACTTCGTGGAAGCGGGCGGGCAAGCCGATCGCGCAAACCGGCGGGGTCGGCTCCCCCGGTTTACGTGGCACGAAACCCTTGTGCGGTCCGGTAGAAAAGACGTTTCCCTGAATGCGATAGGTCCGGACCATCCCGGCGCAGCGCGGCGTCCACCAAATCTCTTCGGCGTCAGCGCTGAGCGCGATCCCCGCCGGCTCGTCGAAAGCCCTGCCATCGACCCCCGCGACACGCCATTCACCCGCCAGCGATGCGACGAGCGCCGGCGCTGACTGAGCCGGCGAAGGGTTGGGCGGTTGTAAGAGGCGCTTGTCCGCCGTGTCCTGCGGCTGACACGCGCCGGTCAGAAGCCCCAGGGCCAGATGCCACGCCTTCATTCGGGCGCCTCGGTCGCGGCCGTGTGGAAGAAGTTGCTGATCGGGTAGCGGCGGTCGCGGCCGAAGTTGCGGCTGCCGATCTTCACGCCCGGCGGGGCCTGGCGGCGCTTATATTCAGCACGGAGAAGCTTGCGCTCGATCTCCGCGACAAGCGCAACATCCGCGCCGGTCGCAGCGGCGGCTTCCTTCACCGACTGCTCCTTCTCGACCAAAGCCTCGAGAATTCGGTCGAGCAGCGCATAGGGCGGCAGGCTGTCCTCGTCCTTTTGGTTGGCGCGGAGTTCCGCGCTGGGCGGCTTGGTGATGACGCGCGTCGGCATCACCGGGCCGTCAGGGCCGAGCGCGGCCTCTGGCTTGTTCTCGTTGCGCCATTTGGACAACGCAAACACCGTCGTCTTGTAGGCGTCCTTGAGCACCGAATAACCACCCGCCATGTCGCCGTAGAGGGTGGCGTATCCGACGCTCATCTCGCTCTTGTTGCCAGTGGTCAGCAGCATCTGCCCGCCCGAATTGCTCAGCGCCATCAACGCCACCATGCGCAGCCGCGCCTGGACATTCTCCGCTGCGAGGCCGCTCATATCGGGCAGCATTCTATCGAGCGCGTCGACCCCAGGCGCGATGGACACGACGTCATGACGGCAGCCGAGCAGCCGCGCATTCTCGCGCGCGTCCTCCAGGCTGTCTTCGCTGGTATATTTGGACGGGAGCATGACGCCCCACACCCGGTCGGGCCCGAGCGCGTCGACCGCGACGGCGGCCGAAAGCGCGCTGTCGATCCCCCCGGACAGCCCCAGAATCACCCCCGGGAAGCCGTTCCGGTTCACATAGTCGGACAGGCCAACCATCATCGCCCTGTAAATGTCGGCCGGATACGCATCGAGATCGTGCCGAACCTGCGTCTCGCATCGCCAGCCGCCGGGCCCGCGCACCCAATCCGTGACCAGCAGGTCCTCGTCCCAATCGGGCATCTGCACCACGGTCGAGCCATCGGGGTGCATAACGAAGGACGAGCCGTCGAACACCAGCTCGTCCTGCCCGCCGACGCGGTTGAGGAAGACGAGCGGCAAGCCCGTACTGGTCGTCCGCGCCCGCGCCAGCCGCTCGCGGATGTCGATCTTGTCGAGTTCGTACGGGCTGCCGTGCGGCACCAGGAACAGCTCCGCGCCGCGCTGCGCAAGATGCGCGCAGACAGGTTCAAGCCACATGTCTTCGCAGATTGGCACGCCGAGCTTGACCCCGCGCCATAAGATCGGGTCGGGCAGTGGGCCGGGCGCGAACACGCGCTTTTCGTCGAACGTTCCGTAATTGGGCAGCTCGCGCTTGAAGGTGCGGCCGACGACTTGCCCGCCGTCGGCGAGCAGCATCGCATTGTAGGTCAACCCGCCTTCCTGAAGGATGGTGCCGATCAGCAGCGCCGGCCCCGGCTCGGCCGTCGCCGCGACCAGTGCGTCGGTCGCTTCGTGCACGCGCCGGACGAATTCGGGCTTCAGCACCAGGTCTTCGGGCGGATAGCCGACCAGCTGCAATTCCGGGCACAGCAGCAAATCCGCCCCCGCCGCGCGCCGCCGCATCTCCAGCATGGCCGCGGCATTGCCGGCGAGGTCGCCGACACGCTGGTTCATCTGCGCGAGCGCGATTTTGAGCCGGTCGGTCATCGTTTCCAGCTTTAGTGCGCAGCCGTCGACGGGCAACCTTTACGCCGTCCGCATCCGACCGCTAAAGCCCCGGCCAGCCGCTGGGGAATTGCCGACATGAAATTGCTTGCGGGGAACAGCAACACGCCGCTGGCCCAATCGATCTCCAATTATCTCGAAGTGCCGCTGACTGACGCCAGCGTGCGCCGCTTCGCCGACGAGGAAGTGTTCGTCGAGATCAACGAGAACGTCCGTGGTGAGGACGTGTTCGTGATCCAGTCGACCAGCTATCCGGCCAACGACAATCTGATGGAGCTGCTGATCTGCATCGACGCGCTGCGCCGCGCGTCGGCCAAGCGGATCACCGCAGTGCTTCCCTATTTCGGCTATGCCCGGCAGGACCGGAAGCCCGGCCCGCGCACGCCGATCTCGGCCAAGCTGGTCGCTAACCTCATCACCACTGCGGGCGCCAGCCGGGTCCTGTCGATCGACCTGCACGCGGGCCAGATCCAGGGCTTCTTCGACATCCCGACCGACAACCTCTTCGCCTCGCCGGTGATTGCGGCGGATATTCAGGCGCGCCTCGCCAACCGCAATCTGATGGTCGTGTCGCCCGACGTCGGCGGCGTGGTGCGTGCCCGCGGACTTGCAAAGCGGCTCAGCAATGCCCCGCTGGCGATTGTCGACAAGCGCCGCGAAAAGGCCGGCGAATCGGAAGTGATGAACATCATCGGCGACGTCGAGGGCCGCACCTGCATCCTCATCGACGACATCGTCGATTCGGCCGGCACCCTGTGCAACGCCGCCGCAGCGCTCAAGCAGCAGGGCGCGGTCGAAGTCTTCGCATATTGCACCCACGGCGTGCTGTCGGGCGGGGCCGCAACCCGCGTCGCCAAGTCGGAGCTGAGCGAGCTGGTCGTCACCGATTCGATTAGCAGCGGGGAGCCCGACCCCAAGGACAGCAAGATCCGCCGCCTGACCATTGCACCCCTGCTCGCCGAGGCGATCCGCAGGATTGCCGACGAATCGAGCGTGTCCAGCCTGTTCGACTAGGGAACATCGCGGCGCGCCAGCGTTGATGGTCCATGCCCCATGTCCTCATCACCGGCGCGAACCGCGGCCTCGGCCTTGAATTCGCGCGCCAATATTGCCGCGATGGCTGGAACGTCACCGCCACTGCCCGCGAGCCGACCGACGAGCTTGAAGGCCTGTGCGTCCGGGTCGAGGAAGTCGACATGCTCGATCTCGACGCCGTCGCCGACTTCGGCGCGGAGATCGACGAGCTCGACCTGCTCATCGCCAATGCCGGCACCTACGGTCCCAAGTCCGTGACCAGCGCCGACGATGCCGAGGGCTGGTCGGACACGTTCACGGTCAACACCATTGCGCCCTTCGTGCTGGCGCAGTCGGTGCTGCCAGCGATCCGCGCAAGCGGCGGCAACCTGATCGCCATTTCGACCCGCATGGGCTCGATCGAGGACAACAGCTCGGGCGGGTTCATTGCTTACCGATCCTCCAAGGCGGCGCTCAACATGGCGTGGCGCAGCCTGGCAATCGACAGCGGCGCCACTTGCGCCGTGCTCCACCCCGGCTGGGTGCAGACGCGGATGGGCGGCGCATCCGCGCCGCTGACGCCACAAGACAGCGTTGCCGGGATGCGCCGCGTGATCGACGGTCTAAGCGCCGAGGACAGCGGCGGGTTCTTCAGCTACGACGGTTCGCGCGTTCCCTGGTGATGCTTGTCTAGCGCTGCGACGGTGCGCCGATCGACCAGCGGAAGCCGAACGGATCTTCGACCTGGCCGTAACGGTCGCCCCAGAATTGGTCGGCGAGCGGCATTGTCTCGGTCGCACCCGCATCAATCGCGCGCTGCCAGGCGGCGTCGGCATCGGCCACCTGCAGGTGCAGCGTCAGGCTCCCCGGCGGGCTGGCCGCGCCGCCATATTCGGGGAAGTCGTCGTTGAGCATCAGATGTCCGCCGTTGATCTTCAGGTGCGAATGCATGATGCGGCGGCCATCTTCCGCCAGGTGCGCGGGCATTGCTTCTTCGGCACCGAAGGCGCGCTTGTAGAATTCGACCGCCTCGGCCGCCTTGCCGTCGCGGATGGTGAGATGGGCGGTGACTCCGCCGGTGACCTGATCCTGTTCTGCCATGCGACTCGCTCCTTGCCTATTCGGACGCCCCTGCTTATAGGCGCGCGCTTCCAATCTATTGGAACAATGAAGAACGGCCCGGCCGAAAGGGCTGCCGTGGCGGTTCGAACACTCGCTCGCCTGATGCGAGCAAAAGGAGAGAAAATGCCCAAGCTGAAGACCAAGAGCGGCGTCAAGAAACGCTTCAAGCTCACGGCGACCGGCAAGATCAAGCATGGGGTCGCTGGAAAGCGCCACCGCCTGATCAGCCACAACGCCAAGTACATCCGCCAGAACCGCGGCACAGACGTTCTCGCAGACGCCGATACGGCGCGCGTGAAGGCCTGGGCGCCCTACGGCCTCAAGTAAGGAGTAGAGCGACATGCCACGCATCAAACGCGGTGTAACCACCCGCTCCAAACACAAGCGGATCCTCGATCAGGCGAAGGGCTATTATGGCCGTCGCAAGAACACGATCCGCATCGCCCGCCAGGCCGTCGAAAAGGCCGGGCAATATGCCTACCGCGACCGTAAGGTGAAGAAGCGCAGCTTCCGCGCTCTGTGGATCCAGCGCATCAACGCCGCGGTGCGCGCCGAAGGGCTGACCTACGGCCAATTCATCCACGCCCTCAAGCTCGCGAACATCGACCTCGACCGGAAGGTTCTGGCCGACATCGCGATGCACGAAGGCGAAGCGTTCAGCGGCATCATTGCGCAAGCGAAGAAGGCGCTCGACGGCAAGGACGCGCAGAAGGCGGCTTAAGCTTTAGCGGCTGGCGAAATCAGAGAGGGCGCCGGAGCGATCCGGCGCCCTTTTTCTTAGCGTGTTACCAAGGTGACGGCGGATCGGCTCGTTTTCGCTCACGGCCCTTCCACGCTTCAATGGTTGCTAAGGCAATCCTGAGCATGTGATCCAGATCGGCAACCGGCCCTTCCCATGTTTGCTCCATCTCTTCTTCAGTATCGTCGTTTGTGTCGATAGCCCGTGCCGTCACCGCTACCCGACCATCCTCCGGCGGATGCACACTAACTTGAAAGCATTCGAACGGTGGGTCGCCCGGCACGTGGAAGAACCTCGCTGGAGCGTCTGCCCATTCCGTGAACAGCGTGGAGCCAGTCGTCTTCACCCAGGCGTCGATTACGCCATCTACTTCGGCATACTCGCCCATTGCCGAACGATGCCCACGCTTCGAAACGTCTGCAATAGGCGTCATTGGCCCAGCCTCAGTAGAGCATCTCGTAAGCCGGGAGCGTAAGGAATTCCTCGAGCTCTTTGGCGGTGACCAACTCGTGCAGGAGCCGCGCGGCGGGGCGGAGGTTGAGGATGTCCTCGAGCTTGCCGAGTTCATCCGCAAGCCAATCTTCGAACAGGTCATGGGTGAAGTCGCGGCCGTCGTCGAGCGGTGCTTCGTACTTCAACCATTGCCAGAGCTGGGTGCGGCAGATCTCCGCCGTCGCGGCGTCTTCCATCAAATTGTAGAGCGGGACCGCGCCTTTGCCGCTCAGCCAGGCGGCGATGTATTGGACGCCGACGCGGATGTTTTCGCGGGCGCCGGCCTCGGTCCGGGGACCGTCATGCAGCGCCAGCATCGCGTCGCGTCCCGGCACATGATCGGGCCGCCGGGTGAGCTGGTTGGGGCCTTCCATCTGCTCGAACGCCTCGAGCGCGATCGGCACCAGCGCGGGGTGCGCGACCCAGGTGCCGTCGTGGCCATTGGTCACTTCGCGCAGCTTGTCGGCACGGACCTTGTCCATCGCCGCGCGGTTCGCCGCCTCGTCGCCCTTGACCGGGATGAAGGCGCTCATGCCGCCCATCGCGAAGGCGCCGCGGCGGTGACAGGTGTCGATCAGGCGCAGCGAATATGCCGCGAGGAACGCCTTATCCATCGTCATGCAGGCGCGGTCGGGCGTCAGCCGGTCGGGCGAGCGGCCGAGCCGCTTGATGTAGGAAAAGATGTAATCCCAGCGGCCGCAATTGAGCCCGACAATATTGTCGCGCAGCGCGTAGAGGATCTCGTCCATTTCGAACGCCGCGGGCAGCGTCTCGATCAACACCGTCGCCTTGATCGTCCCGCGCGCCAGGCCGAGCCACTCTTCGGCCGTCGCGAAGACGTCGCTCCACAGCGCGGCTTCTTCCATGCTCTCGAGCTTGGGGAGGTAGAAATAGGGGCCCGACCCCTTGGCAAGCGCCACCTTGGCATTGTGGAAGGCATAAAGTGCGAAATCGAACAGGCCGCCGCTGACCGGCGCGCCGTCCACGGTGACATGCCGCTCGTCGAGGTGCCAGCCGCGGGGACGGACCATCAGGACTGCGGGCGTCTTCCCGACCGCATAAGCCTTGCCGCTGGCCGGATCGGTGAAGCCCAGCTCGCCCCGCCAGTAAGCGCGCAGATTGACCTGGCCCCGGACGAGCTCGTCCCACACCGGCGAGGTCGCGTCTTCGAAATCGGCCATGAACACGCGCGCGCCGCTGTTGAGCGCGTTGATGATCATCTTGGCGTTGGTCGGGCCGGTGATCTCGACGCGGCGGTCCTGCAGGTCCGCCGGGATCGCACCGATCGTCCATTCGGAATCGCGGATGTGCGCGGTATCGGCGCGGAAGTCGGGCAGCTCACCCGCATCGAACCGCGTCTGCCGCTCGGTACGGGCCGCAAGAAGCGCGCGCCGGCGCGCGTCGAATCGGCCATGAAGGTCGGCGACGAACGCCAGCGCATCCTCGGTCAATATCTCCGCCACGCCCGCCAGCGCCGAAGGCGCGGCGACGGCGCGCGGCCGGTCGAGGACCTCGCTCACCCGCGCGCTTCTTGCGTGATCACGTAGCGCGTCGTGGCCTGCATCCGGTCGCGGAAGGTGAGCCGCTGCCATTCGGTGCGTGCCCGCAGTGCGTCGGGGAAGGGGCCCGAAATTTCCTCGGTGCCCGGAACGACCTCGTCGAACGTGCAGTTGCGATATTCGCCGCCGATCACCCAATAACGCTGTCCCATCTGTCTCACTCCTTATTCGGCAGCCACGAATTGCGCGGCTTCGGTGGATTCGCTCAGCGCGACGGTCGACGCCTGGCCGCCCGAGACTGCCTGGGCGATGGCGTCGAAATAGCCGGTGCCAACCTCGCGCTGGTGCCGCGTCGCGGTGTAGCCCGCGGCTTCGCTGGCGAATTCGGCCTGCTGCAGTTCCGAGTAAGCCGCCATGCCGCGCTCGCGGTAATCGGAGGCCAGTTCGAACATCGCATGGTTGAGGCTGTGGAAGCCGGCCAGCGTGACGAACTGGAACTTGTAGCCCATGGCGCCAAGCTCGCGCTGGAACTTGGCAATCGTCTCGTCGTCGAGCTTGGCCTTCCAGTTGAAGCTGGGTGAGCAATTATAGGCCAGCTTCTTGCCCGGGAAGCGCGCGTGGATTGCCTCGGCGAAGGTCCGCGCCTCTTCGAGATTGGGATGGCTGGTTTCGAACCAGATGAGGTCGGCATGCGCGGCGAAGGCCAGACCGCGCGCGATGCAATGGTCGAGCCCGGTGCCATCCTTGAGGCGATAGAAGCCTTCGGGCGTGCGCTCGCCGGTCAGGAACGGCCGGTCGCGCTCATCGATGTCGCTGGTGATCAGCTTTGCGCTTTCGGCGTCGGTGCGCGCGACGAGGATCGTCGGCACGCCGCAGACATCGGCAGCAAGCCGCGCGGCGTCGAGGTTGCGAATCGCGGCCTGGGTCGGGATCAGCACCTTGCCGCCGAGATGGCCGCACTTCTTCTCGCTGGCGAGTTGGTCTTCGAAGTGCACCCCTGCCGCGCCGGCTTCGATATAGGCCTTCATGATCTCGAAGCAGTTGAGCGGCCCGCCGAAGCCGGCTTCGGCATCGGCGATGATCGGCGCGAACCAATCGCGCTTGGCGCCGCCTTCCATATGTTCGATCTGGTCGGCACGCTGCAGCGTGCGGTTGATCTTGCGCGCCAGCTCCGGCCCCGAATTGGCCGGATAGAGCGATTGGTCGGGATACATCGCTCCCGCGGTGTTGGCGTCGGCCGCGGCCTGCCAACCCGAAAGATAGATGGCGTCGAGGCCCGCGCGGACCATTTGCATCGCCTGGTTGCCGCTCAGCGCCCCGAGCGCGCGCACCGGCTCGTCGCGGCTCAGCAGCTCCCACAATTTGAGCGCGCCGCGGCGGGCGATCGAATGTTCGACCGGGACCGAGCCGCGCAAGCGAAGAACGTCGGCGCTCGAATAGGGCCGCTCGATGCCGTCGAACCGTCCGTTCGGGCCTGCGACAACTTCGTCAAAACTTGCCATCGTTTGTCTCCACCTCGCCGCGTCCCGGCTTTCGATGGCGTTCAACCACGTAGGGCGACTGAAAGGCTCGGCAAAAATAGTGCGGTTGTCACAAATTGACTTGTCGATCCGTGCGGAAATTGACAGCCCTTGCGGAATGTCGACCAAGCTTTTCCTCGGCCATCGGCTCAAGCGCCTGCGCCGCGACCGGCAATTGTCGCAGACCGTGATGGCGCAGGGGCTTGGGATCAGTCCCAGCTACCTCAACCATCTCGAGCGTAACCAGCGGCCGGTGACCGCGGCGCTGCTGCTCAAGCTGGCCGAGCTCTACGACATCGACGTGCGTGCCTTTGCCGCCGGCGGCGGGACCCGGACCGGGCCCGATGCGCTCGCCGAAATCTTCGCCGATCGGATGCTCAGCGACCTCGCCGTACCCCGCTTCGAGCTGGTCGAGCTGGCCAATAATGCGCCGGCGATCGCCGACGCCGTCGCCCGCCTCTACACCGCGATCAAGGACGCTGCGCGCAATCCCGGCCTTGGCGAGGGCGACGACGCGCGCGCCCTGGTCACGCCCGAAAACTGGGTGCGCGATTATATCCAGGAGCACCGCAACCATTACCCCGCGCTGGAAGAGGCGGCGGAAACCCTGGGCGGCGCGCTCAGCGACCCCCTGTCGATGGCCGAGCCGATGCGGCGGCGGCTCAAGGAAGCGTGGGGGATCAGCGCCTCGGTCGTTTCCCAGGCCGAGCTCGGCAATGTCAGCCAGCTCTATGACGAAGGCCGCCGAATCTTCCTGATGTCGTCGCAACTGCGCGCCGAGAACCGCACCTTCGCGCTCGCCTACCAGCTCGCCCTGGTCGAATTCGCAAGCGTCATCGAGCGCATGGTGGCCGAGGCCGCGCCGCCCGACGAGGGCATCCGCCAGCTGCTCCACATGAGCTTGGCCAATTACGCCGCGGGGGCGATCATGATGCCCTACGGCCGCTTCCTCGCCAGCGCCGAGCAATATCGCTACTCGATCGACCGGCTGTGCGGCGAATATGGCGCCAATGTCGAACAGGTCGCGCACCGCCTGACCACGCTCGGCCGGCCCGGCGCGCGCGGCGTGCCCTTCTTCATGCTGCGGGTCGACCCCGCCGGCAACATCTCCAAGCGCTATGCGGGCGAGAATTTCCCCTTTTCGCGCTTCGGCGGCACCTGTCCGCGCTGGAACCTGCATGCCGCCTTCCAAGCCGCGGGCCAGCCGGTCACGCAATTGATCGAAACCCCCGACGGCCAACGCTACTTCACCGTCGCACGGACGATCGAGCGGCCGATCAAGACCGAGCTTGGCACGGGATTGCTGGCGATCGGTCTCGGCTGCGACATCCGCCATGCGCACCGGTTGCACTGCGCCGAAGTCTACGACCTCGCCAATGCGCCGGTGACCCCGGTCGGCCCCGCCTGCGCCATCTGCCCGCGCATCGACTGCAGCTATCGCGCGACGCCGCCGGCGGGGCGCATGCTCGCGGTCGACCGGACGAAGAAGACGATCTCGCCCTTCCCGTTCGTCCCCTAGCTTGCTCGCTGGGTCCCCCGGACACAGCTGCCCGAGCTAAGGCGCGACCGGGGCCCGCTCGAGTGCCGAGCGGTCCCATTTCGCCAGGTCCGCCGCAACATCGTAGGTCGATTGCAGGAATTCGCCGAGCATCCGGTCGGGGTCGTCGGCCGCGCGCACCTGATCGTAGGGCAGGATGAATTCGCCCCACGTGTCGTCGAACCGGCCGTGCGCGACTTGCGCCGCGCTGAAGCCATCGGGCGACGGGTAAGCGTAGCTGTAGAAGAACGGCTCGGCCTTGGCGGCGCCCGCGGCCCAGAAGCCCGCGCTCGACACCTCATGGCTGTACGCCTCGCGCGTGACGCGGTCGGGCAGGCCGGGGACGCCGCCCGGATGCGGCGGCGCGGTGCGGCCCGAGAAACGCGTGACGGCAAGATCGAAACTTCCCCACCAGAAGTGCACCGGGCTGGCCTTGCCGGTGAAGCCGGCGCGGAAGCGCGCGAAGGCTGGGAGCATCGCCGCCAGCGCCTCGCGCAGCCGCCCCGCCGAGGCGCGGCTGTAGTCGCGCGGCACCTTGTCCTCGGCAAAGGGCACCGCGCCTTCGATCTCGTTCGGCAGACCGTCGAAGCGCGACGGCAGGCCGTGCTGGTCAAGCAGCCGCACCAGCCGCTGGTAGAGTGCCGCGATGCTCCCGGCGTTGAGCGGCAGCTCCTCGCGGCTGCCGTCGCTGACCCACAGGACGACGGCATGACGGCACAGGTCGAGCGTCAGCGTGAAGGTGCGCCCGTCGCCAGCCGCGGTCGGCAGCGACGCGAGGCCGCGCGCATTGGGCTGCAGCGCGACATGCCAGCCGTGGTTGACCCAGGGCGCATGGGCGACGCGGATCTTGCCGATCATCTGTGCCGCGAGGTGCAGCACGGTCAGCGTCTCGTGATCCTGCTCGGCGCGAAGCTCGGGCCAGTCGCTCATGACCCGGACTGTAGCACGCGCCTTTGCATTTTGCGCGGGGGCGCGGCTAAGGCGCTGGCCATGTCCGACGACCTGCTCGACCAGATTGCCGCCGCCGGCTCGCTCCAGGCGCTGGATGCCGTGCGCGTGGCCGCGCTTGGCAAGTCGGGCAGCATCACCGCGATGCTCAAGTCCTTGGGTGCGATGGACCCGGCCACGCGCGCGGCGGAAGCGCCGAAGATCCACGCCCTGCGCGAGCAAATCTCGACGGCGCTGGCCGAGCGCAAGACCGCGCTCGAGGACGCCGAGCTAGATCGCAAGCTGGCGACCGAGACGATCGACCTGTCGCTGCCGGTCGACACTGGCCCGCGCGGCACCGTCCACCCGGTCAGCCAGGTAATGGACGAATTGGCCGAGATTTTCGCCGACCTCGGCTTTTCGGTCGCCGAGGGGCCCGAGATCGAAAGCCAATGGTATAATTTTAGCGCGCTCAACATGCCCGAGAACCATCCGGCGCGGGCGATGCAGGACACTTTCTACCTTGAGCCGAGAGAGGGCGAGGACGAGCCGCGCGTGCTGCGCACGCATACCTCGCCGGTTCAGATCCGCACGATGGAAAAGACCCCGCCGCCGATCCGCATCATCGCGCCGGGCCGCGTCTACCGGTCCGACAGCGACGCGACGCACACGCCGATGTTCCACCAGATCGAAGGCCTGGTGATCGACCGCGCGATCACGCTCGGCCACCTCAAGTGGACGCTGGAGACCTTCCTCAAGGCCTTCTTCGAGCGCAACGACGTCGCGATCCGCATGCGCCCGTCCTATTTTCCCTTCACCGAACCGTCGGCCGAGGTCGACGTCGGCTATTCGATCGAGAACGGCCGGCGCGTCGTCGGCGGGCAGGATGGGTGGATGGAAGTGCTTGGCAGCGGCATGGTCCACCCGCGCGTGATCGCCAATTGCGGACTCGATCCCGACGAATGGCAGGGCTTTGCCTTCGGCACCGGCGTCGACCGGCTGGCGATGCTCAAATATGGCATGGACGACCTGCGCGCCTTCTTCGACGGCGATATCCGCTGGCTCAAACATTACGGCTTCCGTGCGCTCGACGTGCCGACGCTGTCGGCGGGAGTGGGCGCGTGAAGCCGCAGTTCGTCACCCCACTTCCGCTGGTGTCGAGCGAAGTCGAGACACGTCCCTCGACTTCGCTCGGGACAAACGGACGCCGCTCATGAAATTCACTCTTTCGTGGCTGCGCGACCACCTCGACACCAATGCCTCGCCGCAGGAGATCGCCGACAAGCTGACCGCGATCGGACTCGAGGTCGAAGGCGTGACCAATCCCGCCGAGGCACTGGCGCCGTTCCGCGTCGCCCGTGTGCTGACCGCGGACAAGCACCCGCAGGCGGACAAATTGCAGGTGCTGAGCGTCGACACCGGCGACGGCGGGCCGGTCCAGGTGGTGTGCGGCGCCCCCAATGCCCGCGCCGGCATGCTTGGCGTATTCGGCCCGCCGGGCGCCTACGTCCCCGGCACCGACATGACCTTGAAGGTCGCCGCGATCCGCGGCGTCGAGAGCCGCGGCATGATGTGTTCGGTGCGTGAGCTTCAGCTGGGCGAGGAGCATGACGGCATCATCGAGCTTGCCGCCGACGCCCCCGTCGGCGCAGCCTTTGCCGAATATGCCGGGCTTGGCGACCCCGTGTTCGACGTCAACGTAACCCCGAACCGCCCCGATGCGATGGGCGTCAACGGCATTGCCCGCGACCTTGCCGCCGCCGGGCTAGGGACGCTGAAGCCGCGACCGGTTGCCGAAATCGCGAGCGGGTTCGACAATCCGGTCCCGATAAGGGTCGAAGACGGCAGCGGCTGCGCCGCCTTTGCCGGCCGCCTGATCCGCGGCGTTCGCAACGGGCCGAGCCCCGACTGGCTGCAGCAGCGCCTGAAGGCGGTCGGACTGCGCCCCATCTCCGCCCTCGTCGACATCACCAACTTCTTCTCGATCGACGCGGCGCGACCGCTGCACGTCTATGACGTCAAGAAGCTGCGGGGCGGAATCACGGCGCGGCGCGGGCGCAGGGGAGAGCGCTTCCTCGCGCTCAACGACAAGGAATATGATGCGACGCCGGACGATTGCGTGATCGCCGACGACAGCGGCGCCATCGGCCTTGGTGGCGTGATCGGCGGCGAAAGCACCGGCGTCGACGACGGCACCACCGACGTGTTGCTCGAATGCGCGTGGTTCGCGCCCGAGGTCATCGCCGCCACCGGCCGCCGCCACCAGATCATCACCGACGCGCGTGCGCGGTTCGAGCGCGGCGTCGATCCACTGGCGATTGCGCCGATGGTCGAGGCGGCAACGGCGATGATCCAGCAGCTGTGCGGCGGCGACGCATCACAAGTGACCTTCGCCACCACCAAGGCTTGGGCGGACGTGATCGCCGAGCGCACTGTCCCCTTCCGCAGCGCGCGCGTAGAGGCTCTCGCGGGAATCGACTTGCCCGAGGCCGAGCAGCACGCGACCCTCGATCGCCTCGGTTTCCGCATCACAGGCAATGGCGTGGTGCCGCCGAGCTGGCGTTCCGACATCGACGGCGAGGCCGACATCGTCGAGGAAGTCGCGCGCATCCACGGCTACGACAATGTGCCCTCGACGCCGCTGCCGCGGGCCATGGGCGTTGCTCAACCGACGGCCACGCGATCGCAAATCGTCGAGCGGCGCCTGCGCCGCACCGCGGCGGCGCGTGGGCTCGACGAGGCGGTGACCTGGAGCTTCATTTCCGAAAAGGAAGCTGCGGCTTTTGGTGGCGGCGAGTGGCGGCTGGCCAACCCGATCAGCGAGGAGATGAAGGTCATGCGGCCCTCGCTCCTCCCCGGCCTGATCGCCGCCGCGCAGCGCAACCTCAACCGCGGCGCGACGAGCGTCCGCCTGTTCGAGATCGGGCGGCGCTACCTTGGTGAGCGCGAGCATCCCACGGCGGCGTTCCTCATGGTTGGCGACGCGCGGGCGCGGCACTGGCAGACGGGCAAGGCGAGGGATTTCAGTGCGTTCGATGCCAAGGCCGAAGCGGTATCGCTGCTCGAAGCGGCTGGTGCGCCCGTCGCCAATCTGCAGGTTTTCCCCGACGCGGGTCCGACCTGGCACCCTGGACGCTCGGCGACGCTACGGCTTGGGCCCAAGACGATTCTCGCTGCCTTCGGTGAGCTGCATCCGAGGCTGGTGCGCGAGCATGACGCGCCGGGCGGCTGCGTCGCAGGGGAAATCTACCTCGATGCAATTCCGGCGCAACGCGCATCGGGCCGTGCCCGCGCCGCCTATGCGCCGCCGCCGCTTCAGGCGATCACGCGCGACTTCGCCTTCGTCGTGCCCGACGGCGTCAGCGCCGACGCGGTGATCCGTGCCATGCGCGGCGCCGACAAGAACGCGATCACCGACGTGCGCGTCTTCGACCGCTACCAGCCCGACGGCGGCGAACTCAGCCTGGCGTTCGAAGTGACCCTCCAACCCGGCGACAAGAGCTTCACCGAAGAGCAGATCGCTGAAATGTCGCGGCGCATCGTCGCTGCTGCGGAAAAGCTCGGCGCGCGGCTGCGCAGCTAGTTGAGGCGGTTGATCGCCGCGTGGACCGCGGCCTCGACCGCGCTTCGTTCGAGCCCCGGGGGAATGGTTTCGCCGACGCGGATGGTGATCGTGCCGGGGCGCTTGACCAGGCCGCGGCCCCACAAGCGCCCGCTGTCGAGCGCGATCGGGACGACCGGCAGGCCGAGTGCGCGGTACAGCCCCGCGAACCCCGCGCCCAGCGCCGGCGCTTCGCCATGCGCCACGCGCGTGCCTTCGGGAAAGATCAGCACCGGCCGGCCCGTCGCCAGCGCGGCCTTGCCCGCCTTGAGCATGTTGCGCAGCGCCGCCGCGCCCGCTGCACGATCGACCCCGATGACCCCGTAATTGCGTGTCGCCCAGCCAAAGAAGGGCATTTCGGTCAGTTCGCGCTTCATGACCACGACGGGCTGTTCGGTCAGCCGCACCATTTCGATCGTTTCGTACATGGATTCATGCTTGACCGCGATCAGGTACGGCCCCGACGGGATTTCGCCTTCGAGCCGGCTGTGGATGCCAAGCACGTTGCGGCACAGCCAGCCGTGGAAGCGGGACCAGGCGCAGACCGTGTCGCGCAGCGCCTGTTCGCTGAGCATGCCAGCGACGAAGCAGCCCGCCACATAGACCAGCGTCCCCGGATAGAAGAGCGCCGCGAACAGCAGCGAACGCAAGACCGCCATCAGATGTCGGCCCAGACCGCGACCCGCCGAAGGACGAACTTGTTATATTCGCCGAACAGGGTGAGGAAGCTTGGTTCCGAGCGGACGGCGTCGGTGATCATGTCGAAATCCTGGCCGAGCACGCGGCGGAATTCGTAGCGCGCGCGGCGCATGTGCCAGTCGCTGGTGATCAACCGCAGCGAATCGTAGCGATTCTTCTGCAGCCAGCGCGCGGCTTCCTCCGCGTTCGACCGGGTATCGACCGATTCGCTGCCCAGATCGATCGCGGAACGCACGTTGCGCGCGCGGCTGCCGAGCCGCCGGGCAATATCGGCCTTGGTCACCGAAGGATCGGCGCCGGCGACGAGCAGGCGTTCGGCCTTGCCGTCGCGCAGCACGTCGACCGCATGTTCCAGCCGCCCGCTGCCGCCGGTCAGGACGACGACGGCATCGGTCGTGCGGGCATCCGCCTTGGCCGGCTTGCCCAGCGTGAAGGCGAAGGCCATGAAGCCGATCGCGTAGATGAGGAGCAGGAGGGAAAAAGCGCGCGCGATCATAAGGCCTCGCGCAATGCTTGAAGGACCGTGCGCCGCGCAACCCACGTCGCGACGATCGTCAGGACCGCAGGCAGGATCGCAAGCAGCGCCAGGTCGAGCAGCGACAAGCTGAGGCCGCCGGTCATGCCGCCGACGAAGGTCGCCCCCGCCGACAGGATGAGCAGGACGACGCCCGCCGCGGCGGCGCCGGCAAGGCTTCCGGCCAGCGCCTCGATCGCGATCTTGCGCTGGAACAAGTGCGTGACCTGGAGGTCGGTCGCCCCGACGCCGTGCATGACGTCGATCGTGGAGCGGTGCGCTTCGAGCGCCGAGCGGGTCGCAAGCACGACCGCCGCTGCCCCCGCCGCGGTCAACAGCAGCACCATCCCCAGCGCGAGCCACTGCAGCGTCCGCAGCGAACCGAGCAATGGCCGCAGATTTTCGACTTGCGAGGCAAGCGATGCGCGCGGCGCAACCGCGCGGACGCGCGCCTCGACCGGGGCGAGCGGTGCACCGGGCGCGATGTCGAAATGGATCAACGCCGGCACCGGCAGGTCCGCGCTTTGCGCCGCGGGGCCGAGCCAGCGCGCGAGCGTCTGGCGCATCTTGGCTTCGGGCACGGCTTCGACCGACGTCACGCCGGGCGCGGCGCGGATCGTCTCCACCAGCCTCGGCAGGGCGTCGCTGCCGCCGGGCACTTGCAGCGAATAGCGGTTGGCGACCGACGTCCCGACTTGGCTCGCGGCGTTCGACAAGGTCAGGCCCGCGGCCGCGACGATGACGATCGAAAAGCTCATGATCGCGATCACCCAGGGGGTCGCGCCGCGCTTGCGCTCGCCGCCGAGCAGCTTGCGTTCGGACCCCGGGGCGAGGAGCCAGTCGAGCATCATGCTTCCCCCGGATCGGCGATGACGGCGGGTTGCGCAACGCGCCCGTGGGATCGACCATCGTCCCGCCCTCCAGCCGGATCATCTGCGCGCCCGGCGTAGCGCTGATCAGGCTGACGTCATGGGTCGCAACGACGATCGTCGTGCCGAGGCGGTTGAGCGCGGTGAACAGGTGCAGCAGCCGCGTTGCCATGTCGGCATCGACATTGCCCGTCGGCTCGTCGGCGACCAGCAGTTCGGGCCGGGCGATCACCGCGCGGGCGATGGCGACGCGCTGCTGCTCCCCGCCCGACAGCGTCGCGGGCCGCGCGCTCGACCGATCGGCAAGGCCGACCCACGCCAGCATCTCCCGCACCGGGCCTTCGATCTCCCGCTCGCCGGCGCCGGCGATACGCAGCGGCAGCGCGACATTGTCGAACGCGGACAGATGGCGGATCAGCCGGAAATCCTGGAACACGACGCCGATGCGGCGGCGGAAGGCGGGAAGCGCGTCGCGCGGGGCGTCGGCCAATTCCTCGCCAAACAAGCGGATTCGTCCGCGCGTCGGCCGTTGGGCGAGGTAGAGCAATTTCAAAAGCGAGGTCTTGCCCGCGCCCGACGGGCCGGTGAGGAAGTAGAAGCCGCCCCCGTCAGCCGGAAATCGAGGTCGCGCAGCACTTCGGCGCCCGTGCCGTAGCGCAGGCCGACGCTGTCGAACTCGACGATGGCTGCCAGCGGACTTGCCCTTCCCCACATCCTTGCGCTGCCTTGGCCAAGCCTGCCTTGCCAATGCGCGCGCATTCCTGTTTACCGGCTGAGAACCGCTCCGGAAGAGGGCTTTTGCGCGATGCTGCTCACCTGCCCGAATTGTGGCACGCAATATATGGTCAAGGACGGCGCCATCCCGCCGCAGGGCCGGCAGGTGCGGTGCGCGTCATGCAAGCATAGCTGGCACCAGGATCCCGAGGCTGTCGAGCCTGTGGCGGAGGACGGCCCGCAAGAGGTTTGGCCGGTGACCCCGCCCGCCGAAGACCCGCCCGCCGAGCAGCCATTCGCCGGAGCACCGTCCGCCGAGCCCGAGCCCGAGCCCGAAGATGAATCACTGGCCGCGGCGACCTTGATCGAGCCGCGCAGCGGACCCGAAGCCGAAGAACGTGCGTATGAAGCGGCGATGGTCGCCGAGGATCCGGCGACGCAGGCGCCGGTGCCGACCGACGAAGCTGAACCGGCACAGCCTGCACCCATGCCGGGCGCGCCAGTGCCCGAAGCGCAGCCCGAATTCGCCGCTGCGGCGACGGCTGATGCCGACCCCCAGCCGGCCCAGGACTGGCGCGAGCCGCCGCTTCCGGAAGCGCAGGACGACGAGTTTAGCCCGTTCGCCGCGCGCGACGACGAATTCGAATCGAAACGGCGCAGTCCGATCGTCAAGATCCTGATCGTGGCATTGATCGTCGCGGCGCTTGCCGCCGCATTCTGGTTCCTCGCCCCGGCCGAGTTGAAAGCGCGCGTCGGCCTGGTCGATGCAGGGACCAGTCCGCTTGCCCTGGTCACCACACACATGGACCGGCAAAAGCTGGAAAGCGGCAACGAATTGCTGACCGTCACCGGGCGCGTGATCAATCCGACAACCAAGGAGCAAGCGGTCCCGCCGCTTCAGGCGCAGCTCAAGAGCCGCACCGGGCAGATCGTCTATAGCTGGACCATTGCCCCACCCGCGCGGACGCTCCCCGCCGGCGCCAGCGCCAGCTTCAACAGTGCCGAGGTCAACGTCCCGCCAGGCGGCGATGAACTCACCATCACGCTCGGCGGTCCGCCAGCCTAATTCATTCGAATTCAATGAGTTGGGCGGGGATTTTTGCCTGACCGCGCTGCATTTCGATCATCGCTGGGCGCGCTCGCGGGGCGTGGCGGTTGGGCCGTCCATCCATGTGCAACTGCGCACCGGCAACGATCCGGACGGTGGCCCGCGCCTGCACCCGCGGTGTCGCCGGTTGCGGCGCCGACAGGGCGATGGCAGAGGCAAGCAGCGTCAGCATATTGGCTGCCTAACGCCTTCGCCCACGAATGGTAAACGCGTTCGTAAGGATTGTGCCAAAGTGGACCATTTCCGCCGCGCCGCCGGCGGCATTGCGCGCCGAATAGGCCGATGCTAGAGGCGCGCGCTCTCCAGTAGCGGCGCTTCCTGGCCCGCTTCATTCATGACGTGCGGTCGTGGCGGAACTGGTAGACGCGCAGCGTTGAGGTCGCTGTGGCCGAAAGGCCGTGGAAGTTCGAGTCTTCTCGACCGCACCATCTTTCCATGTCAGGCGCGAATGCGTCGCAGGAGCGCCTTACGGCGAATGGGGCCGCGCGTCCCCGGCCGCCAGTGCGGGCTGCGGCGTAACGTGAATCAGGCCGAGGCGGACGATCGACTTGGCCCCGCTGATCTCGAAGCTGGCGTCGAGGTGCGATGCGATTTTCGCCGCGGCGGCGGATGGGGCGGCCACGCGCACGGCGTAGCGGCCGTATGGAATGCGTTCGAACAGGAAGAATCCATCGAAGTCGGTCTGGGTGCGCTGGACGACCTTGCCTGCGGCATCGATCAGCTCAAGCTCGACACCTTCGACGGGCACGCCGCCGCTTTTGACGATCATCCCTTCGGCATCGCCGCCGCCGACCAGGCCGATTTCGACCTCGGCCGGGATGCCGGGCCGCGGCACTACGACCTGCAGCGCGCGCTTGGGCGTCAGCATCGGGTCGGTCAGGCTGGTCTGGTCGATCCCGACGGTGATCGGAGCATAGGCCGGCAGCCCGGCGACGGTCACCGCGCCCTTGGCGTCTGTCGGCCGGTCGGACGGCCGCGTGCCTGCAAGCACGAGCGCGCCTTTCTCCAGCGGCTCTGACGGTTCGCGAATCCCGTTGTCGTTGAGGTCGCGATACACCGTTGCCCGAACGATCCCGTTCTGGGCGAGCGGGGTGCGCGACAGCCGCATCCCCTGGCGCGGATCGAGCGAGAAGTTAAGGTTGACGCCGAGCGCAACGGCGCCGTCGGTCGACGCCTCGCCCGTGAGTGCGATGGCCAACGCGTTCAGGCGGCGGATGTGCGAGATCCGCGCTCGGCCGCGCCTGGCCTCGGCTTCGTAGACAAGGTCGCCTTCCCAATCGACATTGTCCGACGCCGACCAATAAGCCGACAGCTCGGCCGAGCGGAAGCGTGCCGACGGCGAGACGTCAAACGTCGCGCCGCCGCGCAAGCGCACGTCGCCGACCCGGCCGGTGCCGATCAATCCCCAATTGACCTCCGGCGGGGGCGCGCCGCCGCGCGCATCGAAGGTCTTGCGATATTTAAGATCGGTGGCGAGGTTGAAGCCCTGCAGATTGGCGGCCAGGCGCGCCGCGGCTTCGACCTGGCGCGTGCCGTCGGGCCGCTCGCGCAAATGCACGTCGGCGTGCGCCGGAAGCGACGTTCGGCCGATTTTGATCGGCGCATCGAGCGCCACGCGGAGGTCGCGCACGCTCTCGCGGCGCTCGCCCTGCAAATGAAAATCCTTTGCAATAAGTGCTTCGGCGTTGACGTTGACCGGGCCGATCTTGCCCAGCAACTGCGCCCGCGCCGCAACGCCGCCGCCGGTTTCCCGCGCAGCGCTGACTTCGACCATGGCCGATCCGATCGAACGGCGGACATTGCCCTCGACGAAGGTCAGCCGCTCGTCGTTGACCAGCATGGCGCGCGCAAGCACGCCGACCGACGTGCGTTGATCCACCCCATGTTCGATCGCCGCCGCAGCCTGCGCCTTCGGCAGCGCGCTGCTGTCGGGCGGCTTGGTCAAGGCCAGGAGGTCGCGCCCGGGCTGATTGACGCCGGCCCAATACCAGGTTTTTCCCTTGGGCACATTGTCCTGGCCGACGTTGACCTGCTCCTCGCGCGTTCGCTCCTGCCCCTGTGGGCCGTACATGCGGATTTCGATGCGGTTGTCGCCGTAGAGGAGCTGCACGTCCTCGAACACGTAGCGCTGGTCGGCCGATGGCTTGGCAAAGCCGAGCAATTCGCCGTTGCGGTAGATTTCCGCCTCCCAGCCGAGCGGCAGATCGCCTTCGAAGCGGGTGCGGTCGAACGCCGTTTGCGCGACAAGCGGGCGGTTGGTGACGATCCCGCCGCGCCCGCCGGCCGCCGATCCCGACAGGCGCGTCGCATAGCCGGCAACGTCGCCCAGGCCGAAATGCGTCGCCTTGAGCGGTCCGAGCAGCTTTCCTTCGGGGTCCGAGCGGAAAGCGCGCAGGCGGACATTTTCCGGCAGGCCCTTCTGATTGGTGGTCAGCTGCGCGTCATAGGACAGGCGCGCGATCTCGCCCGCGGCATAGACCGAGGTCTGGCGATCAACGCGCATGCCGTCGCTGGCGCGATAAGTCAGGCCGGCATTGACGACGAAGTCGAGCGCCGGCGCGCGCCACATGCGATAGGGCAGCCGCACCTGCGGCAGGCTGCCGAGGTCGAACGACGCCTTCTTGATCATTTTCGCGCGCTGCGTGCGCTCGATCGCCAGCTCGACCGGCAGTTTGTCCTTCGAATCAAGCTTGAGCACCGATCCCGCGGTCACCGCCTTGACCCCGATGCCGAACCAGCGCGTCAGCGCGGCGGTGTCGGCACACCAGCCTTCGGGGGTTTCGCGAATGGTGCCCGGCGCGATCGGCTCGCTGGCGGCACCGAAGCGCGCGGTCATGGTCGCGAGGTCGATGGCGATCCGATGCTTTTCCTTGAACGCCCAGCCGCTGGCGCGCTTGGCGGTCAGGTCGATGCGCATCGGCACGTCGAGCGCGGTCAGAAAGTCGCCTAAGACGACACAGGTGCCTTCGGGCGTGGCGTAGGCGCGCACGCCGTCGCCAAGCCGAAGCTGGCGGATGTTGACGTCAAGAAGGAACTGCGTTTCCGGATCCGCGGTCCAGGCCTCGCTTTGGGCGCCAGGCGCGGATGCAGCAATGCTGCCGGCGCCAAGCGCCAGCAGCATCGCGGCTTTGCCGAGCCAGGTGCGGCCAAAGGCCATCACGCGGATCCGATCGTGCTCCGTTCCGCCTAGCGCAGCACTGCCTGGGTTTCGGCGATGACCTTCGCGCCATCGTCGAAGGTCTCGGCATATTGAACGGTGACCGGCCCGCTCAGCTGGCCAGTGAACCGCTCATCGATCGGAATGGTCACGCGGCGCTTGTCGACCTCGGTATAGACCGCGACCGTGCGCTGCAGCGCGATCGGCGTCTTCACGCCGGGCTTGAGCACGCGCACTTCGCCGAAGGTCGATCGATTGCCCTTGCGGCTGAGCTCGAGCGAGACGGCTTTCTTGCCGTCCTTGGTGTCCAGCCGGACATCGGCGATCGCGGCGGTCGCGGACAAATTGCCGAGGCGCACGATGACCGGGATGGTGACGCCATAGACAGGCGTGATCTGGAAGCTGACGCCCTTGGCCTCGGTCGGCGCGCTGGCCTGCACCACCGGCGTCGCCGGCGGGATGGCGCGGAACAGCAAATGGACGCGATATTCGCCGTCGGCCACGCCCTGGGGAACGCGCGCGCGCAGGCGGATCGCCTGCGGCTCACGCGGGGCGAGGGTGACTCGGCGCGGGGCATAGACGATCATTTCCTCGGCCAGTTTCTCGGCCGCGCTCGGCGCCACCACGTCCTCAAGCCCGCCTTCCGCGGTCATGCGCCGGAATTCGACCGAAACACGATAGGTCGCGGGCTCCTCGCCGATGTTGTTGAGGATGATCTCGGTCCCCTTGCGCCCGTCGAGCACGACACGGGTCGGTGCGACCAGCAGGTCGCCGACGCCGGCGCTGGCGGGCATCGGCAGGGTGAGGAGCGGCGCTGCAACGGCAAGCGCGACGAACGTTCTGGTCCACAGCTTCATGGAATTGCGATCCCCCTTTGGCTCCGAAGTCGAGCCGGTCTCATCCGGTGTGGGGGAAAATGGTTGATTTTCTCTCAACCATGATCGTTTCGCGCGCGCTTCGCTCGCCTCAATAATCGACGGTGACGTTGAACGTCCCGACATAGGAGCCGGCGGCCGTCGTCGAATTGACCGTGATCGCCCCACCGAGCGAGAAATCGACCCCGCGGTTGCCCGAATTGGGCAAGGTCACCGTCCCGGGATTGTCGACCACCAGGGTGAGCGTGCGGCTGGGATCGCCCTGCTTGACCAAGGTGACGTTGGGGGCGGAGATCCGGACCGGTGCGCTGTTGCTGCCCGTCACATTATATTTCGCGACTTGCGGGGCACCGCTGCACGTCACCCGGGGGCTGGTGCAGCTGAACGCGCCGGCGCGGCTGATCCCGATCGTCGCGTTGGACCAGGTGCCGGTAGTCAGGACGACCGTTCCGAGGTCGAGGTTTTGGACCCAGGTCACGGTGATCGGCTTGAGCACGCTCGCCGACACCTTGGCCGACTGGCTCGCGGCATGCGCCGCGCTCGCGACCGGCACGAAGCCGGTCAGCGCGAGCGCTGCGAGAATAAGCCGGAAACGCACGGGCCAGTCACTTTCGTCGAACGGAAATGTTCGATGCTGCGATACCGCCGAAATGGTTGATTTTCCCTCAACCATGATCGGCATTGCCCTGCGCAGGCATGAAAAAGGGGCCGCCGATCGCTCGGCAGCCCCCTGTCCACAAGCGGCCGTGACCGGCCGCGGGAAAGCTTAAAGCTTATTGGTAGTTGGCGGTCACGTTGAAGGTGCCGGTATAGACGCCTTCCGGGGTGTTGCCGGGAACGTTGATCGAGCCGCCCAGGTTGAACGCGCCCGCGCCCGTTCCGTCGAGCGTGACGGTTGCCGGGAACGACGGCGTGAACGCCAGGGTGTTGCCGCCATTGACCAGGTTGAAGCCCGGCGACGTTACGCCGACCGAGGCATTGGCGCTGCCCTGCAGCGTGTAGCGAGCCGAGGTCGGGCTGCCGGAACAGGTCATGTTGACGCCGCCGCCGCAACTCACGGCGCCAGCGCCGCTGATGGTAACGGCTTCAGCCGCGAACGTCGTGTTGTTGAGCACGACGACACCGAAGTCGAGGTTGCGGTCAAAGGTGATGCTGAGCGGCGTGTAGATACGCGCCGTGGCCGTCGCCTGCTGGGTCGGCGTCGCCGCCTGGGCCGGAGCCGACGTCAGCGCCAGAGCCGCAATCGCGCCGGCAGTCGCAAGAATCTTCTTCATCTGGAAATCCCCTATCGAAACATCGCGGCTGTCCGAGCTCGCCGGGCCATCCGTGGGGCTGCTATTAACCCTGCCCGCTTACGGCTTCCCTCAAGGGCATGGTTAACGGCGGATTAGTCTTTCCGCCGAGATGGAGCAGGCTTACGGATATTCGACCGTAATCGGCAGATCTCCGCGATATTCGCCCTCTGCTTCGCCGCGGATATGAAGGCGGCCGCCGAAGCGGAAGCGCAGCGTGCCGGTCGAATCGAGCCGCGGCACCGCCGGCAGGTCGCTAACCATTTCGTCGAAACCGATCGCGTTGCCGGCGGCGGAATGGAGCGTGATCTGGCGCGGCAGATCGACGCGAACGACGCGATTCGGCTCGCCTCGCACGATCGCCGAGCCGACCATCGCACGGGGACCGACCTGGCCGATCATGCCGAGCGCGCTGGTCGTGCCATCGGGCCGGATCACCGCCGAGCCCTCGCCGTCGCCGAGCAGCACCAGACGGTCGAAGCTAAGGCTCGTCTCGATCTCCAGCGCCACCGGCGCGCCCTCACCGCTGCCGTCGCGCGCGGTGACCGGCGTGTCGCACAAGCGGCATTGCGCGTCGGCGCGCTTCAGCGGCACGGCCAACACCGCGACCGCAGCGCTGACCATCAGGAGGCGAATGAGGTTTGCCACGCCTGCCGCTCTATTGGGCAAAGCTCTAAAACAGGGTTAATGCCCCGGTAATCCCGCGTGGAGGACGAAGCGCGCATGGACAAGATCGAGAAGAGCGACGCCGAGTGGCGCGCGGAGTTGACCCCCGAGCAATATCGCGTGCTGCGCGAGGGCGGGACCGAGGCGCCGTGGAGCGGCGAATTGCTGGGCCTGAAGGATGATGGTGCCTTCCGCTGCGCGGCGTGCGGCGAGCCGCTGTTCGACAGCGCCGACAAATATGACAGCGGCAGCGGCTGGCCGAGCTTCA
Organism: Sphingomonas lutea; assembly: GCF_014396785.1. NCBI lineage: Bacteria > Pseudomonadati > Pseudomonadota > Alphaproteobacteria > Sphingomonadales > Sphingomonadaceae > Sphingomonas > Sphingomonas lutea. Next base: position 305,783 of record NZ_CP060718.1, on the reverse strand, counting down.
CCGCGCCGATGCGCGACGAGGCGGTGAGCGAACATCACGACCACAGTCACGGCATGACACGGACCGAGGTCCGCTGCGCCAGGTGCGACGGCCACTTGGGGCACGTCTTTCCCGACGGCCCGGGCCCCGAAGGGCTGCGCTATTGCATCAATTCCGCCAGCCTGGCTTTCGACAAGGCCGCACAAGAATAGCCCGCGGACTATTGTCGCCCGCCCCGCGGCTTTCTATCGCAGTGCGCTGAATGGCCAGAACGCCAACCGCCAGCGCTGGGCGACGCTCCCGAACGAAGACGGTGCTGATGGGCGGCGTCTATGTCGCGCTGCTCGGCCTCGTCAGCCTGATCATCGCCGTCGCGGTCGCGACCGCTTACCTGCCGAGCTATGGGGAGCTGACCAAGCGATCCGACCTTGGCCAGATGATCCGCGTCCGCGCCGCCAATGGTGCGGTGCTGGTGTCGCTCGGCCCGAGCTTCGGCGAGTGGTTGCCCTATGCCGAGATTCCCGCGGAAATGCGCGCGGCGATGATTGCGGTCGAGGACAAGCGTTTCCGCAGTCACCTTGGCGTTGATCCCATCGGCATCGCCCGGTCGGTCAAGGTGCGCGTCGACAGCGGACGCTGGCGCCAGGGCGGGTCGACCATCACCCAGCAGCTGGCGCGCAACATCTTCCTGACCAACAGCCGCACCTTTGGGCGCAAGGTCAAGGAAATCATCCTGGCGCTGGCGATCGAGCGCAAGTTCAGCAAGAACCAGATCCTCGAGCTCTACCTCAACCGCGTCTATTTCGGCGGCGGCGCCTACGGCATCGACGCCGCGTCGCGCCGCTTTTTCGGTCATAGCGCCGACCATTTGAGCCTCGGCGAAGCCGCAATCATCGCCGGCCTGGTCAAGGCGCCGTCGAACTATGCGCCGACGGCCGATGCCGAAGCGTCGCGCCAGCGTTCGGGCGTGGTGCTCAATTCAATGGTCGAGAACGGCTTCATCAGCGCCGCCGCGGCCGCCGCCGTCGACCCCGCGGAAATCCGCATCCAGCAAACGACGCGGGAGAATAGCGTCCGCTATTTCACCGATTGGGCGCTGCCCCAGCTCGATACGTTGATCGACGAGACATCCGACCCGATCGACGTGTGGACGACGCTCAACCCGGGGATGCAGGCCGCGGCCGACCGCGCCATCGACGCCCATACACCGCGCGGCGTGCAGGGCGCGCTCGTCGCCATCGACCGCGACGGCGCGGTCCGCGCCCTCGTCGGCGGCAAGGATTATGTCGATTCCATCTACAATCGCGCGACCCAGGCCGAGCGCCAGCCGGGCTCCGCGTTCAAGCTGTTCGTTTATCTGACCGCGCTCGAATCGGGGATGAAGCCGACCGACACGATCGTCGATTCGCCGGTCACCATCGATGGCTGGACGCCGCGCAACGCGACTCGCACGCATCTTGGCCCGGTAACCCTGCGCGAAGCCTTTTCGCGGTCGATCAACACGGTGAGCGCGAAGATCGGTGCGCAACTGGGCTTTTCGACCATCGCCGACATGGCGCGCCGCTTCGGCATCACCAGCCAGTTGTCGACCTTTCCGTCGATGGTGCTGGGGACCAGCGAGGTGCGCCTGATCGACATGACCCGCGCCTTCGCCTCGGTCGCCAACCGGGGCGTTGCCGTGACGCCCTACGGTATCCGCAAGGTGATTACCGCCGACGGCCGCTTGCTCTATCAGCACGAGCAGAATGAGGAGCGCGTCCTGGTCGCTCCGTGGGTTGCGGCGGAAATGGTCGACCTGCTGCAATCGGCAGTGATGGGCGGGACCGGCAGCGCGGCGCAGATCGGGCGCCCGGTCGCCGGCAAGACCGGCACCACCAGTTCCAACAAGGACGGCTGGTTCATCGGCTTTTCAAGCGGGCTGACGACGGGCGTTTGGATGGGCCGCGATGATGCCCGGGCAGTCGGCAATTTGCAGGGCGGGACGGCGCCGGCGCGCGCGTTCAGTGCCTTCATGCGGGTCGCGGTCGCCAATCGCCCGGTCGAGCAGTTCGAAACGCAGGTGCCGATCCCCGATTGGCAATTGACGCCCGAAGAACAAATGTTCGGCGACGTCGCGATTGACGGCAACGTGCTTGAATCGATGGTCGATGAAGATGGCATGCCGCTCGACCAGCCGGGTCAGCCGCCAGTCGATCAGCCGTTCCTTCAACCCGGACGGCCCGGCGATCCCAGCCAGCAGGAACTGGATCAGGCCTTCCCGCCGCAGCAGGCGCCGCCGCGCGCCAATCAATATCCGCAGCGCCCCCCGCCGCAGCAGGACCCGCGGTCACAGCCGCCGGCCAATCCTTCGGATCCGGGGGCCCAGCTTCCGTAAATCGGCCTTCGCTTCGGCGAGACCGGGACCGAACAGCCGCGCTTCCAACGCCTTGAAGTCCGGTCCATGGTTGAGGTGGACGAGGTGCGCGACCTCATGCGCGGCGACGAAGCGGCGGACGTGCGGCGGGGCAAGGATCAATCGCCAGCTGAGGCGGATGCGCCGCTCGGACGAGCAGCTGCCCCAGCGCGACCCGGCATCCCCGACGCTGACCGTCGCCGCATCGATCCCCGCCTTCGCGCAATAGTCGGCAACGTCCGCGCGCATCCGGTCCAAGGCGCGCGCCTTGAGAAAGCGGTCGATGCGTGCCGCGAAGCCGGCGCCCGGCCCGCCGCAGCTTAGGACCCCATCGGCCAGTGCTGGCGTTCGCGGCAAGTCGGCGTCCCACAGCAGCAAGGTGTCGATCCCTTCGATCGGGATCGTCGCGCCGGGCACGAACGGCTCGCCGGGAAGCGCCTGCGCGACCTGGCGGTCGATCCAGTCGCGCTGGTCGAGTGCCCAGGCCAGCGCCGCCGTTCGGCTGGTGCGCTGCGGACACGTCAGCTTGAGGACGCCCGCCGCGGCATCGAAGCGCAGGCGGAAGCGGCGCGCGCTGCGCATCGGGCGGACGTCGATCGGAACGGGGAAGCGGGCTTCGAGCGCCGCGTCAGAGCGCGCGGTCGACCACATGCCACTCAAGCTCCCCAGCATCATCCTCGCTGACCGTCCAGCCGCGCGTCGATTGCCCCCCCGCGTGCACCGTCTCGCGGCTGCCGCTGATCAGATAATGCCAATCGAACAAGGGCTCCCCCGCCGCGCGCAGGCGGTAGGCGCAGGTTTCAGGCAGCCATTCGAGGCTGTTGAGGCTGGCGCGATCGAGCGTGACGCAGTCCGCGACCCGGCGCCTGCGGTTCTTGTAATCGGTGCAGCGGCCGTTGCGGCGGTCGAGCAATTTGCACGCGACGTTGGTCGGGTAGAGCTCGCCCGTGTCCTCATCCTCGAGCTTGTGGACGCAACAGCGCCCGCAGCCGTCGCACAGCGCTTCCCATTCGCCGCGATCGAGCTCGCGCAGGGGCTTTTCCCAGAAGGCGTTGCGACCATTCATGACAGAGCTATCCTTGCGCTGCTAACCGCCACCGATCAAGTTCGGGGCCTTGGGGATCACGTCCGTGAAGTCATTTGTCATTTCGATTGCCGCCGCAGCATTGCTCGCCACCGCCGGCCCGGCGCACGCGCAAGGCACGTTGCTGAGCAACAAGATCGCCTTTCTCAATGCGATCAAGGAACGCGATGCGCTGAAGGCGAATGAGCTGGCGCGGACGGGCGGCAGCGCGATCCTCGACGTGCGCGGCGACGACGGCAGCACGCCGCTGACCGTGACCATTGCGCGCGAAGACGCCGAATGGACCGGCTTCCTGATCAGCAAGGGCGCCAATGTGAATCTTCCGGGCAAGGGCGGCGACACCCCCTTGATCCTGGCCGCGCGCGTCGGCTTCCACGATGCGGTGCGCTGGCTGCTGTCGAAGAAGGCCCGGGTCGACCAGACCAATCGCAGCGGCGAAACCGCACTGATCGCGGCGGTGCACCAACGGCAATTGCCGATCGTCCGCCTGCTGCTCGACGCCGGCGCCGATCCCGACAAGGCCGACACGGCCGCGGGCTTGTCGGCGCGCGATTACGCCAAGCGCGACACGCGTTCGCGCCAGATCCTGCAGGCGATCGAGGCCAAGAAGCCGGCCACGACCGCCACCAACTTCCGCCTCTAGATCGCGTCGCCGAGCGACGGGTCGATTTGCGCCGCCAGACGCCGCGCGGCGCGGCGCGCGAAGCGCAGCACCTCGGCCTTGCGCCGCGCCGGCGCGAGCGGGCGATGCCCGGCATCGCGCACGATCGCAGCGTCGTAACGGTCGGCAACGATCAGCCCCGCTTCCCCGGGCAAATAGCGCTCCTCCTCCAGGATATGCGCGAGGCCGGGGGGCACGGCCCAGAAGAAGCGATCGCAATAATCGAGATAATCGCGCCACTTGCCGTCGCCGAGCAGGTCGGCGCGCGCGACCTTGATCTCGACGATCGTCAGGCTGCCCTTGGCGTCGATCGCCATCAGGTCGGCGCGGCGGCCGTTGGGCAGCGGGATTTCACAGATTGCGAACAGATCGTGCCGGCACAGGAGCCGCGTCACCCCGCGCGCGACATCGGTCGCAATCGGCGGCGCGTCGGCAAAGCAGGGGGACTCGGGCAGGGTAGCCATGCCGCTTTGCTAGAACAAAGCGGGACCGGCGGCTAGGCGTCGCGCATAAAAGGCGGGGCAGCCGCGCACCTGCGCAACTGCCCCGCACCCCACCCGCAACAATGACCGCTTTTCTAGCGGTAGAAGACGTGGTTTCCGATCGATGCGACGCGCTTCAGGCGCCACTTCGGCGACACGCGGCGCGCATGGAAGAACAGCGCATTGCCGACCGGCGACTGGTGCAATTCCTGGTCGACGATCTTGGCGACCGCGACCGCGTTCAGCCAGTGGCGGCTCGAGCGCGGCGCGCTCGGCAGCGAGCGCCCGCGAATGAAGGAGAATTGGCCGCGCTGGAACAGCACGCCGCAATAGGAATCAGGGAAGCGGCCGGATTCGGCGCGGTTGGCGATGACGTGGCCGACGGCAAGCTGGCCCGACAGCGGTTCGCCCTTGGATTCGAAGTAAATGCCGGTCGCCAGGCATTCCAGCTGGCGGCTGCCGGGGTCCGAGGCGCGCAGCTGCGCAACCTTGGCCGCAAGATCGGCGCTGCGACTGACGGTCGGCTCTTCACGCTCGACGACCGCCGGCTGCGGCTCGCTCACCGGCGCGGACAGCGCGGGCTCACCCGCCTCGTCGAGGAGATTCGGGACATTGACCTGTGGCAGCGCCACGGTCTCGACCGGAAGGACCGGCTCGGTCGACGGCCCTGCCTGCGCAGGTCCAATCGAGCTTGCGCTCAGTACTGCACAGAACAGCAGCCCCGTTCGAAGCATGACAGTCATCGATACCGTTAAATTTGCGGTCAACAGCCCAAAGTAATGGGGGCGAAGGAATACGCGCGAATACTTCCGCTGATCGCCCCCTGAGTGTTGCCCGTCTCGCGTGGCATTTCCCGATGTTGCCCGGGTAAATGCCCCCGCTCTTGTTGTTGATACGGGTGTCTAACGGTTGTTCCGCGGGGTCAACCCGCGGAGATTGTTTCAGCGATGAACCGTTCGGCGTCCGCGATATCCAGTTCCACTGCCCACGAATCTTCGTCGAACCGTGCGCGCTTGGCGAGGAATTCGCGGATTTCCGTGGAACTCGCCGAATCGGCCGGGCCGGTGCGCTGCCAGCCGTAGTCGCCGGACGCGCCCAGCACGCGTTCGAGGCAGGCGATATGCGACCCACGCGAGCTCACCATCAGGAGGATCGCGCCGCGGTCGGGATCGCCACGACGGAGGA